>JAHELT010000027.1 GCA_024644045.1 Chromatiales bacterium | reverse complement strand
CCGGATCAACCGCACCTGAACCGTCATATCGTCAACAATTTGGGGAGTGTCCCCAAAGTGTCGGTTCTTCGACAAGTTCGAGCGTTTACGGGCCGTGTGTCTCGAAGATGCGCAGCAGGTAGTCCAGGTCGCCGTCCAGGCGCTTGTTGTAAAGCCGGTTGCGGGGGATCGCCGGCAGCCGCCGCCATTCCGGTGCCTGCGCTGCCAGAGCCTCGGCGAGCTCCCAGGCGTACTGAAAGCGCACGCCCGACAGCCGCTCGAGAGCGCGGCGCCGCGCCGCGCCGAACCGGCTGAAGTCGTACGCGTCGAGCTTGTCGGGATCGATCTCCAGGGAATGTCGCATCGCCAGATCGACGGCGGCCCGGCGCTGCGCGCCGGTCAAAGACGCGCCTTCCGACATTGCCCTCACCAGCGCGCCGCTCGAAGAGTAAGTACGCCCGAGGAGATCGGAATAGGCCGCCTCCGGCACACCGTTCTCGGCCAGGCGCACAGCAACGCGCGGCGTCACTTCGTAAAATACCAGCCTGTGCACCACCTGATCGAACACGTTCTGCATGAAGAACAGCCCGACAAAGCATATCGCCGCGGACAGAAACGGTGTCGCCAGCCAGGCGACACCGATCTGCACAAATACACCCCAGCGCACGGTGCGCCCACCGCGCAACAGGCCGAGCCCGATGGCGGCACCGATCACCGCCTGCGAGCTCGACACCGGGACCAGCGGCAGGGTTGGCAGCCCGGCTTGCGCAAGCGCGTGTTCCAGGCCCTGCGAGGCGAACACGAACAGCACGATGGAATGAGCGAACACCACGACCCAGGCGGCGATCGGCGACATCGGCATCAACTCCGTGCCCACCGTCAACATGACGCGCTTCGAGTAGGTGAACACACCGACGGCGATCGCAAGGCCGCCGAGCAGGAAAAGCTGCTGCGTGGAGGTGAGCGTGAGGTGCTGCGCGAGCCGGAAGTCGGTAAACGGACTCACCGGCACGAACACCCCCATCACATTCGCGATATTGTTGGCCCCGAGACTGTAAGCGCCGAATGCGCCGACGCCAATCAGGGCGAGGCGGGTGTATGCGTCGAGACGCAGCAGATGCAGCCGGGCCTTGCTCACCATCCAGGCGACAAGCTTGAACACCGGTACCGCGATGGCACCAGCCAGCACCGGGCAGGCCACCCAGGTCAGCAGGATCTTCACCAGCGCCTGGGTATCGGTCACCGAGTCGCTGAACAGGTTCCAGCCGACGATCGCGCCGACGATGGCCTGGCTGGTCGAGACCGGCAGCCCCCAGCGCGTCATGCCGTACACCGTCACCGCAGCGGCCAGAGCAGCCATGAAGGCGCCGTGGATCGCATCGATAGATCCGAGCTTGCCCAGCGTTTGCGAGGCGCCCGCACCGCTGATCACGGCGCCCAGGATCACGAAGATGCTGCACACCACGGCGGCAGTGCCAAAGTGCACCATGCGTGTACCGACCGCCGTGCCGAATACATTGGCCGCGTCGTTGGCGCCCAGCGACCAGCCGAGAAACAGACCGCTGCCGAGCAGGATGAGGACTGCGAGCTCCACGCCGTCTAAGGCCGTCCGGGGCGAGTGTGCGCGCCGGTGCAGTGCTCGTACGCGGCGGGAGACACCGCTATACGCGCCGTTTTATCGTGTAGATGGCCAGCGTGTCGGCCACGTCCTCGGCGGCATTCGCGAGCTCGTCGATACGCTCGATGAAGTAACGCAGGTGGTTCTTGTGCTCCAGCGGCAGCTCAGAGCCGAAGATCGAGCGCTGCAGCCGCGTGCCGATCTTGTCCGCCTCGGTCTCGTAGAAGATCACCTTGGCGTTGTGGTCGCGCACCGCGTTCATGTCGCGGAAAAAACTTCGCGCGGCAAGCACCACGGTCTCCACGCAGGTCACCACCGTGCGCGTTAGCTCGAGAAAGCCCTCGCGAAACTGCGGCGGCACGTTCGGCCGTTGAATGGACAGACGAAACAGATTGCCTTCGTAAACGTTCACCAGATGATCCATGTCCTCCAGCAGCCGTAACACATCGCCACGCAGATCGGGGATCAGAGTCTGGGCGTAAAGCTCGATCTCGATGGTCCGGCGCAGCGCATCTCCCTTGGCCTCGATCCTTTCCTCCTGCTGCAGAAATCCCTCGAACTCCTCGCTCGCACCGTCGGCCAGGTACACCTCGATCGCCCGGTTGAACACCAGCCCGGCTTGCGAGACCTTGTCCAGAAACTCGTCGATCTGTTGTTCCAGGACGCGGGTTTTGTTGAACAGCGTCAGATTCTTCGGAAAGAGCGCAAACCGCATAATGGTCCCCAGTTTGCCCGGCCCAGCCGCGGCGAAACTTTAACTTCACCCGCTTGATTGTTGAAATGTAAGGGAAAAGTATAGTCGACGGAACGCACCAGGGCACGCTTTTCCGAGAATAAACCCGGCGCGCCCGGGGTATGACGTCGATCGGTGCCGCAGCGGCCCGGAAGCTGGGACAAACCGGCAATTGACGGCGCGGCCAGATTTTCCTACGGTTGCCGGACTGCTGCCGTGTAACGTTACGTCCACCCGAGCTTGACTAGAATAAAACGCGTGAGCACCAAGCAAGCCCTTTACCCGATAGCCCGCCACCCGGTGGCGTCCCGCAATACTCCGTCCGCGTACACAGCCGGACAGAACTTAACACTACAACGCTAGATTTGACTGGAGGTAGAGATGACGAAACCCCTTAAACAACCGGCGCAGATGACTCGCCGCAAGGTGCTCAAGGGCGCCGCCGCGGCCGGCGCGGGCGCTGCCGTTGGGCCGTGGATCATTGGTTCCAACGTCCTCGCCGCCTCGGGTGAGGTGAACGTATTGATGTGGTCGGACTACTTGCCGCCCGGCTTTCTGAAAGCCTTCACCGCCGAGACCGGAATCAAGGTCAACTACACCGGCATCGGTTCAAACGAAGAAATCATCAACAAGATGAAGGCCACCAAGGGCCGCGGCATCGATATCTGCAGTCCGACCAACATGCGCTCCCCGCAGTGGATAGAGCTCGGTCTGCTGGCACCGTTCGACTACGCTCGGATCAAGAACCTGAAGAACGTCAACCCGGCCATGCTGAAAGTGGGCAACGAAGAATGGAACTTCGGCGGAAAGGGCTCGCACTGGCTGCCGCACATCTGGGGCACCGAAGGCGTTGCCTGGCGCACCGATCTGTGGAGCCCACCGCGTACCGGCGAAGTCCCCAGCTATGGCGATTGCTGGCAGCCGGACGTGAAGGGCAAGACCATGATGCGGCCGCATTCGGGCATGCTCGGTGCGGGGCTGTACCTGGAAACCACCGGCGCGCTGGAGCCCGGCGCGATGAAACGCGCTTATAACGACGAAGGGACCATGCGCAAGACCTGGCAGGTAGTCACCGATTACTGCATCAAGAACAAGGCGCAGGTGAAGCTCTTCTGGAACGACGCCGACTCGCAGAAGAACGGTCTGCTCAACGAAGGCGTGCTGGTCGGGCAGACCTGGGATGGTCCGCCGATCACACTGATGAATGACGGCGAAGCCGTGCAGTACCGCGCCCCCGTTGAAGGCTCGCTGGCCTGGGTGGACGGTATGGCGCTGTCAAATCAGGCGGGCGATCTGGACGCCGTGTACACGTTCATCGACTACTGCTTCCTGCCCAAACCGGCGGGCATGTCGATCGACGGCGGCACCGATTCCAGCTACGGTGGACACGGCTACAACTCTGCAGTGCTGGGCGCCGACAAGTTTGCCAGCGCGCAGTATGCCAAGGTGTTCGGCTCGGTCTATCCGGGCAACTCGCTGGCGAACCTGTGGCCCTGGCCGAAAGAGCCGCAGTGGTACGCGGATGTGCGCACGGAGTTCCGTAACAAGTTCGTCAACGCTTGAGTTGACAATATCGGCCCCCCGGCGTTGGCGCCGGGGGGCGCGGCACAATCTGATAACAACAACAACGCGCGCCGGTGAGTGCGCAACATCGGGAAATCACGTATGAGCGCCGATGTCGAGCTCGAAAACGTCTGGATCCGCTTCGGCGATTTTGTCGCCGCCCGGGAAGTCAACATCACGATCGAGGGCGGAAGTTTCTTCAGTTTCCTGGGCCCCTCCGGCTGCGGCAAAACCACGCTGCTGCGCGCGGTATCGGGGTTTCTGGAGCCCTCGGAAGGCAGGGTGAAGATCGGCGGGCAGGATATGGCCGGAATCGGCCCCAACAAACGCCCCACCGCGCTGATCTTCCAGAACCTGGCGCTGTTCCCGCTGATGACCGTGTGGGAGAACATCGCCTTTGCGCTGGAGGTCAAAGGCGTCGGCAAAACCGAACGGCGCAAGCGTGCCGAGGAGTTACTGGACCTGATCGCGCTGCCGGGTCAGGGCGACAAGATGGTGCACGAGCTCTCGGGCGGGCAGAAGCAACGTGTGGCGATCGCCCGCGCGCTCGCCGCCGAGCCTCAGGTGCTGCTGCTCGATGAGCCGCTGTCGGCGCTGGACCTGAAGCTGCGCCAACACATGCGCACCGAATTGCGTGCCATTCAACAGCGCGTCGGCATTACCTTCATCTACATAACCCACGATCAGGGCGAAGCGCTGACCATGTCGGACAACGTCGCGGTAATGAGCGAGGGCGTCATCGAACAGGTGACCGACGGCACCTCGCTCTATGATCACCCGGAAACACCGTTCGTCGCTTCGTTCGTGGGCGAGAATAATCTGTTTCGCGGCAGGGTTACTGAAGCCGATGCGCAGTTCACGGTGGTCGACACCAACGTCGGCCCGATCCGGGCGCGCACCTCGACGAAAGCCAGCCTGAGCAAAGGCGATTCGGCTTTCGTGTTCGTACGACCGGAATCGTTGAAATTCACTAACGGCGCGAGCGCCGACAACACCATCAAAGCCACCGTGCACACGGAAGAATTCGAAGGCCAGTTCTGGCAGGTGTTTCTGGATGTGCCCGGCGGCGACAAGCGGATCAAGATGTCGCTGGTCAACGACGGCCGCCAGCTGGGCCACGCGCCGGGGGCACAGGTCGATCTGAGCTTCCCCGCGGAACTCGCGGTGGCATTGCCCGAGGGACCTCTCGCCGCCGAGTAAACGCGGAGTGACCGCCATGAACCCGAACGCCTATTTCCGCCAGTTTTTCACCCGCAACGGCACAGCGTTGGGCACCTTTTTGCTGCTCTCGGTAGGGTTCTGGATGTTCATCATGATCCTGCTGCCGCAGGCCTTCATGATCGATTTCTCGTTCCGCCACAATCTGCCCCCGGCCGAGATCGGCGGACCGCAGGACACCTACACGACCGAGCACTACGAGTTCATGGTGTACGGCAGTGCCGCAGCCGAAGGCGAGTTCAATACGGTCGATCTCGGCGTTTTCGTTCGCACCTTGATTGCCGCGTTCTTCGTCACCCTCTTCGATCTCGCCATCTGTTACCCGATCGCTTATTACCTGGCCCATTCAGCCTCGGGCGGCTGGGCCCGGTTGATGGTGTTGTCGTTGATTGTGCCGTTCTGGGTAAACGAGATCCTGCGCGCGTTCGCGTTTCGTATCATGTTCGGCTCGGCTGGCGTGATAAACGGATTTCTGATGTGGCTGGGGGTTATCGATCAACCGTACGATTTCATCCGCGAGAACGTAGCGCTGTATGCGGGGCTCGGCTACGCGTTTATCCTGCTGATGATTTTTCCGCTCTACAACGCCATCGAAAGTCTGGACAGGAACCAGATCGAGGCCGCGCGCGACATGGGTGCATCGTGGATACGAATCCACCGCCGCATCGTGATCCCGTTCGCCAAGCCCGGAATCAGCTCCGGATGCACCATGGTGTTCATGCTCAGCGCGGGTGCGCTCGCGGCGCCACAGATTCTCGGCGGGCCGAGCAGCCTGTGGTTCACGCAGATCATCTACCAGTGGTTCCAGACGGGTAACAACTGGAATCGCGGATCCGCGTATGCGCTGATTCTGCTCGCCAGCACGATCGTCTTCGTACTGGTGATGATGAAGGTATTCAAAGTGAAGCTCGGGGAGATCGCGCGGTGAACTCCAACACGATCAGCCGCGTATTCATTATGGGGTTCGTACTGGCGTTCTTCGCGTACCTGTTTGGTCCGCTCATCATCATGAGCATCACCGCGTTCAACAGCTCGGCCTTTCCGCGCGTCATGCCGTGGGAGTGCTTTTCAATCGAGTGGTTCGACGTGCTGATTCAGGACGACAAGCTGATGCTCGGGCTGCGCAACAGCCTGATCATCGGCGCTGGCGTCGTGTTGCTGGCGGTGCCCATCGGGCTGGCCGGCGCGCTGATGCTCACACAGGTAAGCGCGCGCTTGCGTCCCTGGTATTACACCATCGTGATTTCGCCGATTCTGATCCCGGGCGTAGTGCTGGGCATTTCAACGCTGGTGTTCTGGGATCGTGTCGGGCGCATGTTCAACACCGGCTACGAAAGTATCTTCTACGACGGCATCTTCCTCACCATCCTCGGCCAGGCCACCTTCATTTCCGCCTATAGCATGCTGGTGTTCATCTCGCGCCTGCAACGCTTCGATCCCGCGCTCGAAGAAGCAGCCCTCGATCTGGGTGCCACCAATGTGCAGGCGTTTCGCAAAGTGCTGCTGCCGTTCTTGAAACCTGCGATGGGCTCCGCAGCCGTGCTGGCTTTCCTCGCATCGTTTGAGAATTACAACACCACGGTTTTCACAATCATCTCGGAAAGCACGCTGACCACGGTTCTCGCGAGCAAGGTGCGCTACGGCATCAACCCGTCGATCAGCGCGCTGGCCGTGATCATCGTCGCGCTGACCCTGGTCGGGGCCGTGTTCTTCGAGATCGCCAAGCGGCGCGAGGACCGCGCGGCCAAGGCGGCGGCGCAGGTGGCGGCTGGCGGACGGGCGCAGGCGGCGCGCACTTATTTCGCCGAACCGGCGCTGATGCTGTTCGTGCTGATCTTCTGCGCCGGACTGGGCACCGTGTACTTCGCCGGCACGCTGGGCCTGGACGAGTGCAAAGTGGCTGTCAAGGAAGAGAAAAAGCGTCGCGCGGCCGCGCGCATCAAGGAACGCGAAACGCTGCAGATGTTTCAGCGCGCGAAACCGGGGCAGGAAACCGGTACCGGGGCGGTTCCACCGCCGCAGACCGGCGAGGCGGCCAAGGGTACCGAGGGGTATCAGGGCATTTTCGCACCCGGCAATCTGGAGGGTCAGGTCGAATCGGATACCGGAGGCGAACCCGCCAAAGGCACCGAGGGGTATCAGAACATTTTCGCCCCCGACAACCTCGAAGGCCAGGTCGGCGGCGACCAGGAGCAAAAGAGCACCGGGCAGTAACCCGTCAGCACGCGACCGCACCGACATGAGCTTGCTAACCACCTGCATCGGCGCTTACCCGAAGCCCGACTACGTCAGTGTTCCCGACTGGTTCAACAATCCACAGGGGCCGGACGCCGAAAAGCCCACCGCCGACTGGCAGCACGCTGTCGACGCGCTCGGCGACAAGGCTGAGGAGATTTTCGCCCGCGGCACCCGCGAGGCGATCGAGGACCAGGTGAGGTGCGGCATCGACATTCCCACCGACGGCGAGATCCGCCGCGAGAACTACATTCACTACCACTGCCGGCACCTCGAGGGCATCGATTTTGGGAAGCTGACCAGCAAAGCGCTGCGCAACGGCGCTTATACGGCCGCGCTGCCGACTATCGTCGGTCCGATCAAGGCGCGCGAGCCCTTTTTGCCGCACGACTGGAACGTCGCCCAGTCGTTCACCGAGGCACCGGTCAAGATCACCATGCCGGGGCCCATGACCATGAGCGACACACTGGCAGACGTCCACTACAACGACCCCGTGAAGCTGGGTGCTGCGATCGCGGACGCGCTGAACGCCGAGGTCCTGGCTCTCGCCGAAACGGGGTGCGCGAACATCCAGATTGACGAGCCGCTTTTTGCGCGCAAACCCGAAGAGGCACTCGCCTACGGCCTGGAGAATCTGGAACGCGCCTTTCACGGGTGTCCGGACAACGTCACCCGCACCGTGCACATGTGCTGCGGCTACCCGGACCGGCTCGATAATCCCGACTACCCGAAGGCGCCGCCGGAGTCCTACTTCAGGCTGGCCCAGGCGGTAGACGATTCCTCGATCATGGCGATCTCCGTCGAAGACGCGCACCGGCCCAACGACCTGTCGCTACTGGAAATGTTTCAGGCCACCCAGGTCATCTTCGGTGTGGTCGCGATCGCCAGGAGCCGGGTGGAATCGATCGAGGAGATCCGCCAGCGCCTGGAAAACGCGCTCGATCATATCGACTCGCACCGCCTGATCGCCGCGCCGGACTGCGGGCTCGGGCTGCTGGGGCGCGAACGGGCGATCGCCAAGTTGAAGAACCTCACCGCCGCCGCGCATTCGGTCGGGGCGTGAAACAAAGGCTGGAGCACACTGAGTCCGGCAACGCCGCCAGCTCAGGCAACCCCTACTCGGGCACAGCAAGAAACCGTTCCGCCGCCGCCTGTCCCTCATTCCGGCACCAGCCTTTGAATCCGCCAAGCCCCCGGTTCTGCCATTCGAGGTGCGCCGCCTGCCAGGCGTCCATGCGCGCGCGCTCGATCTGGGCCTGCGTTCGCTCGCGTTCCAGCGGCGCGGCCTCGCGGCGGAACCCGGTGTGCACGGCTCGCGACACCAGGCCGCAGTAGCTGGCGACTTCGAGCTCATAGTAGATACGGGTCAGAGGGTGCACCGGCGGCTCGAGCGCCGCCGTGGCGCCGGCGACAGTTAACAACACGGCAACCGTCGCGCCTCTCACTTACAACCCACGGCGCGTGATGCGATGTTGCGCGGTGAGGCTCGCGTGTTCGCCGTTGCGCGCGAGGCTGGCGTGAAACTCCTCAGGTGACATGTCGTGCACGGCATCGTTCCCGGCCAATGGCGCCCGGGAGCGCACGGCGCTGCGCGCCCGTCGCTCGGATACCGAATCCAGGAAAACCGGGCGCATGGTGCCGAGGAAAAAGAACGCGAGCACCAGCGCGACCAGCAACACGGCCGGTTCGATGCGCAGCACGGGCAGCAGCAGATACAGGAGCTGCAGCAGCGAGCCGGCTAACGCGAAACTGCCGGCAAGGCGCAGCAGCGCCGTGCTGGTTCGCTCGCGCGGACGGCCCTGGTAGAGCTTGAGCGCAGCCATGCACACCATCAACGCGCCGCTGAACAATGAGGCACGCAGCCACCACAGCACGGGCCCCACGGCTTCGGCGGCGTCAAGATGCAGCGCACTGAGATAAGCGGCCAGCAATACGGCGGCGTGAAACACCCCGAGTTCGAGTACGAGCAGGGCAACAAGGATCCGTCCTGAGGTTTCTGAGATCCTGAAGTTGAGCATGGCGCCGCCGGGCTTCGCGCAGTGACCGCAGCAGTATAGGCGGCGCCCGGCAAACACGCTCAGCGACATCTCCATTCTGCGGATCAGCGCAACTTACGCGCTGCGCCGGGACACCATGACCGACGACAACTCGACAATTCGGGGAGTGTCCCCAAATTGTTGATGGTTCGTCAGGTTTCGCTGCCGCTGTGGAAGTTGAATACGGCGCCCTCGCGAATCCCGGACGGCCAGCGACCGGTGATGGTTTTCAACCGCGTGTAGAAATGCACGCCCTCGGTGCCGTGAATCGAATGCGCGCCGAACAGCGAACGTTTCCAGCCGCCGAAACTGTGATAGGCAACCGGCACCGGAATCGGCACGTTGACACCAACCATGCCGATGCGCACGCGGTTGGCAAAGTTACGCGCAGTGTCCCCGTCGCGTGTGAACACCGCTGCGCCGTTACCGTACTCGTGATCGTTGACCAGCTGCACTGCGGACTCGTAATCCTTTACGCGCACAACGCTCAGAACGGGCCCGAAAATCTCTTCCTTGTAGATACGCATCTCAGGCGTCACGTGATCGAACAGGCAGCCGCCGATGAAGAAACCGTTCTCGTAGCCCTGCAGCACCACGTCACGACCGTCCACCACCAGCTTCGCACCTTCCTTGACACCCGTGTCCACATAGCCGCGCACTTTATCCAGGTGCTCGCGTGTCACCAGCGGGCCCATTTCCGCCTCGGGATCGTTGTACGGCCCGAGCTTCAGCGCCTCTACGCGCGGAGCCAGACGCTCGACCAGCTCGTCGCCGACCTCGTCACCCACCGTGACCGCCACGGAGACGGCCATGCAGCGCTCTCCGGCAGAGCCGTATGCCGAGCCGACCAGCGCGTCGATGGTCTGCTCGACATCCGCATCCGGCATCACGACGAGATGATTCTTCGCGCCGCACAGAGCCTGCACGCGTTTGCCGTGCGCCGTGCCGGTTCTGTAGATATACTCGCCGATCGGCGTGGAGCCGACAAAGCTCACCGCGTCAACGCCGGGGTTGGTCAGCAGCTCGTCCACCGCTTCCTTGTCGCCGTTGACCACGTTCAGCACGCCGTCGGGCAGTCCCGCCTCCTGCATGAGCTCCGCGAGCCGCAGCGGCAGTGACGGATCTTTTTCGGACGGCTTGAGCAGAAAAGTGTTGCCGCACGCAACGGCCACCGGAAACATCCACATGGGAACCATCGCGGGAAAATTAAACGGTGTGATCCCCGCGCAAACGCCAACCGGCTGACGTACCGCGTAACTGTCGACGTTTCTCGCTACGCCCTCGGAGTAGCCGCCCTTCAGCAGGTGCGGGATACCGCAGGCAAACTCCACCACTTCGAGACCGCGCGTGATCGAGCCTTTGGCATCCGCCAGGGTTTTACCGTGTTCGATGGAGAGCAGTTCGGCGAGCTCGTCCATGTGCGACCGGATCAGGGCACGAAACGCAAACAGCACCTGCGCCCGCTGCGCGGCCGGGGTGGCTGCCCAGTCCGGCAAGGTACGCTGCGCGACCGCAATCGCACCGGCGACTTCCTCGGCGCTGGCCAGGGGAACGTGCGATGACACCTCGCCCGTGGCCGGGTTGAAGACGTCGCCGTAGCGCGCGCCCTTGCCCGCCACCGGTTTACCATCGATGAAGTGATTCAGCTTTACGACCATGGGTGCTCTCCAGCCGGTGTGTTCCGCGCCACGCGCGTTCAGTATTTCGTCAGCACATCGCGCAGGATACTGCACATTTCATCGATCTGTTCCCGCTCGATGATCAGCGGCGGCGCAAGGATGCCGGCGTCACCGGTCATTTTCACGTGCAGACCGGCGGCGAACAACCGCTTCTGGCAGTCGGTGCCGCGCTTCCCGGGCGCCCCGTCGGGGGCCACGTCGAAGCCGGCCATCAGGCCGTAGCCGCGAATGTCGGTGATCACCGGGATATCGCTCAGCGCAAACACGGACTCGAGGAAGTACGGCGAGAGTTCCGCAGCCCGCTCGAACAACCCTTCGTTCTTGTAGATGTCCAGGGTCGCGAGACCGGCGGCGCACGCGCCCGGATGTGCCGAGTAGGTGTAGCCGTGGAGGAACTCGATGGCATCGGCCGGCGCCGCCGCGACGATCGTCTCATAGATCTCGTCGCGTACCGCAACCGCGCCCATCGGCTGCGCGCCGTTGGTCAGGGCCTTCGCCATGGTCATCATGTCGGGAATCACGTCGAAACTCTGCGCGCCGAACGCTTTGCCGGTACGCCCGAAACCGCAGATCACCTCGTCGAAGACCAGCAGGATACCGTGCGCGTCGCAGATTTCGCGCAACCGCTTAAGGTAGCCCTTAGGCGGCACCAGCACGCCGGTAGAACCGGCGATCGGCTCGACGAAGCACGCGGCGATAGTCTCCTTGCCGTACAGATCGACCATGCGCTGCAGGTCGTCCGCAAGCTCCGCGCCCTGCTCGGGCTGCCCCTTGGTGAAACGGTTCTCGGCAAGCCAGGTATGACGCATGTGAGCGATGCCGGCCACGCCCAATCCGAACGCCTCTCGATTGCGTACCATGCCGCTCAAGGAAGTACCGCCCAGGTTCACGCCGTGATAGGCGCGCTCGCGGGAAATGAAACGGTTGCGCTGTCCTTCGCCACGGGCGCGGTGGTACTGATAGGCGATCTTCATCGCGCTGTCGACCGCCTCCGAGCCGGAGTTGCCGAAGAACACGTGATTCACACCGTCCGGCGTCAGCTCAGCAACGCGCCGCGCCAGCTCGAACGAGCCGGGCTGACCGGTCTGAAACGGCGGAGCGAAGTCCAGCTGCTTGAGCTGCGCGGCCACCGCATCGGCAATTTCGTGCCGCCCGTGACCGGCGGCGCAGCAGAACAGCCCCGATGAACCGTCCAGCAGCTTCTGGTCATGGTGATTCCAGTAGTAAACGCCCTCGCCGCGCACCAGCAGCCGCGGGGCGTTCTTGAAATCGCGGTTTGCCGTGAACGGCATCCAGAAATGTTCCAACGAATTGGCTGAGTACTTCATGAGAGCGGTCCCCTTGTGGCGCGTTCCGCGTGGAAGCGCCCAGTTGCATGCTGCGGTGAACCCGGTTTCACGCCGGCTTACGCTAGACTACACTCCAAATCTCCGGCACGGGCTAGGGCCAGTTCACGGCGGTTTTTTAGACCAGCGGAATGCGCGATCAACTCATGCACCTGCCGCAAGGCAGCAACCTCAGCTTGCAGGCGCAGGTCCGCGAACTCCTGGTCAATGCGATACTGGCCGGGCACGTGCCCGCCGGCAGCGCCCTGCCCTCGGGGCGCAAGCTCGCCAAGCAGCTGGGCGTTGCGCGCAACACGGTGGTGCTGGCCTATCAGCAGCTGGTCGACGACGGGTATCTGGTCGCCCGCGAGCGCAGCGGTTACTACGTCAACGAGGATATTCTTCGCGGCGTCGTCGATGCGCCGCGCGAGGAGCGCAGCCCGGAGTGCGCGCCCAGCTGGCAGACGCGGCTGCGCGTGCTCCCATCGCACCAGCGCAACATCGTCAAGCCCCTCGACTGGCGCAGCTACCGCTACCCGTTCGTCACCGGGCAGTTCGACCCGGCGCGTTTCCCGGTCGCCGACTGGCGCGAGTGCGTGCGCCGCTCCCTGTACGTTGGCGCGGTGCAGGAATGGGCCGGCGACAGCGTGGACGAGGACGACGAGCTGCTGATCGAGCAGATTCACACGCGGCTGTTGCCGCGCCGCGGCGTATGGGCTGCCCCCGAGGAAATTCTGACAACGGTGGGCGCGCAGCAGGCGCTGTACCTGCTCGCGCGCCTGTTCGTTGACACACAGACCCATGTCGGCATCGAAGATCCCGGCTACTCGGACGCCCGGAACACGTTCGCGTTGAAAACAACCAACCTGCGCCCGCTCGCGGTAGATGCGCAGGGACTGATTGTCGACGATCAGCTGGCGGGCCTCGACTACGTTTTCACCACGCCCAGCCACCAGTACCCGACCACCGTCACCATGCCGCTGGAGCGGCGCCGCGCGCTGCTGAAGCGCGCCGCGGACGGGGACTTCGTCATCATCGAAGACGACTACGAAAGCGAAACCAATTTCGTCGATGAGCCGACCCCGGCCCTTAAAAGCCTCGACCACAATGAGCGCGTAGTGTACGTGGGCAGCCTGTCCAAGACGCTGGCGCCGGGACTGCGCATCGGCTACATGGTGGGTCCGCGCGAGCTGATCAAAGAAGCACGCGCCTTACGCCGGCTCATGGTGCGCCACCCGCCCGCCAACAATCAACGAACGCTTGCGCTGTTCATCAACAGCGGCTACCACGAGTCGCTGATCCGGCGCATGAGTCATGCCTACCGCGACCGCTGGCAGGTGCTGGGAAACGCGCTGGCGGAGCATCTGCCGCAATCGGCGCAGATTCCAACGTTCGGCGGCACGTCATACTGGGTGGAGGGCCCGCCACAGCTGGACGCGCGCGAGCTGATGCGCGTCGCGCGTGAGCACAGCATCCTGCTGGAACCCGGGGACGTGCATTTCATGGGAGACCATCCGCCGCTGAACTTCTTCCGCCTCGGGTTCTCGTCGATCACCTCGGACAGGATTCGCCCCGGCATCGAGCAGCTTGCGAAGCTCGTACGCGACATGAGTTGAACACGGCTGGCTATCTGCCCGCGACGCGACTACCATCGCGCCCCTCGAAGTCCTCCGGCTGTGCGGAGCGAGGCGCGCAGTGGCGAGCCTCGCCCGAAAGGATCATCATGAAGCTTCGCGACTTCAGCACGCTCACCTTCGACTGCTACGGCACGTTGATCGACTGGGAAACCGGTATTCACGAGGCGCTGAGCCCGTGGCTCGCGGCCCAGGGGGTTACCGCGGAACGCGATCAGGTGCTGGAGGCCTTCGCCCGGCACGAGAGCGCGCAGCAGGCCGATACGCCGGGCATGCTCTACCCGGAACTGCTGGCCGCGGTTCATGCACGGCTGGCCGCGCACTGGCAGCTGCCCGCCGACCCGCAGGCAGCGCAACGCTTCGGTGCCTCGGTGCCGAACTGGCCGGCATTCGGCGATTCGACGGAAACCCTGGCTTACCTGAAACAGCACTACCGGCTGGTGATTCTCTCCAACGTTGACCGCGCGAGCTTCGCCGCCAGCAACGCCAGACTGGGCGTGGCGTTCGACGCGGTCTACACCGCCCAGGACATCGGCAGCTACAAGCCCGACACGGCCAACTTCACGTTCATGCTGAGTGCGCTGGGCGAGAGCGGCATTGACAAAGGCGAGATCCTGCATACGGCGCAGAGCTTGTTCCACGATCATGTGCCCGCGCACGCGGCCGGTCTCGCGACCTGCTGGATCGACAGGCGCCACGGCCGCAGCGGCTTCGGTGCCACCGCGCCGCCGCCGCGACCGGTGCAGACCAACTTTCATTTTGCGAGCATGGAGGCGCTGGCCGACGCGCATCGCAACGAGCAACTGTAAACACCCCGACAACGGTCATTGACGATGGACGAAATCACCTGGAACGACTTCGAGAAAGTGGAGCTGCGCGTCGGCACCGTGGTGCAGGTCGACGATTTCCCGCAAGCGCGAAAGCCGGCCTACATCCTGCGCGTCGATTTCGGTCCGGAGATCGGCGTGCGTAAATCCAGCGTGCAGATCACCCAGATCTACGCCAAGGACGAGCTGCTTGGACGGCAGGTCGTCGGCGTGGTCAATTTCCCGCCCAAGCAGATCGGTCCGATGCGCTCCGAGTGCCTGGTGACCGGGTTCTACCGCGAGGACGGCAACGTGGTGTTGGCGATCCCCGAACGCGAGGTGCCGAACGGCGCGAAACTGGGCTGAGCCGCGCATCCCGATCCCTTCCCCGCGAGGGGACTGTCCCTCTCCGCCAGCAGGTGAGATCGATGCGCTCGCGGTCGGTGATCGGAGACTATCCACATTGCCGCCAACGGGGATTGTCCCCATTTCTCCTCTCCCGCGGCGAGAGAGATCAAGGGTATGGGTCTGGCTTTGTTACACACCTGATCCCAGATCCTCTCCCGCCCGGGGACAGGGTCTCGCCTTCCGCCAGGCTCGCGGTCACGCGGATTCGGCGACATATGACATCCGGGCGGCCGGGCGGCTAGACTTCGGCAACGCGCACAGCCGACCGGAGACCTTGAATGCTGGAAAAATTCGAACGCTACCCGCTCATGTTCGGCCCGACCCCGATCGAGCACCTGCCTCGCTTGACCAAGCACCTGGGTGGCGAGGTTGACATCTACGCCAAGCGCGACGACTGCAACTCCGGGCTGGCCTTCGGCGGCAACAAGATCCGCAAGCTCGAGTACATAGTGCCGGACGCCATCGCGTCCAACGCGGACACGCTGGTCACAATAGGGGGCGTGCAATCGAACCACACCCGGCAGGTAGCCGCGGTCGCGGCCAAGCTCGGCATGAAGTGCCGCCTGGTGCAGGAGAGCTGGGTGCCGTTCGAGGACGCGGTGTATGACCGGGTCGGCAACATCCTGATGAGCCGGGTCATGGGCGCGGAGATCGAGCTGGTCGACGAAGGTTTCGACATCGGCATCCGCGAGAGCTGGGAGCGGGCGCTGGACGACGTGAGAGCCAGGGGCGGAAAACCTTACCCTATCCCGGCCGGCGCCTCGGTGCACAAGTTCGGCGGCCTGGGCTACGTCGGCTTCGCGGAGGAAGTGCGGGAGCAGGAAGCCGCGCTGGGGTTCGCGTTCGACTACATCGTCGTTTGCACCGTGACCGGATCCACCCACGCGGGTATGCTGGTCGGATTCGCCAGGGACGGACGCGCGCAGCGCGTGATCGGCATCGATGCCTCGGGCACGCCCGATCAGACCCGCGCGCAGGTGCTGGAGATCGCGCAGCATACCGCCGAGCTCGTCGAGCTCGGCCTGCCGATAGCCGACGACGACCTGGTGCTCAAAGAGGAGTACGCCTACCCCGCCTACGGCATCCCCTCGGCGGAAACCAACGAAGCCATCCGGTTGTGTGCCCGCAGCGAAGGCATGATGACCGACCCGGTTTACGAGGGAAAATCCATGCAGGGGCTGATCGACCTGGTGCGCATCGGGTTTTTCCCCGCCGGGGCGAAAGTGCTGTACGCGCACCTCGGCGGCGTCCCGGCGATCAACGCCTACAGTTACGTTTACCGAAACGGCTGAAACCTCTCAGATCGGGAACATCCGCCGTACTATAATTCTCCGGGCGGCACGCATATTGCGCGGGTTACGGCAGAAATGTTGGAGGCGGCGCGATGGTTGATTCCCGCAGCGACGAGTTTCGGGCCGGCGACTGGGAGCTGGAACGTCAGGAGTGGATCGATTCGATCGACTCGATCCAGGAGCGCTACGGCGCACCGGGCGTGAAGGAGATCCTGCGCCTGCTGCAGAATCACGCCTTGAGTCGCGATATCCAGTTCAACGAAGCAACGCTGAACACGCCCTACCGCAACACCATTCCGCCGCTGGAAGAGCCCCCCTACCCGGGCAACCTCGAACTCGAGGCACGCATCGAGAAACTGTTGCGCTGGAACGCTGCGGCAATGATCGTGCGCGGCGCGGACAGTGGTGACAGCGTGGGCGGGCACATCGCCACCTACACCTCGGCGGCGACCATGATGGAGGTGGGGCTGCAGCACGTGTTCCGCGCGCGCTCAAGGGATTACGGCGGCGATCTGGTCATCTTTCAGCCGCACGCCTCCCCCGGTACCTATGCGCGCGCATTTCTCGAAGGCCGCATCAACGCGGAACAGCTGGATAACTTCCGCCGCCAGCTTGCGCCTGAAGGCGGACTCAGCTCCTACCCGCACCCGCGCGCCATGCCCGAGTTCTGGCAAGTGCCGTGCGCGTCGATGGGGCTTTCCACGCCCACGGCCATTTATCAGGCGCGCTTCTGCAAGTACCTGGAAAACCGCGGTCTCAAGCCGCGCAACGGCGGTAAAGTCTGGTGCTTCATCGGCGACGGCGAAGCGGACGAGCCCGAGGTCCTCGGCACGATCAACATCGCATCGCGCGAACGGCTCGACAATCTGGTGCTGGTCGTCAACTGCAACCTGCAGCGCCTGGACGGTCCGGTGCGCGGCAACGGCAAGATCATCCAGGAGCTGGAGCGCGCGTTTCGGGGCGCCGACTGGAACGTCATCAAGGTCATCTGGGGCAGCGGCTGGGACCCGCTGTTTGCGCGCGACGCGCACGGGGTGCTGCAAAAACGCATGGACGACGCGGTGGACGGCGACTACCAGTACCTGTCCGTGTCCGAAGGGGACGTGCAACGCGACCTGTGGGTGCGCGGCAACGCCGAGCTCGGCGATCTGATGAAGACCCTGAGCGACGACGAGGTTCGTTCGATCAAACGCGGCGGTCAGGATCCCAAGAAAATCTACGCCGCGTACCGGCGCGCGCTGCAGTCGGACGGCAAGCCGACCGTAATTCTGATCAAGTCCGTCAAAGGTTACGGTCTTGGGAAAGGTCAGGGCCGCAACACCGCCCACCAGAAAAAGCAGCTGTCGCACGAGGAGCGGCTGGCGCTGGCGCACGACTGCAACATTCCACTGTCCGAGGCGGCGATAAAGGAGGCGCAGTACTACCTGCCGCCCGCCGACTCGCAGGAGCTCACCTACCTGCGCGCGCGTCGAGCTGCGCTTGGCGGTTTCATTCCCCAGCGCACGGTGCGCTGCCCGCCACTGAGTGTGCCGGACTGGGAGGTTTTCGAGCAGTGGCTGAAGGGCAGCGGCGAGCACAGCCTGTCCACCACCATGGCGATGGTACGCATGCTCGGCAAGCTGATGAAGGAGCCGCAGATCGGCGAGTACGTCGTGCCCATCGTGCCCGACGAAGCGCGCACTTTCGGCCTTGAGGCCCTGTTCAAGCACGCAGGCATCTACTCGCCGGACGGCCAGCGCTATACCCCGGTGGACGGCGAGAGCCTGTTACCCTACCGCGAAGAGACAGACGGGCAGATTCTGCAGGAGGGCATTTGCGAAACCGGTGCGATGGCGTCGTTTCTTGCAGCCGGCAGCGCTTACGCCGTGCACGGCATACCGACCGTTCCCTTCTACATGTTCTATTCCATGTTCGGCTTCCAGCGCGTCGGCGACATGATCTGGGCGTGCGCCGACATGATGTGCCGCGGGTTTCTGCTCGGTGGCACAGCCGGTCGCACGACCCTGAACGGCGAGGGCATGCAGCATCAGGACGGTCATTCTCAGTTGGTTGCCGGCACTATCCCCAGCCTGCTGTCGTACGATCCGGCGTTCGCATACGAGATCGCCATCATCGTGCGCGAGGGTATCCGCCGTATGTACGTGGCGCAGGAGGACGTCTTTTACTACTTGACGCTGTACAACGAGAACTACCCGATGCCGGCGATCGACGACGTGGGGCAAATCGAAGAAGGCGTGCTGCGCGGGCTTTACCGTCTGCAGGCCGGCAAGCTGGAAGGACCTACCCGCGTGCACCTGTTCGGCTCCGGATCAATTATCCAGCAGGTGCTGCAGGCCCAGGTGCTGCTCGGTGAAAGCGGCATCGCAACCGACGTCTGGAGCGTGACCAGCTACAACGAGTTGTACCGCGACGCCATGGATACGGAGCGCTGGAACCGGCTGCACCCGGACGAAGCGCCCCGCACCAGCTACCTGCAGCGTGCGCTCGGCAATGAGCGGGGCGTGTTCGTGGCGGTAACCGACTACGTGAAAGCGCTGCCCAACAGCATCGCCCCGTGGATTCCCGGCGAGTACACGGTGCTCGGCACCGACGGGTACGGCCTGAGCGAGACGCGCGCCGCCTTACGCGAGCACTTCGAGATCAACCCGCAGCACATCGTCGTCGCGGCGCTGCATGCGCTGGCGCGAAGCGGTCAGTTCGACCCGCTGGCACTGCGCCGGATCATCGATGAATTCTCCGGTGCCGCACCCGTCAACCCGGCGGCGCAGGCCTACTTCAAAGCACGCTCCGCATTCCTGAAAAACTGACGAACCCCCGTCAGACTTGGGGACACTCCCCAACAATGACGAACGCTCGTCACTGTTTAGAGTGCCCCGGGGCAGCGTAGCGCACACTCTTTCGGGAGGCAGCATCGATCTGCTCGGGGGTAAGCAGCACGATCGTACGGGCGCTGACCGCGCCGGAGGCGGCAACCGTCATGCTGGCCGCGGCAGCGCTCTCATGGTCCGGGCACTCGGCAATCACGTAAACGTCATCGCCGCCAAATGCGAAGTACACACACTCGACGCTGCCACCCAACCCGGCGACCAGTTCCTCAACCGCCGCCTTCCGGGCGCTCCCGCCTTCTTTAAGCAGGCCCTTTGCGCCTTCCGCCGTGTAAGACGCTTGAAACAGGTACTTTGCCATATCGAGCCTCCAAAGCTTGCTGACCGCCTCGACGAGACGCCTTGTTATTCTAGTTCAGTGGCCGCTTTCTGCCGCCCGGAATGACGAACTCCCGTCATGTTTGGGGAGTGTCCCCAAACATGACGGGGGTTCGACCGTCTGGAGGCTGAAAAAACCGGTTGCCGCTCGGGCGGTAATGATTTTCAATACGGCGGACAAAATGCAGCGCGCACGATGGGCAGAGCACCCGAGCAGCAGATGAACGGCGACGTCGCCAACCGCTTTTTCAAGGACGGGTACGTCTTCCCGCTGGATGTGCTGAGCGGCGATCAGGCCGCCTACTACCGCCGTGAACTCGAAGCCCTAGAGCTGCAGGGCGCCGGGCACAAGCTGGGCAACAAGCACCAGCTCAACTTCCCGCACGTGATCTGCCGCTTTGCGCACCAGCTCGTCAGCCATCCGCGCCTGCTCGATGCCGTGGAAACCGTCCTGGGCCCGGACATCCTGGTATGGGGCTCGACCTTCTTCATCAAGGAGCCGCACACCGACAGCTACGTCAGCTGGCACCAGGATCTGCGCTACTGGGGTCTGGACAGCGACGCGGAAGTCAGTGCCTGGGTCGCGCTCGGGCCGGTCACCGAAGCCAACGGGTGCATGCGCTTCGTCCCCGGCTCCCACCTCGGTGAGCTGCTGCCCCACAAGGACACCTTTGCCGAGGAAAATTTTCTCACCCGCGGTCAGGAAGCCGATATCGCGATCAACGAGCGCGACACCGTGCATGTCACGCTGGCGCCCGGCCAGGCTTCCTTGCACCACGGCAAGCTCCTGCACGCCTCCGGGCCCAATCGCTCTGACGAGCGGCGCGTCGGGTTTGCCATCAACTACATCGCACCGCGTGTACGCCAGACGGTAGCGAAAGAGGATTATGCAATGCTGGTGCGCGGCGCAGACCGCTACCACCACTTCGACCTGGTGCCGCCACCGAACACCGACCTGTCCGCCGATGCCCTGGACTGGCACCAGCGTATCCTGTCCGCGCAGAACGAGGCGCTCTACGACGGGGCCGAGACCGCCGCCAGATAGCCGCCTCGAGCGCGCGGAAACACCGGGGCGGAAAAGGGGCAGTCAGCTTTCCGACGAGCAAGCAGATGTTCCCGTGTCAGTCGGCGTCGGGCAGCTCGCGGCGATAGTCCACGTCTGCCGCGTCCGGCGCGTCGAGTTGGCGCGCCAGCCGGTGTCCGCTGAAAACGGCGGTAGCGATCAACCCGGGCGCATCGCAGTCGCCGGCGCGCAGCACAGAACGGATGCCCGAGGCTTCCAGATCAGCAGGCGCGTCGATCAACGCGTGGTAGAGGCCGTCGTTCGGGACTCTGGATGTGACGAGCACGAGCGACGCTGCCTCGAGGCGTGTTGAGGCACCGCTGTAAACACAGCGGCATTCGATGTGTCCTGAGCCGACCGAGGCGAGCGCACTGGCAACACGGACCTCGATTCCGCGCTCGAGCATGTGCCCCATCAAACGTTCCTGCTCAAGTGTCACGGCGGTCCAGCGGGCGAACGTCGTATGCGGGGTCACAACGGTCACGCTCAGCCCGTCACCGGCAAGCTTCTCTGCCAGCGCCGCCGCCAGGTAGCCGCCGTCATCGTCGTAAAGCACGACAGGACCCGCGTCGACCCGGTTGTCGATGACGTCATCCGGGGTGAAGACGCTGGCCGCCCCTTCTGTTGCCACGGGCCGCACATGGGTACGCCCAACCGCGTCCCTGCGCCAGGTGGCCCCGGTCGCACAGATCACACGGCTGAATCCGTACTCGCGAACCTGCGCCGCATCGAGCGCGGATGCCAGGTAGAGCTGCACGTTGCTCAACTGCTGCAGCTGGTAGGCGCGGTAGTCGCGCACACGGATCCACTCGCCCAGGCCAGGCAGGCTGCTTTCCCGCACCACGCGCCCACCCAGGGTATGCGCGGCTTCCGCCAGCGTTACCGCATAGCCCCGCCTGCCGAGCGTCAGCGCACACTCGAGGCCCGCCGGGCCCGCGCCCACGATCAGAACCGGATCGGGCGACCGCGTCAACGGCACGGACTCCGGGTGCCAGCCGCGGCGCCACTCCTCCATGATGGTGGGGTTCTGCGTGCAGCGCATGGTGGTGAACGTGTTCTCGCCGGCGATACACACGTTGCAGCCGATGCATTCACGGATGTCCGCAACGCGCCCCTCTTCGATCTTGCGCGGCAGAAACGGGTCGGCGATCGACGGTCGCGCTGCACCGATGAAGTCGAGCACGCCGCGCTTGACCTGCGCGAGCATCGTATCCGGCGAGGTGAACCGTCCGACCCCGACGACCGGTTTGCTGGTCAGGGTCTTCACGAAATCCATGTGCGGCTCTTCGTGCCCCTCGGCAGCGAAGCGCGAGCTTGCAGAATCGTAGCTCCAGTTGTTGACGCACACGTCCCACAGATCCGGCATCTCCGCGTGCCGCGCGATGATCTCCCGCAGTTCGGCATCTTCCAGCATGCGGTTCGGCTCCAGCTGCTTCACGCCGAAGCGGACTGCCACCGCGCAACGATCTCCCACCGCGTCCTTGGTGTCCTGCAGGATTTCCCGGAACAGCCGCGAGCGATTCTCCAGGCTGCCGCCGTATTCGTCACGGCGATCGTTCACCAGCGGCGAGAAGAACTGGGAGAGAATCGAGTTCTCGTGCAGGCAGTAGATGTACACGACGTCGAACCCGGCCCGCTTCGCGCGCATCGCGGCTTCGCGATGACGCCGTCGAAAGCTGCGGATGTCGGCCTTGTCCATGGCGCGCGACTGCACCGGATCGACCGCTTCCATGGTCAAACGGCTCGACGGCCCGAGCGGCGGCTCCCGGCTCACCCGGTTGCTCGCGGCAATCCCGAAATGCGCCAGCTCGCAGCCGGCCAGCGCACCGTGGCGATGCACCTGCTCGACCATAAGCGCCTGGGCAGGCACGTCTTCGTCGCTCCACAGACGCACCGCGGCGAACGGACTGATGTCGCTCCACGCATCCACCATCAGGTTCTCGGTGCACACCACGGCCCAGCCGCCCTCCGCTTTCATCGCCCGCATCCCGGCCAGCGCGCGTGGCGACCAGTCGCCGGTCCCGTTGCAGTGCGGCGTCTGATAGAACCTGTTCTTGGCGACCACTGGTCCGATGCGCACCGGCTCGAACAGCTTCGCGTACCTCTCAGATCCGGACATTCGGATGCTACCTTTGTTGGCAGTGCCGATTCTGTGATCGGCGCGCGGGATGTTCAACTGCGCAGGCGGACAGTAAACTCAGCGGTCCAGTCTCACACCGCCGCGAGGCACACGCAATGATAGAGCTCGGCCAGCGCGTTTCCGTGTACCAGCCCGAACAGGAGGGGCTCGAGTTCCCGCGCGAGCCGGTGTTCGACACCGTCGCCGAAGAACGCTTGCACCGCAAGCAACGACTCGCAGCCGCCTGCCGCGCCTTTGCACAGCACAGCCTCGACTACGGCTTCGCCGGGCACCTGACGGTCCGCGACCCCGAGCACTCCGAGCTGTACTGGACCAATCCCATGGCGGTGCATTTCTCACAGGTGAAGGTGTCCAATCTGATCCTCGCCAACCACCAGGGCGACGTGCTGGAAGGCAGCCATGCGCTCAACCGGGCCGGGTTCGTGCTGCACGCGGCAGTGCATGCGGCACACCCGGACATTGTGGCCATGTGCCACGCGCACACCCTCTACGGGGTCGCCTGGGCGTCGATGGGTCGCCCGCTCGATCCGATCACCCAGGATGCCGCGTGCTTTTTCGAGGATCACGTGGTGATCAGGGACGAGGCGGGCGCGGTGGCGGTCGAAACCGACGCCGGCAATCAGGTTGCAGCCGCCTTCCGCGGCGTGAAGGCCGCCATCCACCAGAACCACGGCCTGCTGACGGCGAGTCGGCACAGCATCGACTCGGCCGCGTTCTGGTTCATCGCGCTCGAACGCTGCTGCCAGCAGCAGCTGCTGGTGGAAGCAACCGGCAGACAGCCCGTCATGGTGCCGCCCGAGCGCGCCCGCTACAGCCGCGAGCATGTCGGCAGCGAGTACATCGGCTGGCTTCACTTTCAGCCGCTTTTCTCGCAGCTCGCTGAAACCCAGCCGGATCTCTTCGACTGAAGCCGGTCAATACCGGGCCCGCAGCGCGATCCACACACCGAGCAGCACCACCGCGGAAGCCGCCACGAAAGTCGCACCAAAGCGCTCGCCCAGCAGCACCCACGCCAGGATCACTCCGAAAACCGGCTGCAGAAACTGCATCAGCGCAAGGCGGGCGATGCCGCCTTTGCCAAGTGCCCGGTACCACAGCACGTAACCGACAATGGTGACGCCGATGGCGAGGTAGGCGACCCCCAGCCACGCATCGAGCGAGACCTCGGCGAACGCCGCACTGCCGACGATGAACGGCACGACCGGCAACAGCGCGACGGCGGCGATGCCGGCGCTCCAGCAGGTCGTCGCGATAGACGGGTAGTCGCGCTGCTGAAGCCTGGCGCCGGCAACGTAGCCGAGCGAGGCGAACAGGTTGCCGGCGAGCACCACCAGATCGCCGGTCACACTGGCGGCCCGATCGTCGACGGCACCTCCCTGACCCGTGATCAACACGTACTCGCCGGCGATCGCAACCGCAACCCCGATCCACCATGCGGACCGGGGCCGGCGGCGCTCCCACGCAAGCGCAATCGAGGCCGTGAAGATCGGCAGGGCGGCAAGGATCATGGACGCGTGATTCGCCGAGGTGAGCTGAACGCCGATGGAGAACAGCACCGGAAAACCGATGAAGCCGCAGAAATGCGGAGATTGCCAGAAGCCGGCGCTTCTCGGCGGTGTCCGGTAAGGGCAGTCTGATCAGCGCAGCGAGCAGCAACGCCGCAGTCCCCCGCCGGCGGTGCGCAGCACGGCAACCACGAGCGGCGGGAGATCACCGACCGCGATCTTGGTGGCCACCGGCGATGCGCCCCAGATGACCACCGCCAGCAGCGCGCCGAGATACACGGCGGAAGGCGAACCGGCGCTGCGCGGCTTTGTCACGCGCAGCCGATCACGAAGATGCGAATCACCACCGGCAGCTGCCCTGACGTGCGACGCCACGCCGGTGCGAGGAAACGCTCAACTACTCCCGCGCGCCGGGTCGACGGCCTCGACCGTCGATGCAGCGGGCTGGTCATTCGTATGGCAGTGCGCACCGCCGCCGGACGCCCAGGAGTTGAGCATCTCGACCACGTGCACGACGCGCCCCGGAAAATAGGATTCGATGCGCGATTTCGCCGCCGCATCGGTGGCCGGATTGCCGAAGCCGACCACGATCACGAAGCCGTTGCCAACGATCCAGTTCACGTAGTTGGTGACGAACGACTGACCCGCAAAGGTGACTGCACCTTCCATCGGGTCACGGATCACGGTGAACCCCGCTGCCTCGATGGTCCCGGCGGCCGCGTCGTACACCGGATCGTCCAGCCGGCATTCGGCCAACCCACTGCAGTCGGGCACCACCACGGTGGTGGGATCAATGAAGCGCGCCATGCCGTCGATGTGTCCCTTGGTGAGATCACCCTCGGGCACGCCTTCGACGAACACCACCCTGGTCACGCCGAAATGCCGCTTCAAGTCCGCTTCCGCACGCGTTTTCGTGTAGTGCGGGTTGCGCGCCTCGTCACCCAGCGTGCTCCAGTTGAGAATGACGGTATCGACGCCGTTGAACTCCAGGTTGCCGCGCTCGTGCACGATGTCGACATCGTCCACCGGCATGCCCAGGTACTCGCCGACCTTGCGGGGCACCCGGTTGTCGTTACGATACGGAATGTCTGCGCCGAACGCGCCGCCCCACGCATTGAACTGCCAGTTCTGGAGACGCAGCGCACCGCCGTCGACCACGTACACCGGCCCGTTGTCGCGCATCCAGGCGCTGTCGTTGGCGATTGCATGCCAGACGATGTTTGCATGGTCGGGATCGGTGCCCGAGTCCGCGAGTGCCGCACGCGCTTGCCGCTCGATTGTTCGCGTTGCACAGAGGATATGCAGCTTCTGGTACGCTGTGATCACTTTCGCCATCTTCGCGAACGCGCTTTCGAACACTTTTTCGTAGCGTCCCGGCCACTGCAGCCAGATAGCCTCCTGCGGCTCCCACTCCGCAGGCACGCGCTTTCCCGGCGACCGCTCACCGGCCATACCGGGACCGAAACTCGAAAGCGTCATACACAGTGCTACCGAGACTGCGTCGAAAAGGCTGCCGAATACTCTGCCCAGGCGACGCAGCGCTCCGTAAACCGGGCAAAGATACGGCAACGTGCACCGGACGACTGTGTCGTGTGTGCAGGCGATCACGGCAGCGCCGTGACACCGCCGTCGACGACCAGCTCGGTCCCGGTGATGTATGAAGCCTTGTCGGACAGCAGGAACAGGCAGGCGTTCGCCATGTCCTGGCTGGTGCCGATGCGCCCGAGCGGAACATGAGCGGCAATCGCGGCCTGCACATCCCGCTTGCCCTCCCAGCGGGCCTGCATCGGGGTGAACGTGGCGCCGGGCAGGATCGCATTGGAACGGATGCCGTGTTTCGCGAACTGTATAGCAATCGACCTGGAGAGCGACAGGACCGCACCCTTGGCCGCCCCGTAGGCATCCTGGGGCAGGGTGTCGCCGCGCAGCGCCTGGATGGAGGAGAAATGCACCATGGCCCCGCCGCCGCTGCGTTGCATTGCAGGAATCGCATGCCGTGCGGTCAGCGCGAACGATTTCAGATTGATCTCCAGCACCCGGTCCCAGACCGAAAGATTGATGTCGAGCAGCGAACGGTCGCGATCGAACCACAGGACGCCGGTGGTGTTGACCAGGTAATCCAACCGGCCGTGCGCGTCGAGCGCCGTGTGCGTGACATGCTTGACGAACGCCTCGTCGGTGGCATCGCCCTGATGGTAAACGGACGTTCCCGGCCCGCCGGCAATGCCGTCCGGCTGCGGCTTCAGGTCGGCGAGCGCGACCTGAGCCCCTTCACCGATCAGGTCATTGGCGATATTGAGCCCCATGCCGCCGCCGGCGCCGTACACGATTGCGACCTTGTCAGAAAAGCTCATACGCTGCTTCCTCGAACAGAATTGACCGTCATTCGCGGTGACCGAAGCTCACGATACGGTAGCGCATCAGCAGGTACATCACCGCAAACGCCAGGAACACCACACCGTTGACCAGCGCCGCAAGCGCGGGCAGCTCCGGGCCGAGCCCGTGGCGCAACGAGCCCCAGGCGGTCGAGGGCAGCGTCTGCGTGGCACCAAGATTGTAGAACGATATCTCGAGATTGTTGAACGCCAGGATGAAGCTGATCACGAACGCGCCCAGCATCGCCGGCCAGGTGTTGGGCAGCGTGATCTCCCAGAAACAGCGCAGCGGGCGCGCCCCGAACACCATCGCCGCGTCATCGAGCCGCCAGTCGTAGCGCACCATCTGCGCCAGCATGATCAGGAACGCGAAGGCGGTGCCGTGCACCGCGTTGGCGATGATCGCCGAGCCGATGTTACCCGGCAGGTTGAGCACCTGGCGGTTGAACAGCAGGCTGGATATGCCGATCAGAAGATTCGCCACGAACAGCGGGCACAGATACGTGATCACGATCAGGCGCCGCCAGCGCGAGCGGTACTTGAGCACCGCGATACTGCCGATGGTGGCGAACAGGGTGCACACAACTGCACTGCCGATGCCGAGCGTGAGGCTGTTGTAGAGCGCTTCGTGGTACGTCCTTCCAACCCACAGCAACTCGTAACCACGCAGCGAAAGCTGCGGCGGGAAAGGCCACGCGATGTTCTTTGAAAACGAGGTGTAGATAATGTAGGCAATGGGCGCATAGAGAAAAACGTACAGCAGTACCAGCAGTGCGCCCGAGCCGCTCTTGCTCAGCACATCGAGTGTGCGCGCGCGACGCATCCGCTACGCCTCTTTCCCGGTGAAACCGCTGCGCTGCAGGTCCACCGACAGCCAGACCAGGTAGATCACCAGCGACGACACGGCAAACAGAATGACACCCATGGCCGAACCGAACGCCCAGGTGCCGGTCTCACCGAACTGCTTGCCGAGCACGGAGCCGAACGAGGCACCGTTCGGGCCGCCCAGAAAAATCGGTGTCACCGAGGCGGCCATCGACGGCACGAACACCAGAATCAGACCGATTGCCGTCCCCATCCAGTTGAGCGGCCAGGTGATCTCGATGAACGCCCGCCAGGGTCGCGCGCCGTTGATCTTGGCCACCTCCAGCAGCTCGAAGTCAAAGTTGAGCAGTGACAGGTAGATGGCGGTGACCATGAACGGCATGTAGAGATAAACCAGGCCGATCCCCGTGGCCACGCGCGAGAACATGATGATCTCGATCGGCTGCATACCGAACGTCATCAGCACCATGTTGAAAGCGCCCACCGGGCCCATGATTCCCTGCAGCGCCGAGACCCGCAGAATGATGCCGGTGAAGAACGGTGCCGCCAGCGCCAGGATCATCAGAAGCCGGTAACGGCCGCCGTAGCGGGCGATGAAGTAGGCGATCGGCCAGCCGAACACCAGGCACGTGAAGGCAACCACCACGGCGGTGGTAAACGAGCGCCACAGGAAGATCATATAGGTCGGCTCGGTCAGCAGTACCCGGTAGTTATCGAGGTTCCAGTCCGCGTACAGCTCATAAACCTCGGTGCGCCAGAAGCTGAACACGATGATCGAGAGAATCGGCAGCAGCAGGAACACGAAGATGAAAAGCGCCCCCGGCAGGGCCATCAGCAGAAAACGGGTGTGCTCCTTCAGTCGCCGCTTACCGGTCACGGTTCAGCCGTCCTCCGCCAGATAGCAGCTCCCGGCCTCGATCGACCACACCAGCCGCACCGGATCGCTGGCCGCGAAGCTGAGATCGGTTCCCGCATCGCTGACCGACAGCTCCACGCCGTTCCCCACGGTCACCAGGTAGTCGGCCGCCGCACCCTTGAATATCACGTCGCGCACGACGCCCTCGATCACGTTGTAAAAAGCTCCCTCGGGCGCAGCCGTGCCCGCGCCGGCGAGCTGCATCTTCTCGCATTTGATGAAGTATTCGACGGACTGCCCCGCGCCCGCCCCTGGCGGGACCGGGACGCGGATCGACATGCCGTTCCAGGCCAGCGACCCGACCCCGTCGGCGATCGACTCCAGTGCGCCGCGCATGCGGTTCGAATGCCCGACGAAACCGGCCACGAAGCGCGAGTTGGGATGCGTGTACACCTCGTGCTTCTCGGCTACCTGCTCGAAACGGCCGCTGTTCATGACCGCGATGCGGTCCGACATCGTGAGGGCTTCTTCCTGGTTGTGGGTGACGTAGATGAAGGGGATGCCGAGCTCGAGCTGGTAGCGACGGACCTCCACCTCCATCTCCTTGCGCAGCTCGCGATCGAGGTTCGCCAGCGGCTCGTCGAGCAGCAGCAGTGCAGGATTCGAGATCAGGCCACGCGCGAGCGCGACGCGCTGCTGCTGGCCACCGGAGAGCTGATGGGGATAGCGGTCCTCGAGTCCCTCGAGGTGCAGCAGCTCGACCACCCAGCCGAGCCTTTCCTTCTGCTTCGCCTGCGCCACATTGTGCATGCGCAGCGGGAACACGATGTTCTCACCCACCCGCTTGTGGGGAAACAGCAGGAAATTCTGAAACACCATGCCGATGTTGCGACTGTAAGGCGGCAGCTCGGTCACGTCCGTGCCGTTGATGAACACACTCCCCGCATCGGGCGCCTCCAGTCCCGCCACGATTCTGAGCAGCGTGGTCTTTCCGGAGCCGCTCGGCCCGAGCAGCGCAAAGAACTCGCGCTGCGCTATCTCGAGGCTCAGCGCATCGACGGCGGTGACCGAGCCGAATCGCTTCGTCACGCCCTCGATGCGCAGTACGCTTTCTGACATATCGCTGCTTTGCAGGCGCAGGATCACACGATGACGCCGGCCCCCGACGGGGCCGGCGTCGACAGCGCGGTGCGGCTCAGGCGGCCTCGACTTCGGACCAGACCCGCTCCCACTTCTCCGGCGAGGAAGGTTGATCGAACATGTGCAGGCCGCGCAGCTCCGCGGTGCGGTCGAGCATCAGCAGCTTGACCTCCTGCTCGGGCAGCATATCGGTCACATCGAAGCACGGCGCGACCCCGATACCGGCGACGCGTTTCATGCTTTCGCGGCTCACGTAGTGGTTCATCCAGTGATGCGAGAGCTCGATGATCTCGCTGTTGGTCGTGCCCGCGCTCAGTTGCCAGCTGTCGATCCAGCCGAGACCGCCTTCCTTGGGCTGCAGCATGTGGGCGACTTCGAAATCGACCTCGCCCGCCCAGCGCGCGCGGGTCAGCCGGCGGTAGATCTCGGAGAATTCCGGCGATGCCCAGACCAGACCCGGGCGCATCAGGCGCTGCAGAGCGTCATAGTCCTGGTAGCGGGTCACCAGCAGGCCCTTCTGCTTGATCAGCAGCTCTTTGGCCCTGGCGAGTTCCGCATCGGTCAGCTTGTAGGGGTTGAACGGCTGACCGTCGGGGCGCTGGTCTTTGACGGTACCCATCTGCGTTGCGGCGAGTATGCCGGCCATCGCGATGTTCTCCTCGAAGCGCGCACCGGTCGACAGGTGGCCGCGGTACTTCTCGCTGAACATGACGTTCAACGACGTGCGGTCCTCCTCGGCGATGTGGTCGAGGTTCATGGTGATGCCGTAGCTGCCCCAGCAGTTCATTACCCCGATCAGGGTACCGCCCGGTTTGTCGTGCAGCAGATCGTAGGCGCCGGGCTGAAAATCCTTGAACGCGGTAGACAGGTTGGGCACCAGCGACGCTTTGATCGGCTGGATCAGCCCGTCGCGCAGGTAAAGCCGCGGCCAGAAGCCGTCGGCCATCACCAGGTCGAAATCGGCGGTGCCACCGGCCTTCATCTTGTTGAACGCTTCGGAGTTGCCGTCGAAGAACTGCGGCGCAATGCGCGCCTTGTACTTTTCCTCGAACTCGGTGACGGTCTCCTGGATGATGTAGTCCTCCCACATCAGCATGCGCACGGTTGGTGTCGCGGCGTGTGCGTTACGGATGTAGGGCGCGGCGATCGCCGCACCGGCGGTCGCGGCCGTGGCCTTGAGCAGCCGGCGGCGTGTCAGTTTTTTTGCTTTCTGAGACATGGTGGGGGCTCCTCCCTTGGTGGGGCGCTGGAGCGGCTTGGCCCGACGACGGAGCTTGCGGGCGGCTGACTCCCTGCGCGGTAGCCGAGTCATTATTGATGCTACCATCGGGCTCTGCAACCGCTGACCGCCGCATCCGGCGCCGGCGTGCGGGAGGAAACTCGCTCAGCATCAGTGGGGGACCCATGACCGATCTCGAGAGGACCATCGCGCAACGCCAGGCCGAGATAGCGCGCATCGCCAGCGAGTTTCCGGAACGGGGCGTCGAGTTCGTGCAGATCCAGTTCCCCGACCTGACCGGGCTGCTGCGCACCAAGTACGCGCCGTTCAAGGCTTCGGCCAGCGGCGAGTCCCTGAATGCCATCCTCTACAACGTCAGTCACGCCGACGGCGCCCCGGTGGGCGACGTGGTGTTCGACGCGCCGATCTGCTCGCTCGAGAACGGCTATGGCAGCATCCAGGCGCTGATAGATCCCGGCAGCGCGGTGATTCACGGCTGGCGTCCAGACACCGCCTCGGTGATGCTGAACAGCTTCGAGAACGACGGCTCGGCCTGCGCGCTCGACCTGCGTGCGTGCCTGGAGGCGTGCGAAGCGAGAGCGCATGCGCTGGGCTACCAGGCACGTTTCGCTTTCGAGTACGAGTTCGGCATCTTTCACTACGACGAGGCGCTGATCGGCGCGGGGCGGTTCGCGGAGCTGCGCCCTTACGGTCACAGCTTCACCAACTACGACATGCTGCGCGCCCCGCACTACGAAGATCTCATCCAGGAATACCTGCGGCGCATGACAAGCATCGGCGCACCGGCAGCCTCGTTTGTCTCCGAGTACGGGCACGGCATGTACGAGTTCGCACTCAAGCCGCTGCCGGCGCTGGCCGCGGCAGATGCGGCGGTGCGCGCCAAGCAGCACATGAAGGAGCTGTGCCTGGAGCGCGGCCTTATTGCGACGTTCATGACACGCTTCCAGTCGGTCGGCGGCGAAAGCGCCTCGGGACTGCACATCCATCAGTGCCTGCTGGACAGCGAAAGCGGCGCCAACGCGTTCTACGACCCGGTCGAGCCCGTGTCGCCGGTGGCCAGGCAATACGCGGCCGGGCTGCTGAAGGCCATGCGGGACACCCATCTGGTGTTCCGCCCGACCATGAATGCCTACCGCCGCATGGACCGTAACGCCTGGTCGCCCGAAGAGGTCTACTGGGGGATCGAGAACCGCGTAGCACCGCTGCGTGCCATCAACCGCCCTGCCGCCGACGCCTGCCGCATCGAGCACCGCTGCGCCGGCTCGGACGCGAACCCCTACCTGTGCGTGATCGCCATGCTGGGCGCCGGCCTTAAAGGCATCGAGGAGCGCTGGGAGCCCGGCGAGCTGGTGTCGGGCGAGTCGCTGAGCGCGCAGCAGTCGATGCCGCTGCCGCGCAGATTCGAAGAATCGATCGAGCTGTTCGAGGATGCGGCCCTGGCGCAGGAGATTTTCGGCGAGCCGCTGTGGCGGCAGTACCTGCTGAGCCGGCGCAACGAGCTCGAAGCCTACCGGGCCTGGCAGGACGCGCACATCACGGACTTCGAGTATGCCCGGTATTTTCTGGGCGTATGAGGGGGACGCGCGTTCGCCGCAAAGCCATCGGCCAGACGCCGTTCCACCGGGAGCACAGCAGCCGCGCCACGCGGCGCTTATCAAGTGGCAATCGATTCCTGCACAATACCCGGCCCCGACCATTGAAGGTCGGCAGGTCGGGCACACGCTCTGGAGGTCACGGGCATGAATAACGAGGTCATCATCACCTGCGCGGTTACCGGAGCCGCAGACGCCGTTGACAAGCACCCCGATCTCCCGGTCACGCCGGCGCAGATCGCCTCGGCCGCCATCGAGGCCGCCAAAGCGGGCGCCGCCATCGCGCACATCCACGTGCGCGACCCGCAGACCGGCAAAGGTGCCCGCGATCCTGCACTGTTCCGGGAGGTGGTCGCGCGGGTGCGCGAAAGCGATACCGACGTGGTGCTGAATCTCACTGCCGGCATGGGCGGCGACCTGGTGTTCAACAACGAAGCACCGCTGTTCCCGGGTCCCGGCACTGACCTGGCACCGCCGCTGGAACGCCTGGCTCACGTGGAGGAACTGCTGCCGGAGATCTGCACCCTGGACAACGGATCGGCGAATTTCGGCGAGGGCAACTACGTGATGGCCAACCCGGTGGATCACCTGCGCACCATGGCACGCCGCATTCAGGCGCTCGGTGTGCGCCCGGAGATCGAGGTCTTCGACACCGGCCATATCTGGTTTGCGAACAAGCTGATCGAGGAAGGCCTGATCGACGCGCCGCCGCTGTTCCAGATCTGCCTGGGCATCCCCTACTGCGCGCCGGCGGACGTCGGTGTGTTCAAGGCCATGGTCGAGCTGCTGCCACCCGGTGCCAACTGGACCGCGTTTGCGATCAGCCGCAATCAGATGCGCTTCGTCGCCCAGTCGGTGGGCCTCGGCGGTAATGCGCGCGTCGGGCTGGAGGACAATCTCTACCTGAGCCGCGGCGTGCACGCGAGCAACGGTCAGCTCGTCGAACGCGCTGTCACGCTGATCGAGAATCTCGGCGCCCACGTGGTCGGGCCCGAGGCGGCGCGCGAGAAATTCCAGCTCACGAAACGCGCATGAGCCGGATCAACACGGTCGCCGTGATCGGAGGCGGCGTTATCGGCGCGGGCTGGGCGGCGCGCTGTCTCGCGCACGGACTGGACGTGGTGGCATGGGATCCAGCCGAAGGCTGGCAGCAACGCCTGCGGGCGTCGGTCGAAAACGCCTGGCCGTCGTTGACCCGGCTGGGTCTCTACGAAGGCGCGAGCCTGGAGCGGTTGCGCTATGCGCAAAGCGCCGAGGAAGCCTGCGCAGGCGCGGACTTCGTTCAGGAGGCTGCCCCCGAACGCATCGAGCTGAAGATCGCGCTGCACGCCCAGATGGATGCGGCGGCGCGTGCCGATGTGCCGATCGCCTCCAGCACTTCCGGGCTGCTGCCGAGCGAGTTTCAGGCGAAGTGCGCGCACCCGGAGCGTGTGCTGGTTGGCCACCCGTTCAACCCGGTGTACCTGCTGCCGCTGGTCGAGGTGCTCGGCGGCAAGGACACGGGCGCACAGGCACTCGACGAGGCGGTCGCCTTTTACGAGTTCATCGGCATGCACCCGCTGCGCGTGCGCACCGAGATCCCCGGCTTTCTGTCCGACCGCCTGCAGGAGGCGCTGTGGCGGGAAGTGCTGCATCTGGTGAACGACGGCGTAGCCACCACCGAGGAGCTGGATGCCGCGATTGCCTACGGGCCGGGACTGCGCTGGTCGATCTGGGGCACCTGTCTGATTTTCCACCTGGCCGGCGGTGAAGGCGGCATGCGGCACATGCTCGAGCATTTCGACCCGTCGCAGTTCCCCTGGACCAGGCTCGAACCGCCGCCGATCACGCAGGCGCTGGTCGAGCGCATGGCGCAGGGTTGCGAAGCCCAGGCTGCCGGGCGCTCGATCAAGGAGCTCGAGCGCTTGCGCGACGACTGCCTGATCGCAGTGATGCAGGCATTGCGCACCTACCGCGTGGGGGCCGGCGAAGTGCTGCGAAAGAACGAAGAGCGTCTGGCGGCGCAGCGGAAAACACGGCCATGAATTTCGAACTCAGCCACGAGCACCAGCTGATCATCGAAAGCGCGCGGGCTTTCGTTGAGCAGGAGCTCTATCCTTACGAGGAAGAAGTCGAACGCAGCGACCAGGTGCGCCCGGAGCTGGTCGAACAGATCAAGCAGCGCGCACTTGCCGCAGGGTTCTATGCAGCCGCGATGCCGGAGGCCATCGGCGGCGGCGGACTGGACAACTTTTCCATGACGCTGCTGGACAGCGAGCTCGGCCGTGCCAGTTTCGCGCTGCAGTACCTGGTCGGGAGACCCAGCAACATTCTGCAGGCCTGCGTCGGCGAGCAGCGTGAAAGATACCTGTTGCCCTGTGTGCGCGGCGAAAAGATCGACTGCCTGGCGATGACCGAGCCGAACGCCGGTTCCGACCTTCGCGGTATGCAATGCCGCGCGGAGCGCGACGGCGATGACTATGTCATCAACGGGACCAAGCATTTCATCAGTCATGCCGATATCGCCGATTTCGTGATCCTGTTCGCCGCGACCGGCGTGGAGAAATCGGCACGCGGGCCGCGCAAGAAGATCACCGCGTTCCTGGTCGACAAGGGCATCCCGGGATTCACGGTGCGTGACGGCTACCATTCCGTCTCACACCGCGGTTACCACAACTGCATCCTCGAGTTCGACGACTGCCGCGTGCCGGGATCAAGCGTGCTCGGCGAGGCGCACAAAGGATTCGACGTAGCCAACGACTGGCTGGGTGCAACCCGCCTGCAGGTCGCGGCCATGTGTCTGGGCCGAGCCGAACGCGCGCTCGATCTGTGCCTGCAATGGGCCGCCACGCGCAAACAGTTCGGCCAGACGATCGGCAAGTTCCAGGGCGTCAGCTTCAAGCTGGCCGACATGCGCACACGGCTCGACGCCGCGGAGCTGCTGACCCTGAAAGCCGCGTGGAGGGCCGACCACGGGAGCGTCACCGATCAGGATTACGCGATGGCCAAGCTGTACGCGACCGAAATGCTCGCCATGGTCGCCGACGAGGCGATCCAGATACACGGCGGTATGGGTCTGATGTCGGACCTGCCGCTGGAGCGCATCTGGCGCGATGCGCGCGTCGAACGCATCTGGGAAGGGACCAGCGAGATACAGCGCCACATCATTTCCCGGGCGCTGCTGCGCCCGCTCGAACTACGCTGAGCGCAATGCCGGACAGCGCGCGTCTGACACGCCTGCTGCGGCCCCGTCACATCGCGGCGATCGGTGGCCGTCACGCCGAAGAGGTCGTTCGCCAGTGTCAGCGCATCGGTTTCCAGGGGCCGCTCTGGCCGGTTCACCCTACTCGTGAAACGATGCAGGGACTGCACTGTCATGCGTCGGCCGGCGAGCTGCCTGAGGCCCCGGACGCAGCGTTCATCGGCGTGGCCCGCGAAGCGACGGTCGATGTCGTCGCCGAGCTCGCGCGGCTCGGCTGCGGCGGCGCCGTGGTGCTGGCGTCCGGTTTTGCAGAGCTCGACGCCGTCGGCGAGCAGCTGCAGCATGCACTGATCGAGGCCGCCGGCGACATGCCGCTGGTCGGCCCGAACTGCTACGGGCTGCTCAACTACCTCGACGGCGCCGCGCTGTGGCCCGATCAACACGGCGGCGAGCGCGCGCAAAGCGGTGTTGCGATCATCACGCAGAGCGGCAACATCGGCGTCACCCTGACGATGCAGCAACGCTCGCTGCCGCTCGCCTACGTGGTCTCCATAGGCAACCAGGCGGTGTTGAATGTGGGCGATTACATCGAGGCGTTCGTCGACGATCCGCGCGTCACGGCAATCGGCCTGCATCTGGAGGGCGTGAAGGACATCGGGCACTTCGCGCAAGCCTGCGCCCATGCGCTGCGCCACCGAAAGCCGGTGGTGGCGATGAAATCGGGCCGTTCCGCCCAGGCCGCACAAGCGGCGTTGAGTCATACGAGTTCGCTGACCGGTACCGACGATCTTTATGCCGCCTTGTTCAAACGTTACGGCGTAGCACGTGTGGCCGGTCTGTCGACGTTCGTCGAGACCTTGAAGCTGCTGCACATGCACGGCGCGCTGCCGGGCAACCGCATCGCATCGATGAGCTGTTCCGGCGGCGAAGCCGGGCTGGTAGCGGATCTGGCGCACGACCTGGACCTGCAGCTGCCACCCTTTCCCGCTGTGCAGACCAGAGCGCTGCAGGAGGTGCTGGGCGAGCGCGTGGCCGTGCACAACCCGCTCGACTACCACACCTACATCTGGGCCAACGAGCAGGCGCTGACGGACTGTTATGCCGCGGTGCTGGCGAGCGACACCGACGTCGCCATGCTGGTTTGCGATTACCCGCATCCGGATAACTGCGACCATCGCGACTGGCTGAGCGCCGAACGCGCGTTCATGTCGGCGCATCGCCGGGCGGGTAACCGGCCGATCATCGTTGCCACACTGCCGGAGAATTTCCCGCGTGCCACACGCGAGCGCTTCGTTGCGGCAGGCATCGCACCGATGCAGGGTCTGGACGAATGCCTGTCCGCCATCCGTGCCGCGGCCTTCATCGGCGCCGCACAGGTTGGCGAACCCGCACCGGCCTCCCTCGGGACCAGCGGCGTACACGGCAAGGCAGTCCGGCTGTTTGACGAACACACCGCGAAAACGGTGCTCCAAAAGGCGGGTATCAGCGTGCCCGAGGGCCACCGCACGGATGCCGCCGGCGCGGTCGAGGCCGCACGGTCGCTCGGCTTTCCGGTTGTGGTCAAGGCGCTGATCGACGATCTCGCGCACAAGACCGAGCTGGGCGCGGTGCGCCTGAACCTGTGTGACGCACGTGCCGTCGTGGATGCTGTTGCACAACTGGGCGCGCTGAGCCAAACGTTCCTGGTCGAACGCATGATCGAGGACAGCGTGGCGGAGATGCTGGTCGGTATCGTCAGCGACGTGCAGTTCGGCCCGGTCCTGTCGCTCGGCGCCGGCGGCATCCTGGTCGAGATGCTTGCCGATCACGCCACGCTGCTCCTTCCCACCAGCGGCGAAGAGATCGAGCGCGCCCTGCGCGGACTGAAGACGTTCCCGCTGCTGGACGCCTTTCGCGGCGCGCCGCCGGCCGACCGGGAGGCATTGGTCGCAACCGTGCTCAAGATCGCCGACTATGCAATGCAGCATCGCGACACGCTGCTCGAACTGGAGATCAATCCGCTCCTGGTGAGACCCCGGGGGCGGGGCGTCGTCGCGGCCGACGTCCTGCTTCGCTGCACCGCACCAAAGTGAGGCCGCCGGGCGCCGAATTCACTTGGTACGCAGCGCGAATTACTGCAATATCGGGCTCTGGAAAATGATGGCGTCACCGGATGATCGAAGAGGGACGGCGCGGTAGACCCGGTATCCCGCAAAACCGTCGAACACAGATTCGGGATCAACTTGGAGAGGTTCCTATGAGAAACATTGCACGGTTGCTGGCAGGGGCGGTCGCCCCGGCCGCGGCTCTAACACTCGCCCTGGGCGCGACCACGGCATCCGCCGAGGGCACCCTCAACGTGTACAACTGGGCGGAGTACATCGGCGAAGACACCATCGCCAACTTCGAGAAAGAGTTCAACATCGAGGTGACTTACGACAACTACGATTCGGTCGAGACCGCCGATGCCAAGCTGCTGGCCGGCGGATCGGGCTACGACGTCGTAAGTCACTCCGGCAGCGCTATCGGACGACTGATCCCGGCGGGGATTCTGCAGAAGCTCGACAAGTCGAAGCTGCCGAACGTGAAGCACCTGCGCGAGGACATCCAGCAGCAGCTGTCCAAGAACTGGGATCCGGGCAACCAGTACGTGATCCCCTTCATGTGGGGTACC
>JAHELT010000170.1 GCA_024644045.1 Chromatiales bacterium | reverse complement strand
GGTCGAAGTCGAAGGCGGCTGGGACACCTGGGTGAGCAACGGGTACGGCATCGAAGTAACGGCCAGATCGGCCTGAAGGAGAACGTCATGAAGCATTTATCCAACGTTGCAGTGGCCACCTCGCTGTTGCGGGTGAGCCTCGGTGTGATGTTCGTTTCGCACAGCGTGATCCTGAAATACCACGTGTTCACGCTGGAGGGCACGGCCGGTTACTTCGTATCGCTCGGCCTGCCAGCGTTCCTGGCCTACGTCGTGTTCTGGATGGAAGCGGTCGGCGGACTGCTGCTGATCCTCGGCGTCGGCAGCCGCTGGGTGTCGCTGGCGCTGCTGCCGATCCTGATCGGTGCCGTGTGGACGCATTCCGGCTTCGGCTGGGTGTTCACCAACGCTAACGGGGGCTGGGAGTATCCGTTGTACCTGGCGGTGCTGGGGGTCGCTCAGGCCCTGCTCGGTGACGGCGCGTTTGCGCTCGGCCACAAGCTGGTGCCCGGGCGTCGCCTGTCGGTCGCCACGAGCTGACACGGACACCTGACCCGGCACGACCGCGGGGCCACCTCGTTCGAGGTGGCCCCTTTTTTCGTGCCCGGCCGCCGGGCGCCGCGCCTTGTGAGCCAGATCACGGGTCAAGACGGAACGGCCGGTGATACCATGCGAGCCATGGCCGAAAGCTCCAACAGCGATGGCGCGGGCAGCGTCTGGGACGAGGTCGACCGGCGCTACGACGAACCGTACAGCAGCAAGGCTGTCTGCGCTTACCTCAAGCAGCTCGACGAGCGGCTCGACAGCGTGATCTTCAGGCAGGTCAAGGCGCTCACCGTGCTCGAGGTTGCCACACTGCGCGCACTCGGCGAGGACGGGCTGTCCGAGGAGGATCAGCTGGCCGCGGAGCAGGCGATCATTCATCTGAACATTTTCACGCACCAGCTCGAGGTGATCGAGTCGTTCATCCGTCGGCACCTGTATCAGTTGACCGAGCTGCCCGATCCCGGCACCGGATCGGTCGAGGACGACGTGATCAACTACTACGAGCGGCGCGCGGAGTTCGCGCGTTTCAACCGCGGGCTGGCGAAGCCGTTCCTGACGCGCGGTTTCTCCCAGTTCGAGTTCAAGGACTGGGAGGCCGGTCACCCGCGAGAGGCAATCGATCACCCGATCTGAACGCAGGATCCGTCGCCTCGGGCACCTGGAAATCGCTGCCCCGTCGAGGCGTTCAACAGCTGCTCTGACTCATCTCGATACGCGCTGCAGCTTTCCGCTCGAAGGATGGGGTTGCAGCGCACGGCGACGGACCGTGAGGCGTATATTCGCCAGGCCCTGTGAGCGCAGGTAGCGGAGGAGCGCGCGCCGGCATCTTCGCGGCGCATCGGTGTGGCAGCCGAGATCGAGGTCGAGCACCAGACGGCCGCTGCCGTTCGGGCGCAGTTGGAAGCGGTAGACGCCGGCCTGTTCTTCAAGCACTGTCGTCAGGGCGAGTGGCAGCAGCTTTACTGCTTGGCCATTGGCTGTGCGGAGAACAAGGGCCTCGTCACTACGGCCTTCCAGGCGCAGCGCAGGAAGGCGGCTGCCACAGCTGCAGGGCTGTTCGAACCAGGTGATGCTGTCGCCGAGATCGCAGCGCAACAGCGGCTGCACGCGGTTCGCCAGATTCGTGAGGAGCACCGTATGCGAGGCGGTTCCGGGAGGAACGGCCCGGCTATTCTCATCAACCGCCTCCAGCAGCACCCAGTCGGTGTTCGCATGCAGCGATCCGTGGGCGCATTGCCAGGCGATGGACGGGAACTCGGATGCCCCGTACTCGTTACGTACGCGGCAGCCGAAGGCGCTTTCGATATGCGAACAATCCTTGTCCGAAAGACATTCACCGCCGCTCCAGATTTCGCGTGGCGCAATTCGAAGGCGTCCGCAAGCCTGCTCATCGGCCAGCTCGCAGCAGGCCGTGGCATAGGTGGCCAGCAGCGTGGGGCGGTAGTCGTTGAGCGTGCGTGTCAGCACGCTGATTGGCTCGAGGATCGAGAACACCCGCAGACCGCCGGCGAGCCATGGCTGAAGATGTCGCAGGCGCTCGATGGAGGCCACACCCGCGAAGTGGTTTCCGGTCGCGCCAACCAGTGCGAAGCGTTCGCCGACGCGGGGCACGCTCGTAGAGCGGAAACGCAGCAGCTGCAGGGCATCGTAGACAGCCAGCGCGTGGCCGTCGTGAAGCCACGCGCTCGGTTCGCCGGTCGTACCCGAGCTGACCCATGCCGCGTAGCGACCGAGGAAGGGGGTTCCGATAGCGGCGCGATCCTCGAGGAATGCGTCGAGCCCGATGCGCGTCACATCGCGGTCGGTGACGACTTCATCGAAATGCGCCATCAGCTCCGTTCGCGTGACCGGCGGCAGTGAAGCGAGCGCGCACTCGCCGGCATCCAGTCCCCGATACAGGCGACGGTAGAAGGGCGATTGAGCGCAGGCGAAGGCCTGAAGCGCCCCGAGGCGCTGACGGGCCACGCGCTCGACAGTGTCCCGACCGGCAACGGTGCTGCTCCATACGTCCCAGGCCGCTGCCAGGGATTGGCTGTAGTCGAAGTAAGCAGGAGGCGGCATCAGATCCAGATTAAGGAACGCCGCCTGCGTTCGGTTTGATGGCGGTCAAGCGGATCGCCCCGATCGGCGACGGACGATCAAGCATAAGCGGCTGCGGCGCTGCGTGCCAGGGGCCGAGGCGATCATGGACCATGGGGGGAAGGGCTTCCGGCACTGACTGCGGTGATCACGTTTCGGCCGCAGACTCGATCTTCCAGTGCTGTAACCCATGGCCGATCGATATCCGTTGATCGCCATCAATGGGGTCGGCGCGGCGGGGCGGTAGCTTCACGTTTCACAGGCGTGCCTCTTGTCCGCTCGAGGGTATGAACTATGAATGAGCAATCGACTGCCGGTGCGCAAGAAGAACTTCGAGCGCAAGCGGCTGGAGCAGAAAACCTGGATCCTCGCGAGATCAGCAGCCGTCGATTCCGGGAGGCAACCGCTCATGTCAGCGGATTGAAGCGAGGCCTGATTGACTTTCTCAACTCGCCCAAACGTACTATCGAAGTTTGCTTCCCGGTACAGATGGATGACAACTCTGTTCGCACATTCCAAGGCTACCGTGTGCTGCACAGCCGCGTGCTCGGACCGGGCAAGGGGGGCATTCGTTATCATCCTACGGTCACGCGCGAGAGCATGGCGGCGCTGGCCGAGCTCATGACATGGAAGTGCGCCCTGGCAGACGTGCCGTTCGGGGGCGCCAAAGGGGGTGTCGTGTGCGATACGAAGAGCCTCAGTGAGGCGGAGCTGCGCCGTGTCACGCGGCGCTTCATCACCGAGCTGGGCGACGATATCGGTCCGCATACCGATATCCCGGCCCCCGACCTCTACACGAACCAGCAGACCATGGCGTGGATATACGATACCTACGACGTGTTGCATCCGGGACGCAACAATCGCGCCGTAGTCACGGGTAAGCCGCTCGCGCTCGGTGGGTCTCTCGGACGGGAAGACGCGACCGGGCGTGGCTGCCTGTACGTCGCCGAGCGATTCATCGCGCGCGGTGTAATTCCCGAATTGAGCTCGCTGGACGGAGCGCGCGTTGTCATTCAAGGCTTCGGTGAGGTCGGCGCGGCAGCCGCGCAGTTGTTTCAGATGGCGGGCGCGCACATCCTGGCTGTTTCCGATTCGCAAGGCGCAATCGTGGATGACAGCGGTCTCGATCTCGGTACCGCTCTGGAGCACAAAGTCGTGCATGAGACCGTCGTGGGCACGCCCGGGACACGCACCATTACGAACGAGGATCTGCTGGAGCTCGAGTGTGACATTCTGATCCCGGCCGCGCTGGGCGGGCAGATTCACGGTGGAAATGCCGAGCGGATCTCGGCGCGCCTTATCGTGGAGGCTGCCAATAGCCCGGTCACACCAGCCGCGGATCGCATTCTTCACGCAAAGGGCATCCAAGTGTTGCCGGATATTCTCGCCAGCGCCGGCGGCGTCACCGTCAGCTTTTTCGAGTGGGTACAGAACGCCGCCAATGAGCGCTGGGAACTGGATGAGATACACCGGCAGCTTTCCCGTAGACTCCACGACGCATCGGACACGGTGCTCGAGCGTCGGGAGCGCTTGCGCGCCGAGGTTGCCTCGAGCACCGACGATGCCGCACCCGAGACCATCACGGATTGGCGCATGGCGGCGCTTATCGCCGCGATCGAGCGGCTCGCACGGGTCTCCCTGCAACGCGGCATCTGGCCTTGATCAATTGCCGCGGGCGAGAGGCCGGTTTGGTCGGGAGCAGAGGCAGTTCTCCCGCGTACACCGCGCAGTCCCGGCACAGGTTGCTCCCCAGTCCAACGATGCGGACGTAAGGTTCGCCTTTCATTGATCGTACGCCACGGCGGCATAGTTGACACCGTGGTGCGAGAAGTACAGGCAACGAGCTATGGAACCGAACGCCAAGCCGACACCGTGGCATACACTCGATACTGAAACGGTAGCGCAGCGGCTGACGGTCGACCCGGCGACGGGACTCGATGAGGCGCAGGTCAGCAGGCGTCGTGCCCGGACAGGCGAGAATCGCATCACGGAGCGCCGGCGTCGCGGACCTCTGCGGATGCTGCTCGATCAGTTCCTGGATTTCATGATCCTGGTGCTCATCGCTGCGGCGCTGGTCTCGGGTATCGTCGGGGAACCGCAGGATGCCATCGCCATCCTGGTCATCGTACTGCTGAACGCCATAGTTGGCCTCGTACAGGAATACCGTGCTGAGCGGGCAGTCGCGGCCCTGCTTCTGCTGGCGGCGCCTGAGGCACGAGTAAAGCGCAGCGGCAGTACGTCTGTCGTGCCAGCGCACGAGCTGGTACCGGGCGATATCGTGATGCTGGATGCGGGCAACGCCGTTCCGGCAGACCTTCGACTGCTCGAAGTGCAGGCGCTGGCGGCGGACGAGTCCACCCTGACCGGTGAGTCGCAGGCCGTGGAGAAGACGGTTGAGGCACTCACCGAGTCGGCACCGCCGTTGGGCGACAAGCATAACTTCGCTTTCAAAGGCTCGGTCATCACTCACGGTCGTGGCGCCGGTATCGTCGTCGCAACCGGGGATGATACCGAGCTCGGTCAGATAGCCGGGCTGTTGCGCGCCGCTGAGGGTGTCAAGACGCCATTACAAAAGCGCCTGGCCCAGTTCGGCCAGCGCCTGGCTCTCGCCATCCTTGCGATATGCGCGGTCATTTTTCTGGCGGGCATGCTGCGTGGCGAGCCGGCGATACTGATGTTTCTGACCGCAGTGAGTCTCGCGGTCGCGGCGATACCCGAGGCATTGCCGGCGGTTATAACTGTGTCTCTCGCCCTCGGGGCGCGGAAATTGAGTCGCAGGCAGGCCCTGGTCCGGCGGTTGCCGGCGGTCGAAACGCTGGGTTCGGTCACCTACATCTGTGCTGACAAGACCGGTACGCTGACGCAAAACCGCATGCAGGCGGAGTTCGTGCAGGTCGGCGAGACTCGTTTTACCGAGCTCACGCCAGATCTGGCTGATCGCGCCCCGTGGCTCGCACACGCCATGGCGTTGAGCAACGATGTGGAGCGTGACGCGGAAGGGCGGGTTGTCGGCGATCCAACCGAGATTGCGCTGCTCGAGTTCGCCGAGGTCAGCGGCTTCACCAAGGCTGCGCTGGAACGGGCGTATCCGCGCTTGCGCGAGCTGCCGTTTGACAGTGCGGTAAAGCGAATGACTACCGTGCACGGCGGCGCGCAAGGAGAGGTTGCACTGGTCAAGGGAGCGCCGGAGGCCGTGCTCCCGGATTGCGGCGCGTGGGCCGACGATACGGCCTTTTCGCGCGACGCAGTGCTCACCCAGGCCGAGGTGCTGGCGGCAGAGGGCTATCGTGTCCTGGCGATCGCGAGCAAAGTCTTGACCGGCGCCGATGACGACTTGAACCAGGGGCTGGTGTTACTGGCCCTGGTCGCGCTCATGGATCCGCCGCGTGAGGAAGCCGCGCAAGCGGTGGCCGACTGCCGTGCGGCGGGCATCACGCCGGTCATGATCACAGGCGATCATCCCGGCACGGCGCTCGCCATCGCGCGCCGCACGGGTATTGCAGAGACGGCCGACGTTGTGATTACCGGCCCCGAACTGCTGGAGCTCGATCCGGCGGCTTTTGCCACGCGTGTCGAAAGTCTGCGTGTTTACGCGCGCGTTGACCCCGCGCAAAAGCTCGACATCGTCGAGGCGTTGCAGTCGCGCGGTGAATACGTGGCCATGACCGGCGATGGCGTAAATGATGCGCCGGCGCTGAAGCGTGCCGATATCGGTGTGGCCATGGGGCTTAAGGGCACGGATGTGGCACGCGAAGCCGCCGACATGGTGCTGCTTGACGATAATTTCGCCACCATTGTCCGGGCGGTCCGCGAGGGCCGGAGGATCTTCGACAACATCCGCAAGTTCATAAAGTACACGATGACGAGCAACGCGGGCGAGATCTGGACGCTGCTTCTCGCGCCTTTTCTGGGATTGCCTATTCCGCTGCTGCCGATCCACATCCTCTGGATCAATCTTGTAACGGACGGCTTGCCGGGGCTTGCATTGACGGCCGAACCCCAGGAACGCGATCTCATGAACCGTGCGCCGCGTCCGTCTCGCGAGAGTATTTTCGCGCACGGTATGTGGCAGCACATGGTCTGGGTCGGGCTACTGATCGGCGCGCTGTCGATTCTGAGTCAGGCCTGGGCTTACGCGCGCGGCTCAGAGAACTGGCAGACGGTTGTGTTCACCGTGCTGACGCTGTCACAGCTCGTCCACGCGTTGGCGATCCGTTCGGAGCGTGATTCGCTGTTCGTGCAGGGGCTTTTGAGCAATCGGCCGTTGCTTGCCGCCATTGGGTTAACGCTCGCGTTGCAGGCAGCGGTGATTTACGTACCTGTGTTTCAGGGCATCTTCAAGACCGCGCCCTTGAGCGCAGAGGAACTGGTTGTGTGTTTACTGCTCCCGCTGGTTGTGCTGGTGGCCGTAGAAGCGGAGAAATGGCTGGTGCGGCGCGGCTTGCTCTACCGCAACGCTGTCGAGTGACACGTAAACTGACGTTGAAGCGAAAGGCAATAACGCCATGTGAGCGGAGCACTCCACCAATGTCTCGGGCTCTATTTCGAGCCGCGGCAACAACCGGCTTGACTGTCTGAATACGCTGGAGCAAGATTTTGTGAAACAAGCAGCAGGCGCCCCGATCTCGAACCGGAAATCTATCCCGATACGCGGGTAGCGATTCAGGTCATGAGCGACACCGGCGCCTTTGAAAGAGGGCTCCGAGCAACTCGGTTCTGACCGCCCATCAAGGAAGCACCGGCGGGCACAGGTGAAGACGACGATGAAACCTATCGAAACTACGGACAGGGCAAATGAAGTCAAAGCGCATCCGGTGCGCACAGCCTTCACCCTCGACAAGGGACCGGGGCGTTACCGCATCGGATTGATCGCGCTGGCCAGCGACTATGTGAGTGAGCGCGATTTCATGAACATGCGGCCGAGCGACGAGGTTGCCGTTTACGTGTCGCGGGTGCTCAACACCAATCCGTGCACCGTCGAGAACCTGCGTCGTATGGCACCGAAGTTGACCGACGCGGTATCGCTGATCCTGCCGGACGGCCGGCTCGATGCGGTCGCCTACAGCTGTACCTCGGGCACGGTGGCGATCGGTTACGAGGCGATAGCCGCAAGCTTTCACGCGGTGCGGCCCGGGATCCCGGTTGCCACGCCGATCACCGCCGGGCTCGCGGCGCTGGCCGGCTTCGGGGCGCGCAAGGTCGCGGTGCTGACCCCTTACGTCGACGATGTGAACGGGCCCATCGTGCGTTACATCGAAGAACACGGTCCCGAGGTCGTGGCGCTGACCAGCTTCCTGTTTGCCGACGACAACGACATGGCCGGCATCGCGCCCGAGGTGATCTACGAAGCCGCCATCGAAGCGGACCGGCCCGAGGCCGATGCGCTGTTCATCTCGTGCACGGCGATCCGGGCCGCCGAGGTGATCGAGCGCATCGAGCAGACGCTGGGTAAACCGGTGGTGAGCGCCAACCAGGCGCTGTGCTGGCAGGCGTTGCGCGCCGCCGGCTACCGCGAGCCGGTGCCGGGTTATGGCCGCTTGCTGCAAATGCCTCACCAACCAACGGCCCGTCAGTAGCCCACCGCAAGCAAGCGCTATCGGATTCGTAGCATGCACCGTGACGACGTTCTCGCGCACCCCGCCCGCTACCTCGAACAGGCGCAACGGGTGTTCTTCTACGAGGAGGGTTATCTGGTCCTGCCGGGGCTGATCGAAGCGCAACGCCTGCGCGAGCTGCGCGCTGCGCTGGACAAGGTCGTCGATGCAAGCCGTGCCGTCACGCGCTCCAGCGACAGATTCGATCTAGAGAAAGGCCACAGCCCGGAAAGTCCCCGGCTGCGCCGCGCCGCCTACGTCGACGACCTCGATCCGGTGTTCTGGGCGTTCTGTGCGAATTCCGTGCTGCCGGATGTCGCCGTGGACCTGCTCGGACCGGACATCCGCTTCCGGGAACTGATGGCGAACTTCAAGTGGGCGCACGGCGGTGCCGAGGTCAAGTGGCACCAGGACATCGCGTTCTACCCGCATACCAATGCCGGCACCTGTCAGTTTCTGGTGTTTCTGGAGGACGTCGGTCCCGAGCAGGGGCCGTTACGCATCATCCCCGGAAGCCACAGAGGACCGATTTTCGAGCACTACGACGCGAACCGGGAATGGACCGGCGCCATAAATGAGGCGGATCTTTGCGCAGCCGGTGTGAGTGAGGCGGTCACCTTGACCGGCGCGGCCGGGACGGTGTCCGTGCATCACAGCTGCACCATCCACGGCTCGGCGTGCAACACGAGCGCCAGCAGCCGGCCGGCGCTGGTGATCACGTACAACGCCGCCGATGCGATCCCGTACACGGCGGTGCCTTACCCCAGCTCTCACTACGGCTCGCTGGTGCGTGGATGCGAGCCGCGGCACGCCTATCACGAAGAGCGGCGCATGCCGCTGCCGCCTGACTGGTCAGGCGGTTACACGTCGATATTCTCGCATCAGGAGCGCAAGTCGTAACGTCTTGGCCGCCCCGGTAGTCCTCTGCAGGAACCTGCCGACTTCAGCCAAGATGCGGCCTGCGGCAAGGCAACCCCGCGTGTGTCCTGGACGTGTGGCCGATCGCCGTTAAACCCGTACGGCGCCCATTGGTTGTCCAGTACGGCCCCAATCCAGAAGAAACCGTCTAATCAACCAGTTAACCGGGTGCAGCGGTCCAGTCCCCGGGCGCTGCAGGACCTATTACCTGGCTGCGGCGGCCCCAATGGCGGTGACTTTGATATATATTCTCGCGGACGACACCGGCGATAGGTCGGGAATCAGGAGGACGATCCGTGAGTAAAACTGACAAACTGTATCAACTCTACGCCAGCGGCACGATCACGCGGCGCCAGTTCCTGGCGGGCAGCGCCGCGCTCGGCCTGGCAGCGACCGGGACCCTGGGTCTGGTCGGCACCGCGCAGGCCGCCCCCAAGCGCGGCGGCCATTTCAAGCAGGGACTGACGGGCGGGGCCACCACTGATGTGCTCGACCCCGCGCAGACGCTCGATTCCTACATGATCAATGTGAGCTTCGGCCAACTGCGCAACAACCTGACGGAGATCGCGCCGGACGGCAGCCTGGTCGGCGAGCTCGCCGAGAGCTGGGAAGCAAGCCCGGACGCTGCGACCTGGCGGTTCAAGCTCCGCCGAGGCGTCGAATTCCACAACGGCAAGAGCCTCGAGGCGAAAGACGTCGTGGCCTCCTTCAATCATCACCGCGGCGAGACCACGAAATCGGCCGCGAAAGGCATCATCGCGCCGATCAGCGACGTCAAAGCGGACGGCAACGACACGGTGGTGTTCACGTTGAACGGCGGCAACGCCGACTTCCCGTACCTGGTGAGCGACTACCATCTGGTGATCTGCCCTGCCAAGGGTGACAGCATCGACTGGCAGTCCGGCACCGGCACCGGCGGCTACGTGCTGGAGCGCTTCGATCCGGGCGTCAATACCCTGGTAAAGCGCAATCAAAACTACTGGAAAGAAGGACGCGCGTTTTTCGATTCCGTGGAGAACCTGTTCGTCGCCGACGCCGGTGCGCGCACCAACGCGCTCAAGTCGGGCGAGATCCACGCGATGTCGAACCTGGATCTGAAGACCGTGCATCTGCTCAAGCGCGACGACAAGATCCACGTGTTTGCCAGCAACGGCAACAAGCATGCCACCCTGCCGATGCTCACCGACGTTGCACCCTTCGACAACAACGACGTGCGACTCGCGCTCAAGTACGCGATCAAGCGTGACGAGCTGTTGCAGAAGATTGTCAAGGGTCAGGGTGAAGTCGGCAACGACAGCCCGGTCGGACCGGCCAACATTTACCGCGCCACCACCGACGAGATTCCGCAGCGGCCGTACGATCCGGACAAGGCGAAGTTCCACCTGAAGAAGGCCGGCATGTCCAACCTCACGGTGAAGCTCCATCTCGCCGATACCGCGTTCGAAGGCGCCGTCGATGCCGGACAGCTGTATGCCGAATCTGCGAAGGCCGCGGGCATCGACATTCAGATCGCGCGCGAGCCGAACGACGGCTACTGGTCAAACGTGTGGCTGAAGAAACCCTGGTGCGCAAGCTACTGGGGCGGGCGCCCGACCGAGGA
>JAHELT010000169.1 GCA_024644045.1 Chromatiales bacterium | reverse complement strand
TTCCAAACACCCGCGCCTTAGAGTGCCGTCACTCAGTCTAACCAGGTCGGCTCAATTCGCGGTGCGTCTCAAGCCAATCGCTGATCAGGATTCGTTTCGGAAGACACAGTCGCTCTCCCATCGATAGCTGCAGAGCTGGCTGTCGATCCGAGGAAGGCGTGTTTCACGCACACCTGGTCCCGGGACCAGGTGTGGGTCCGTGCTACATGTTGTTATTGCCCAGGAAGGAAGGCCTTCTCTTCCTTCTTGGCCTTCTTTGACGCCTTCTTTTCTTTCATGGTCATAATCGGCTTTTTCTTGGTTTCCTTGTTCGTATTTCTCGCTTTGCTCATAGCTTTTCACTCCTTAAGATCTAGTGGCTGCTCTACGCGGATGGTCACGCTATCCAGGTGCCAGCGTAGTATTCCTGTCCGTTACCGTTGAGGATGTAGTGTTGTACCGCAGTACGCTCGTTGGCGATTTCGCAGGCAACGAATGCCGTGAGGAACTTCTGGAACCGCTGAATCTCCTGGTGCCGGTATGCAACCATCGACCCGCAGACGATGTGCTCGAGCACAAACTTCTCGGATTTCATAAGCTTGTACATGGCGTTATTCGCTTATGAGGTGCATCCACGTATTCCCGTGCCAGCGCCAAGCTGCGGAACTGGGTGTTTTCCCCCAACGCCAATCCCCGAATCGGGCCCTGCAAGCCTTCCTGCAAGGCGTTGTGAAGTTGCCGCCGTTTGTCTTGGCTAGAGTAGACATGTATCACATCACTCGCCCTCCCTCTGTGGGCCTGCACACTGATCCGCCGCGAGAGCTCAGTTTTCGTCAGACCATTTTTTAAGTACGGATCAGAAATCCGAATCTGTTAAAGTGTACGAAAAGAGGTGTAGGTTTTTTTTACGTTGAGCATAAATAGTTCCCGCCACTGCGCAGATCCGATCGCGATTGGTATCAAAGGTGTTCAGGAATCCGGCCTCATCGGTCGTCGTTTCCGAACAGACCTTCGTGAGCGCACTCTGTTCAACGATGAACGAGACCTCCAACGCTCGATCATATCCCCAAAAAAGGACAGCACGCCGCGTCTCGTCATAGCTGCGGCTGGGATTGTTAAAACTGAGCGCCTCCGCATACGCTTTTCTCTTGCTGGCTCTGGTCACGGCACGTTGCTCAAAAACAATTGCTGTTCGGCCTGAACCCATAGCGCAAGCAAGGTTGCCGGGGCCATGGAACACCAGGCGCCTTGAGTTGGCCGGCCGCATTGCCGCTACCCGGAACTCTTTTCTCTGGAAATTCTGTCCGCGATTAGACTCATGCATTTTTTAGCGGTGTCATAGTCAGATTTCTTGCCGTCCGGTGTGTCAGCCCACGTGCCCTCTCGAATGTAACTCGCCTTATCCCACTCATTATTCTGCTCTTTGAAAGCGGCCAGTCTGGATTCGAGCCCTGACGCAGTCATCATGAAGCGCTCGGCACAAAGACTGGCAAATACGTCGCTCACTGCACTTTCGGCCATCTTGTCAGCAGTGACTTTTGCGGTACTGTCGAGCTGGTAGCCTGGGAACCACTGTCCGCCGACTGCGACCAGCGCAATTCCCCCTAGAGCGGACCAGACTGACCATTTCACAAGGCGCCCCTTGGCGTTTCTCAGTGCAGTTTCTCCCGCTCTGACCTCTTTCTCCGCGTTTCGGAGTTTTATTTGTAGCTCGGTAGCATTGTCGTTCATTGCGCTATCCTCTCATGGTGTATTCCTTCATTTATACAATACCGGCCCAGTTGTCGTCTGTGCGTCAGCGTACATGCGCCGAGCTTGAACCAGTGCGGCATAGCGGTCCCCGAAACTGCACCACCCTCGAGGATTCGATAGGGCGGATCCTGAAACACACCCGATCGAACGCCAGACTAATACGACCGGCAAGCCACTTGACAATTGACGCAATAGAAAAAGCCCCGCCGAAGCGGGGCTTTTTGCGAACAGACAGCGTCGCAGGACTTACATCATACCTTCCATGCCGCCCATTCCACCCATCCCGCCCATGCCGCCACCGGGTGACGCGGACTCTTCCTTGGGATGCTCGGCGATCATCGCCTCAGTGGTGATCATCAACCCGGCCACCGACGCGGCGTTCTGCAAGGCGATGCGCACGACCTTGGTCGGATCCAGAATACCCATGGACACCAGCTCGCCGTACTCGCCAGTGGCGGCGTTGTAGCCGAATGAATCCTTGCCCGATGCCACTTTGGACATGACCACGGAACCCTCGACGCCGGCGTTCTGAGCGATCTGACGTAACGGCTCTTCCAGCGCGCGGTCGAGGATCTTGATCCCGACGTCCTGGTCGTGGTTGGCGCCCTTCAGCTTGCCCAGCACTTTGCGGGCGCGGATCAGGGCGACGCCGCCACCGGGCACGATACCCTCTTCCACCGCCGCACGGGTCGCATGCAGCGCGTCTTCGACGCGATCCTTCCTCTCCTTCATCTCGACCTCGGTCGCGGCACCGATTTTGATCACCGCCACGCCGCCAGCGAGCTTCGCCACTCGCTCCTGCAGTTTCTCGCGATCGTAGTCGGAAGTCGTATCCTCGATCTGCACACGAATCTGTTCGACACGCGCCTTGATCTCGGCTTTCTTACCGGCGCCATCGATAATGGTGGTGTTTTCTTTACTGACGCTGATGCGTTTGGCCTGGCCGAGGTCATCCAGCGTCACCTTCTCCAGCGTCAAGCCGATTTCGTCGGAAATCACCTGACCACCGGTGAGGATAGCGACGTCCTGCAGCATGGCTTTGCGGCGATCGCCAAAGCCCGGCGCCTTGACCGCGCACACCTTGACGATGCCACGAATGCTGTTAACCACCAGGGTGGCCAACGCCTCGCCCTCCACGTCCTCGGCTACGAGCAGCAGCGGGCGCCCGGATTTGGCCACGCCTTCCAGCACCGGCAGAAGCTCGCGGATGTTGGACACCTTTTTGTCGTGAAGCAGGATGTACGGATCCTCCAGCTCGGAGGTCATACTTTCCTGATTGTTGATGAAGTAGGGTGACAGATAGCCGCGATCGAACTGCATGCCTTCGACAACGTCCAGTTCGTTGTTCAGCGACTGCCCTTCCTCGACCGTGATCACGCCTTCCTTACCGACTTTCTCCATCGCCTGCGCGATGATGTCGCCAATGTCCGTGTCGCTGTTGGCGGAAATAGTGCCAACCTGGGCAATGGCCTTATTGTCGCTGCATGGCTTGGACAGCTTCTTCAGCTCTTCCACCACCGCCTCGACCGCCTTGTCGACGCCGCGTTTGAGGTCCATCGGATTCATGCCGGCAGCCACCGACTTGAGGCCTTCCTTGAGGATGGAATGGGCCAGCACGGTGGCGGTAGTAGTACCGTCCCCGGCTACGTCGGAGGTGTGGGAAGCAACTTCCTTGACCATCTGCGCACCCATGTTCTCGAACTTGTCCTTGAGTTCGATTTCTTTGGCGACCGACACGCCGTCCTTGGTCACCGCCGGCGCACCGAAGGACTTGTCGAGCACCACGTTACGGCCTTTAGGGCCGAGCGTGACTTTCACCGCGTTGGAGAGCGTCTCCACGCCCTTGAACATTCGGGCACGGGCGTCCTCGCTGAAACGTACATCTTTTACACTCATTGGAATTCAACCTCAAAAAAATATCTATTTCTCGATAACGGCCATGATGTCGTCTTCGCGCATGACCAGGAGGTCTTCGCCCTCGACTTTCACTTCCGTGCCGGAATACTTGCCAAACAACACTTCGTCGCCGACTTTAACGTCCAGCGGGCGCACGTCGCCGTTCTCGTTGACCTTGCCGTTACCCACGCCGGTGATTTTTCCGCGGATCGGCTTTTCGGTGGCTGAGTCGGGAATCACGATCCCCCCGGCGCTGGTGCGCTCTTCCTCCAGACGCTTTACGATCACGCGATCGTGTAATGGACGGATGTTCATCGATCAGTCTCCTGTTAACCCTCTGAAAATCAATCAGATTATGGGAATTATCAGCACTTCGAGCCAGTGAGCGCTAACAATGGTCACGGCGCCAGGAAAATCAACCCTCACGACGTTAAAATTCCGGTCCAAGCTTTACCGAGCCGGCTACGGCGTCATCCCGGCGCGGGAACATACGCACGCCTGCGGCAACGGTTTCCCGAAAGGCCGACCGGACCCGAGCCAATGCCGGGAGGGTGGCGATAAGCGGACCCGAACCCTATAGTCCCGCACCAGGATCGACCGAAGGAACTCAAACAATGCACACGCGAAAAATCGGCCCTTTGGAGGTCTCCGCAATCGGCCTCGGCTGTATGAACATGTCGATGGGCTATGGCCCGGCGGATGACGCGGACTCCGAACGCCTGCTGCTCAGTGCGCTCGATGCGGGCTACACGTTTCTAGACACCGCAGCCATGTATGGTCGGGGGCACAATGAATCGCTGATCGGGCGCACCCTCGAGGCACGGCGGCAGGACTACGTGCTGGCCACCAAATGCGGTTTGTCGGACGGTCCCAGCGGCAAGCCCGAGGTCCTCAAACGTGAGTGCGAGGAAAGTCTTCGGCACCTGCGCACGGACGTGATCGACCTCTACTACCTGCACCGCCGGGATCCAGCCGTACCGATCGAGGAGAGTGTCGGTGCACTGGCTGACCTCGTGCGCGCCGGCAAAGTGCGGGCCATCGGCCTGTCGGAAGTGTCGACCGAACAGCTGCGCAAGGCGCACGCCGAACACCCGATCACGGCCCTGCAGTCCGAATACTCATTGTGGACGCGTACGCCGGAGCGGCAGATTCTCGCTGCCTGCCGCGAGCTCGATATTGCCTTTGTCCCGTTCTCACCGCTCGCCAGGGGGTTTCTCACTGGCAAGGCACAAGATGCATCGCACCTGGCGGAAAACGATATTCGCACGACCATCGCCCGGCCACGCTTCGAGCCGGAAAATTTTGCGCGCAACGTCAAGCTGCTGGAGCCTTTCGGAAAGATCGCCGAGGCGCACGGTTGTACGATGGCACAACTCGCCCTGGCCTGGTTGCTGGCGCGTCACGATCGCACGCTGGTGCCGATACCGGGTACAAAGCACATCGACTATATGCGCGAAAACGCCGGTGCTGGCGATATCGAGCTGACGCATGACGTGGTCGAGCAACTCGACCAGTTGATCAATGAAGACACGGTGGCGGGAAAGCGCTACTCCGATGCACGCATGGGCGACGCCGACTCGGAGAAAGACTGAAAGGGTACCGCGCGAGGACCGGCATCCCGTTGATCGGTTTCCGGCACCCTGCGCCTGGCGGATCGGCCACGTCAAGCATTGGCCGGGGCGGCCGATGAAGGTCGGCGCGTCAGGGAAGTCGAACCCCGGTAAAGACCAAGGACCCTGGATCCGCGCGCAGCTCTTCGCCACCTGCCCGTGGCCGCCATGGGCCGCGCGTGTCTGCAAAGTCATCACTCAGGCGGGGCGATCCAGCGCCCACTGCGCAAGCGCCGCAGTGACTTCCGTCGGCCGTTCGACGGGTGCGAAGTGACCGGCGTCCTCGATCACGGCCAGCCGGGCGTCAGGCAGGGCGGCAACCATCTGCTCGTGCTGTTCGAGGGGGCTCCAGCGGTCCTGACGCCCTGCCGCAACCAGCGTCGGGCAGGTGATACCCGCCAGCAGCGGGCGGGCGTCCGGCCGGCTCAGGAGCGCGCGGATCTGCCGTTCGTGAATCTGCGGGCTCTTGCGCATGACCATCGCCGTGAGCGCACCCATCAGTGTCGCATCGGCGAGCCGCGACGGGTGGACCATCGCCGGCAGCCAGTCGTCGGCAAGTGCCCGCATACCCTGCTTGTAGGCGAGCTTGACGCGTTCGAGTCGCTTTACCTGTTCGCCTTCGACGAACGGATGCACACCGGTGTCGAGCAGTGCCAGACGTTGCACCCGATCCGGTGCCTGACGCCACATGTCCAGGGCCACCCGGGCGCCCATGGAGTGCCCGGCGACGTAGAGCGGCCCGGGGTACGCGGCGAGGGTGTCTTCGGCCATAGCGGTGATCGTGTCCTGGGTATCGAGTACCGCGACGGCACACGGCAGGTGCGGTGCGAGTTCGCCGATGGCCGCTTCCCATACCAGGCCATCGCAGAGAAGTCCCGGTACGAGGACCAGCGTCGCCTGGACCTGTGACATTCTGCGGTCTGCGCGCGGCCGGCCAGGATCAGTGGCCGAACACCACGCCCTCGAACAACTTGCGCGCCGTCCTCAGAATGGCGGCCCGGGAGACCTGCAGAGTCCCGTTACTCACGGTGACGTCCATGACCACGCTGGTCTCGCCGATCGGATGCTCCACCGCGATGAGCTTCTCGTCACCGGCCGGAATCCGCGCCATCGCACCGGCGGGCGAATCGGGCAGCATGCAGGCGGTGGCCACGCTCACCGCACCCAGCACACCGATGGAGGCGTGGCAGCGGTGCGGGATGAAGGTGCGCGTGCTGATCGCACCACCCGCGCGCGGCGGGGCGACCAGGGTCATCTTCGGCACGGACTTCTCCGTCACGTCGCCCAGGTGCATGAGCTGCCCGGCCGGCAGGCGTATGGCTTCCAGCTTCTCTTTCAGCGCGGTGTTCGCGTCGAGCGCTTCGCGGCTCTCGTAGCCGCTGACGCCCAGGTCCTGTGCGCGCATCACGACCACCGGCATGCCGTTGTCGATACACGTGACCTCGATGCCGTTGACGACATCCAGCGCATTTCCCGTGGGCAGCAGGGCACCGCAGGTAGAACCGGCCGCCTCCGGAAAGTTCTCCAGCACCGGCGCTGCCGTGCCGGGGACACCGTCGATGTGCGCCTCACCCCGGTAGGTCACCACGCCGCCCGGCGTCTCGACCGTCACTTCCGCGACCTGATCGCTGTTGACCATATACACCGCCACCTGGGTGCGCTCGTCCCGAGCCTGAATCAGGCCTTGCTCGAGGGCAAACTGTACGACGCCGGCGAGGATGTTGCCGCAGTTCTGCTTGTCGGTGACGATGGCCTGATCGACGAACACCTGCAGGAACAGGTAGTCGATGTCGGCACCGGCGCGTTCCGACCTCGACACCACCGCCACTTTGCTGGTCAGCGGGTCGGCGCCGCCGATGCCGTCGATCTGGCGCGGATCGGGCGAGCCCATGATGCCGAGCAACAGGGCGTCGCGCGCGCGTTCATCGGCCGGCAGGTGGTGCTTCAGAAAATAGGCGCCTTTGGACGTGCCGCCGCGCATCCACGTGCAGGGTATCCCGTCAGGCGGAGCGCTGCTCATGGCACCCGCTCAGAGGCTCAGCCGGGAGAATACATGGCGGGCGTTGTCGGCAAAGATCCTGAGCTTGTCCGCATCGCCGACGCGGCTCGCGTCGATGTAACGCCGGGTGTCGTCAAAGTAGTGACCGGTCTCGGGATCGATCCCGCGTACCGCCCCCACCATCTCGGAAGCAAACAGGATGTTGCGCACCGGGATGACCGCCAGCAACAGGTCGATGCCGGGCTGGTGGTACACGCAGGTGTCGAAGTAGACGTTGTTGAGAATCAGCTCGCTGAGCGGCGGCTTGCCCATCATGTCGGCCAGACCCCGGAAACGCCCCCAGTGATACGGCACCGCCCCACCCCCGTGCGGGATGATGAACTTGATGGTCGGAAAGTCCTTGAGCAGGTCGGAGGTGATCATCTGCATCACGGCCGTGGTGTCCGCGCCCAGGTAGTGCGAGCCGGTGGTGTGGAAGTTCGGATTGCACGCGGCGCTGACGTGGATCATGGCGGGCACGTCGAGCTCGACCAGTTTCTCGTACACCGGGTACCAGTAGCGATCGCCGAGCGGCGGGTCGGTCCAGTAGCCGCCGCTGGGATCCGGGTTCAGGTTGCAGCCGATGAATCCCAGCCCATTGACGCAGCGTTCCAGCTCACCCACACACGCCTTCGGCGCCACACCGGGCGTCTGCGGCAGCTGGGCGACACCGACGAAGTTGTCCGGGTACAGTTTCGTGATGCGGTAGATCAGATCGTTGCAGTGCTCGGTCCAGGCGATGCTGGTCGACTCGTTGCCGATGTGGTGCCCCATCCAGCTCGCGCGCGGCGAAAAGATGGTCAGGTCAGTGCCGCGTTCACGCTGCAGCCGAAGCTGAGCGCCTTCGAGACTCTCGCGCAGCTGGTCATCGGTGATGTTGATCTCGCCCTTGACGTGCTGGTGCAGCGGGTCCTTTTCCAGCTCCGACTTCTGCTGCTCGCGATACCGGCCCAGCTCGTCGGGGGCCGTCGTGTAATGGCCGTGGCAGTCGATAATCATCTGCTCAGTCTCCATCCAGCTCGGACAGGTTATCGACATACGACAGCCCGGCGGCTTCGAGCTTGGGGCGCATGTCGTAGATGTCCAGGCCCGGCGTGCCGGCAGCCAGCTTCTCGCGTTTCTCGACCTCGTTGGCTTCGCGCTTGCGCGCCGCCGCCAGCGTCCGCGCCGCCGCTTTCCTCGCCACCGTCACGACGCCGTCGTCATCGGCCACGATCACGTCACCCGGGTTCACGAGCTGGCCCGCGCACACGATCGGCACGTTGACGCACCCCGGCGTGCTCTTGACCGTACCCTTGGCCGAAATCGCTCTGGCCCATACCGGAAACCCCATCTTTTCGAGGTCGGCGACATCGCGCACACCGGTATCGGTGACCAGCCCGCGCACGCCGAAGGCCTTGGCCGAGGTGGCGAGCAGATCGCCGAACATCCCGTCGGTGTTGTCGGCCGTGCAGCCGATCACCAGCACGTCGCCGGGCCGGCACAGCTCGATCGCCACGTGGACCATCCAGTTGTCGCCGGGTTGTGTCAGGACGGTGACCGCGCTGCCGGCGATGCGGGCGCGCGGATAGATGGGACGAAGATAAGGCTTCAACAGGCCGATGCGGCCCTGCGCCTCATGCACCGTGGCGACGCCGAGTTCGCCGAGCTGATCGATCGTCCTGCTGTCGGCGCGCTCGATCTGGCGCACCGCTACGGGCTTCATCATGATTACACTCCCTCGGTGTCCCTGCGCAGCCGGGGCCGGATCACGTTTCCGCTACCCTACCTCGCCGGCGCGCAGGATTGCCACTTCATTTCCGCGCTTGCCTGTACGTTTTCACTATAAACAATAACGGCAGCGAAGCCCGGAGAGCCCGCGTGACCCCAAACAGCCCGCACCGGTGCAGTGCGCCGCCGCCGCGTTTCGTAGATCGAATAGTGACGGATAACATTCAATTATCGGAACGGTCGGGCGGATGCTAGTGTGAGCACCCGCGACCGGGCGGTCACGCCCGACTGAGGAATGACCGAGATGACGTTCACCAAGACGCCCGGCTGGCTCGACTGGTACACCGACCCGTCAAGGCCCCGCTTCCAGCTGCCGCCCGGCAGCGTGGATGCGCACTGCCACGTGTTCGGCCCGGGCGATGCGTTTCCGTTCGCACCCGAGCGCAAATACACGCCGTGCGCTGCCTCCAAGGAGCAGCTGTTTGCGCTGCGCGACCACCTCGGCTTCGCGCGCAACGTGATCGTGCAGGCCACCTGCCATGGCGCCGACAACCGCGCCATGGCCGACGCCTGCCATGCGGCCGGCAGGCGGGCGCGCGGCGTAGGCACCGTCGGACGTGATGTCAGCGACACGGACCTCGAGGCACTGCACGCCAGCGGAGTGCGCGGCGTACGCTTCAACTTCGTCAAACGCCTGGTCGACACCGCCCCGCGCGACGCGCTGGCGGAGGTCGCCCGGCGCATCGCGCCGCTCGGCTGGCACGTGGTGGTCTATTTCGAGGCACCGGATCTTGCCGAACTGCGGGACTTCTTCGCTTCCCTGCCGACCACCCTGGTCGTCGATCACATGGGACGCCCGGACGTGGCCAAGCCGGTGGACGGCCCCGAGTTCGGGTTTTTTGTCGAGTTCATGCGCGACAGTCCGAACGTCTGGAGCAAGGTCAGCTGCCCGGAACGGTTGTCGCTGAGCGGCCCGCCGGCGCTGAACGGCGAGCAGGCGGCGTACCGCGACGTGGTACCCTTCGCACGCCGCATCGTGGAAGAATTCCCGGACCGCGTGCTGTGGGGCACGGACTGGCCGCACCCGAATCTGAAGGATCACATGCCCGATGACGGGCTGCTGGTGGATTTCATCCCGCACATCGCGGTGAGCCCCGAGCTGCAGCGCAAGCTCCTGGTGCACAACCCGATGCGCCTTTACTGGCCAGAAGAAACGAGTTAGGAGACGGCCATGGCACTCGACAGACCCTACACAGACGTTCCGGGCACGACCATCTTCGATACCGAGCAGGCGCGCCGGGGCTACTGGCTCAACCAGTTCTGCATGTCCCTCATGCAGGCCGGGAACCGTAAACGCTTCAAGTCGGACGAACGCGCGTATCTCGACGAGTGGCAGATGAGCGAGGCGCAGAAAGAGGCAGTGCTGGCACGCGATCTCAACCGCTGCATCGAGCTCGGCGGGAACATCTACTTCCTCGCCAAGATCGGGGCGACTGACGGCAAGAGCTTTCAGCAGATGGCCGGCAGCATGACCGGCATGAGCGAGGAAGCGTACCGCGACATGATGGTGGGCGGCGGCCGCTCGGTCGAGGGCAACCGCTACGTCGGCGAAGACGGGGACGCCCAGGCACATCACCAGCCGCAGGGCAAGGCCGGCAGGGAGCCCTGACAT
>JAHELT010000281.1 GCA_024644045.1 Chromatiales bacterium | reverse complement strand
GAAGTACAACCGCAACTGATCCTGTTGCACAAGACGCTGTTCAACATTGAAGGCCTCGGCCGTGAACTGTATCCGCAACTGGATCTCTGGAAGACGGCACACCCGGTACTCAGGCAGTGGATGGACGAGCAGGTCGGCGGCCGGGCTTTATTGAAAGACGTTCGCGACAACCTGCCACAGTTGCGAGACGCCATGCGCGAGCTCCCCGCCATTTTGCACCAGCTCGGCGAGCAGGCGACTGACGGCAAAATTCGTTTGAACCTGCGTTCACCGGAACTCGCCGGGATTCAGAAGCAACTCGATGAACAGCGCCGCCAGCGCTACTGGCTCACCGCGGCCGCGACCGGTGTCATCGCAGGCACGCTGGTGCTGACTCTCAGCAGTCTTCCCTGGTTGGGTTGGACCTTGCTCGCCGGTGCCGCGCTCGCGGGTATCGCCGCACGACCCTGAGCTATCTGAAATCCAATCCTCGACCGACGATCGGTTGCAGCACCTCGTCTTGAAAGGAATAAGTAGAAGCCGAAATATAGGCGCGCGGCCGTAAGTGTAATCCACCGGGCCTCATAGGGCCGAAACTGACAATTGTCAGTGTTCTGTTTCGTCGGCATCCGTAAGCTCTCTTTCAATGCCGGCAGTCCGTCTGCGTAATCTTTGCCTGCTTCCGGCCCCACAAGACAATGAAGAACAATGTAGGAGTATTTCCATGACCAAGTTCAACGTTTTTCAAAGGTTGTGTTGGACGTTTCTGTTAGCCCTGACACTCGGCCTCGCCGGTTGCGATGGCGACGACGGTGCCGCAGGTGCCGCAGGATCTAACGGAACCGACGGTGCCGATGGCACTGACGGACTCGCGTGCTGGGACCTCAACGGTAACGGGTTGGGAGACCTGCCCGACGAAGATATTAACGGCGACGGTGTCGTCGATGTCAAGGACTGCGCGGGAGCTTCGGCCTCCGCGACACCGCTGGAAAGCTGCGGCGTATGCCACGATACAGGCTCCATTGCCGATGCCGGTGCGGCCCACGCGCTGCCGCCGATCGAAGCGGTCAGCAACGTCGCCTTCGCGGCGGTCGGCGCCGACCTGGCGGTCACCTTCGACCTGGCAGACGCCGGCGTTCCGTTGACAAGCTACGACGAAGTCATGCGCGCCTATGTCAACAACGGCGGGACCGTGACCGACTACCGTGACGTCGTCACGATGGCCAACAACGGCGACGGAAACTACACCATCACTGTTGCGGGCGCGGCAGCCGAGGCGGCGATCAACAATCGCTGGCTGTTCCGGATCCGGGATAGCGTTGCCGAGGCGGCGAATCCTGAAAGTGACCGGGAGTTTCGTACCTATTTCTACGCCGACTTCCCGGATAATCCGTTCGCCGCGGACGGCGCGCTGGTGGTTGGAGGCGATGCGTGTGCGGCTTGCCACGGTCCGGAAGGCATTCGCGTCCACGGTAGCAATTTTATCGCGTCGGACGGCGGCGAGCCCTGCCTGACCTGTCACGGCGCCACAGATGGGCGCTTCGGTGCTGTACCAGCCCTCGTGCAGGTAGCTCACGGCTACCACAGCAGTATCGCGTCTTGGGAAGATCCTCCTGAGGCCATCGAGCCGCACGTGACCTACCCGACCTACATGAACAACTGCAGCGTTTGCCATAGCGAAGACGCGCAGCTGGCGGCTGTCAACGCGATGTCGGTTTCGGGCGCGGGCTGCTTCTCGTGCCACGGCTCATTAGCAGGTTTGGGTTTCGAAGAAGGGAACTTCCACTATAGTATTACGGACCCGGAAACGGCCGATTGCACGGTGTGCCATGGTGCTGGCGGCGTCGCGGCGAGCTTGGCCGCGGTAACCGACTTCCACAACGGCGCGATCACCGAGCGTGACGGCGTTATCTGGGAAGGCGAGGACACAGCGGTCACCGAGGGTGCGCTGTTCGATTGGCAGATCACCGGCGTTGCCGACGATGGCACCGACCTGACCATCACCTGGGAGGCCAGCTACGACGGCATCGCCTTCAGCCCCTGCAACGCCGACCCGGCTGCAGGCCCAGTGTTCTTCGCTGATGCCGACCCCGCCGCAACTCCGCCGTTTGAACCCGACAACCTGAGCATCCTGCGCAACTACGCCCAGGGCGAGGACTTCATCCTCGGGACAAATCCAAATAGAGCCGGTCAGCCTGGCAGCTCGCCCGGTGTCGACGCCGACAACACGACCTGCGACGGCTCCGGATTGGTCGCGACCACGGTGGTTGCGGTGGAAGAAACCGATGCCATGTATGGCCGCGTAGCCATCCAGGGCAAGCCACGCGTACTCAACGTCGATCCAACACCGGATCCGGGCTTTGCCGCTGAATACGGGACGACCATGCCGGTCCGCGCCAAGACCCCGACCTTTGACTGGGTCGTCGGCGTGGGTGGTAAAGCGCCTGACCGTCGAGCCGTTGCTGACACCAGCCTGTGCCTGAACTGCCACGTCGGTTCGCTCTACCAGCACGGTGGCAACCGCGTCGACAACATCGACATGTGCACTCTGTGCCACAACGCGGCCGCCAACGACGAGTACGTCCGCGTCGACACTTTCGGCGTGGATGCGTCCGAAGCGTACGACGGCAGAGCCGGCCAGGCCTTCGGCATCAAGGAAATGGTGCACGCCGTCCATCCGGCCGGCGCAACCGGGAACCCCGTCGTCATTTACCGCGGCCGCGGCATCTACGGCTGGGCCGACGACGTGTCGAAACTGTCCAACTGGCCGACTGGGGATG
>JAHELT010000168.1 GCA_024644045.1 Chromatiales bacterium | reverse complement strand
CCGGCGAAAAGAAAATTCAGGGACCGCTTGTCGATGAAGTGAGCCCGTGGATTCGCCGTCGGGCGAGCATTCACGAGGTAGGCCTCGCCGAGCCTGACGACGTTCAGCTGCACGCTGGTGGCCATCCAGTGGCCCATCGGGCGGTTGATCTGGGAGTTCGAAAACGAGGTGCGCAGAATCCATGGGCTGCATTTCGACCCCGTGAGCTGATCGTTCCCCGCATTGGCGATGATCAGCGGCGTCTTCGAATTGTGCACGTAGTCGCGCACCGCGCCGGCGACCGCCGAGGATACCGTGCCCACGAGCATGTCCACCTTGTCCTTCAGAATCAGTTTCTTGGCCTGCGCCAGTCCGGCATTCGGCTTGGATTCGGTGTCGCCGCGAACCAGTTCGATCGGTCGCCCCGCCACCTCGCGCCCGAAGGTGTCCAGCGCGATCTCGAGGGCCAGGTCCTGATCTTTGCCGATAACGCCGAAAACCCCGGAATAGGGCAGCAGCACGCCGATCTTGATCGGCTCCTGCGCCAGCGCGGGCCCACTCAGCCCGATGCACAGCGCCATGGCCGCGATCAGTTTTACGATTCTCATTGTGTTGTCCTCCAACCGGGCGCGCGTGGTGCGCATGTTCTAAGGTGATCGAGCCGGGCAGCGGGCGGCAACGGCGGCCGCACGGCGGCTGCGTGGCTGTGATCGCCGTGTATTGAGCCGTGCCGCTTCGCGGTTGTCAAATCTTTGCCGGCCGCAGCGGGCCGCGATCTACCGTATCCGGTGAGGCTTCAGGGGGGTGGCGGGAAACGACCGTTGCGCCGGCTTCGCGAGCCTGCTGCGGGCGGACCGCGGCGGCTTAGGCGAGCTCCGCCATGCTCATGTGACCCGGCTGGGCCTGCACGCGGGTCAGCCAGGCACGGGTGTGCGGGTGATTGTGCAGATTCATGTTGCCCTCGTCGGCGACGTGGGTGTACGCGTACAGGGCTATGTCTGCGATGCTGTAGGTGTCGACGAAAAACGCGTGTGTCGCCAGGTGACCCTCCATCACGTCGAGGGCGCGGTAGCCGCGTTGCTGCTTCTCTGCCAGCCGTTCCTTGTGGCTTTCCGCTTGGTTCAGATAGCGCACCATGAACCGGGCCACGGCGATGTACGGTTCATGGCTGTACTGCTCGAAGAACATCCATTGCAGCACGCGCGCGCGCGCCAGGCGATCTTCCGGCAGCAGCGCGCTGCCCTCTGCCAGATACCAGAGAATGGCGCCCGACTCGGGCAGACAGGTGCCGTCCGGGAGCGCCAGCAGCGGGATCTTCCCGTTCTGGTTGAGTGCCAGGAAACGCTTGCTGCGCGTTTCCCCGGCCAGGATGTCTACGTGTTCCCAGGTATGCTCGATGCCGAGTTGCATCGCCAGCAGTTTGACCTTGTAGCAGTTGCCCGAAAGGATGTCGCCGAAGACTTTGTACATGATCGCTCCCGCTGCCGGCGGCGTGCCGCCGGCAGCTTACCGCGTGGTTGCCCGGCACGCACGCTCAGGCTTTCCAGAACGGCTTGCGCGACTCTGCCAGCGCCGCTTCGCGGCTCACCCCGATGTCCTGCAGCAGTCGCCCTTCCAGCTCCCGGAGCTGGCTGCGTGCCGCGGCGCGCTGCGTCCACAGCCGCAGCAGGGCGGCCAGGCGAGCGATCGGCGGTGCGCCGTGCCCGGTCTCGATGCTATACCCGTCGTTCGTGTAACAATGCGAGGTAGTCATAACGTCACCTAATTGGTTGAATCAGCAGATGTGCGCGCTAAAATAGCCGTTCTAACGGTAGTCAACAAACGATAAGATGTAATCAATTCATTAGAAAAAGTAATACATGCAGCGACTGCCTCCACTGAACGCACTGCGGGCCTTCGAGGCCGCTGCGCGGCGCCTGAGCTTCACCAGAGCCGCGCAGGAGCTGAACGTGACGCAGGCCGCGGTGAGCCACCAGATCAAGGTGCTGGAGGAGCGCCTCGGGGTGCGCCTGTTCGTGCGGCGCAATCGCAGCCTGCTGCTGACGGAGGACGGACAGCTCTACTACCCGCAGGTGCAGCGGGCCTTCGTGCTGTTGCGCGAGGCCACTGCGCGGGTGGCGCGGGAGGAGCGTAAAGGCGTTTTCACGCTGTCCACCCTGGCGTCCTTCGCGGCGCGCTGGCTGGTGCCGCGGCTGGGCGATTTCATCGCCCGCCATCCGGATATCGACCTGCGGCTCGCGACCGGTCAGCACCTCGTCGATTTCGCGCGCGAGCAGGTGGATGCGGCGATTCGCTACGGCGCCGGAGACTACCCCGGGCTGTCCTCCACCCTGCTGCTGACCGAGGAGTTGTATCCGGTGTGCAGCCCGGAGCTGCTGACGCGTCGCCCGCTGCAGCGCGCCGAGGATCTGCGCGGGCATACGCTGCTGCACGATCACGGGATCGACGAATGGGCGCAGTGGCTGGCCGCGACCGGGGTCACAGGCGTCAACGTCGAGCAGGGCCACTGGTACCGCGACTCCAGCCTCGTGCTGCAGGCGGCGATCGCCGGTCAGGGTGTAGCGCTGGGCCGTTCGGTGCTGGCGGCCGAGGAAATTGCCGCCGGCCGACTGGTGCGCCCATTCGACTGGTCGCTGCCCAGCGCCTACGCTTACTATTTTGTCTGCCCCGAGAGCAGCACCCGGCGGCCCAAGATCGTGGCATTCAAGGAGTGGTTGCTGGCCGAGGCCGCCCGCGGCGACCGGTTGGCGGATGTTCAGCCCATCTAGGCGGGGGGCGTGGGGGGAGCGCGGCGGGCGGCGTGCCGGCGGCGGGGCCCCGATTGCGGCGAACTGAGTCGAGGCGACATGAGCGAAAACGTCGACGTGGTGATAGCAGGCGGTGGCGTTATAGGCAGCGCGATCGCCTACTTTCTCACCGCCACGCCCGGGTTCGACGGCAGCGTGCTGGTGGTCGAGCGCGATCCCGCCTATGGGCAGGGCTCGACCGCGCGCTCGTTGGGCAGCATCCGCCAGCAGTTCTCCGAGCCCACCAACATTTACATGTCGCAGTTCGCCATCGAGTTCATCGCGCGCCTGCACGAGTATCTGAGCATTGACGGGCGCACGCCGGATGTCGGCTTTCACGAGCGCGGCTACCTGTTTCTGGCGAGCCTGGAAGGACGCGACGCGTTACGTGGCAATCATGCTGTGCAGACCGCCTGCGGCGCGGACGTGGTGTTCCTTGAGCCGGACGCGCTTGCGCAACGTTTCCCGTGGCTCGACACGGCGGGTCTGGGCGGCGGCTGCCTGGGAACATCGGGCGAAGGCGGCCTCGATGCCTACGCGCTGCTGCAGGCCTTTCGGCGTAAGGCGGAGCATCTGGGTGCGCGTTTTATCGACGACAAAGTGGTGGGCTGCACCTGCCGCGGCGGCAGGGTCGTTGCCGTGCACTTGCGTGACGGTGGGCAAGTGGCATGCGGCAGTCTGGTCAATGCGGCGGGGGCGCGTGCCGCCGAGGTCGCCGCGTTTGCCGGCGTGCAGATACCGGTGCGCCCGCGCAAGCGCTTCGTGTTCGTGTTCGACTGCCGTGCGCCGATGATCGAGCACTGCCCGTTGACCATCGACCCGAGCGGCACCTACTTCCGCCCGGAGGGCGCGTACTATGTGTGCGGCGTCTCGCCGCCGCCTGCGGAGGATCATGACTGCCTGGACTTCGACGTGGATTACCGCTACTTCGACGAACGTATCTGGCCGGTGCTTGCCGGGCGGGTGCCTGCGTTCGAGGCGATAAAGCTTTTCAACGCATGGGCCGGTCACTACGCGTACAACACGCTCGACCAGAACGCGATCATCGGTACCCACCCCGCGGTCGCGAACCTGTACTTCGCCAACGGATTCAGCGGTCACGGGCTGCAGCAGTCGCCGGCGGTGGGCAGGGCGATCGCCGAGCTGATCGTGTACGGGGAGTACCGGACGCTGGATGTGTCGGCACTGTCAGTGCAGCGCATTGTCGACGGGCGTCCGCTGCGCGAGCACAATGTCCTTTAGATGCACGGGAGGCGCTGATGGCGATGGCCGATACCTGCGTGGTGTTCGTCGTCGCACCGCGCTGGGCGGCTACCGCGAGATGGCCACGGTCAGCCAGACGAGCAGTTTCTTCCGCCCGGTGAGCGGTCTGGACATCGACCTGCGCGCTGCACAAGTGACTGAAAGGCGCGAGCCCCTTAGACTGACGACCGCCGGCGTGCAGCGTCTGCAACCCGACTGGCGAACTTTTGCATCGAGGATCAACGCATGAATACGATCGACCTGCGAAGCGACACCGTGACCCGGCCTGGGGACGGGATGCGCAAGGCGATGGCCGAGGCGGAGGTGGGCGACGACGTCTACGGCGACGATCCAACCGTCAATCGCCTGCAGGCGCTGGCCGCGGAGATGCTCGGCTGCGAAGCGGCCCTGTTCGTGCCGAGCGGCACGCAGAGCAACCTCATGGCGCTGCTCAGCCACTGTCAGCGCGGCGACGAGTACATCGTCGGGCAGCAGGCGCACACCTACAAGTACGAGGGCGGCGGGGCTGCGGTGCTAGGCTCCATTCAGCCGCAGCCGCTCGACTTTGACGTCGACGGCACCCTTGATCTTGCCCGGGTTGAGGGCGCCATCAAGGAGGACGACGAGCATTTCGCCAGGACCCGGCTGTTGTGCCTGGAGAACACCCAGTCGGGGCGCGCGCTGCCGATGGATTACCTCGCGCGGGCGCGGACGTTCGTCGACGCACATACGCTTTCGCTGCACCTGGACGGCGCGCGGCTTTTCAACGCGGCCGTCAAGCACGGTGTCGAAGCGACGGCCATTACGCAGCATTTCGACTCGGTTTCGGTGTGCCTGTCCAAGGGACTTGGCTGTCCGGTCGGATCGGTGCTGTGCGGTCCCCGGGAGCTGCTGGCGGACGGGCATCGCTGGCGCAAGATGCTGGGCGGCGGCATGCGCCAGGCCGGCGTGATAGCGGCAGCCGGTATTTTTGCCCTGCACCACAACGTGCAGCGGCTGCACGAGGATCATGAGAACGCTGAACGCCTGGCGCAGGGCTTGCGCGAGATCGACGAGCTGGGTGTGGACTACGGACCGCAGCAGACCAATATGGTGTTCGTCGAGCTCGCCGCCGCCGTCGTCGGTCCGCTGCAGCAGGCCTTGCATGAGCAGGGTATCGTTGTGACCGCGGGACAGCGTATGCGTCTGGTCACCCACCTCGACGTCTCGCGCGCGGACGTCGACCGTGTGGTCGAGACCTGCAAACGCTTTTTCGCCGGGGGCCGGTCGTTGGGCCAGGCGGCCGGCGCCGCGCGCGCCTGATCAGGCGCGCGAGCGATTCACGAGCGCGACACCGATCGCCGACAGCACGATCCCCGCGATTGCAATTACGCTCAGACGTTCGTCGAACAGCAGGTAGCCCAGTACCGCCACCACCGGCGGCACCAGATAGAACAGGCTCGAGACGCTGGCCGCGGCGCCGCGCCGCACGAGTATCCAGAGCAGCGTGACCGCGCCGATCGAGAGCACCAGCACCAGCCAGGCGAGCGCGAAGATGAACTCACCGCTCCACACGATCTCACCCGTCTCTATGGCTGCGGCGAGCGCGGCCATGAGGGCGCCCGCCGCGACGTACTGGATGAACGACCCGCTGCGCAGGTTCATGTTGCTGCAGAACTTCTTCTGATAAAGGGTGCCGAGCGTGATTCCGGCCAGCGCGAACAGCGTCAATGCGAAGCCCGGCGCGTCGGCCCCGGTCACATCGATGCTGCGCCACACTACCAGCACCACGCCGGCAAATCCGATTGCAAAGCCCAGCCACTGTCCCCGCGTTACGCGCTCGCCCAGCATCGGGCCGACCAGCACCGCGGTGACGAGCGGCTGAGCGCCGACCACCACCGCGGTGATACCGGCGCTTATGCCCCTGTCGATGGCAGCAAACACGGTGCCCAGGTAGATGCCGTGTACCAGCGTGCCCGCCACCGCGATATGCAGATAGTCCAGCGGGCGGACCGGCCAGCGCGCGCCGGTCATCAGCACGATGAGCAGCAGCAGGGCCGCGGCCAGTGCAAAGCGCAGGAACAGAAAGGTGAACGGCTCGGCGTAGGCGACGCCCATCTTGGCCCCGATGAAGCCGGTGCTCCACAGCAACACGAAGGCGGCCGGAGCGGCCATTTCCCAGCGGCTGGCCGTGGTGCGGGCGCGCATCGCGCAGTTCCTTGAGGCGAGGGGAGGCGCAGACTAGCCGAATCGCCGGGGAATGCAAGCCGGGCCGCGGCGTCGCCGCGAGGCTCCCGGCGGCGGAGCAAAGTGGGTTACCATCGCGCCCTTTGCCCGGGAGTCGACCACCGCGTGAGTGCGCACGGCCTGCCCACTGCGGCGTTGCATCGGCCGCTGCTCGGCATCGCGCTGGTCATCGCCGGGTTCCAGCTGCTGTCGATGATGGACGGCGTGGCCAAGTACCTGACCCTGGAGTACCCGGTGCTGCAGGTGGCCTGGGCGCGGTTTGCGTTCCACGTGCTGTGTGTACTGCCCGTGGTGCTGTGGCGCTATGGACTGGCCTCGTTGTGGCCTGCGCATATCCGTCTGCAGCTGATCCGCGGGTTGTTCCAGCTGCTGGCGACGGTGTTTTTCTTCGCCTCGCTCGCCTACATCGCGATCGTCGATGCGGTGGCCATGGTGTTCGTCGCACCGTTGGTCGTGACCGTGTTGTCACCCTGGGTGCTCGGCGAACGCGTAGGTATCCGCCGCATCGGGGCCGTGATGGTCGGCTTCGCCGGTATCCTGCTCGTGATCCGGCCGGGCACGGGAGTATTCCACTGGGCCGCGTTTCTGGCCCTGGGTGCGGGTATCTCGCTGGCGTGTTTTCTGCTATTGACGCGTAAAATGTCGCGCGCTGCGCCGGCAGCGGTTACGCTGGCCTTCACCGGACTGATCGGCGCACTGGCGCTCGCGGTGGCCATGCCATTTGTCTGGCAACCGCCCAGCGTCCATGCGCTGGGTCTGATGAGTCTGCTCGGCATGCTCGCCGCGCTGGGCCATCTGCTGATCATCAAGGCTTACGAGTACGCGCCCGCCTCGCTGCTCGCGCTGTTCGGGTACAGCGAGATCGTCACCGCGACCGTGATCGGTTATTTGGTGTTCGCCGAGTTCCCGGACGCCTGGGGATGGCTGGGCATAGGGATCGTTGTCGGCAGCGGCATGTACATCTGGGCGCGCGAGCAGCGCCTGTTTGCACGGCGATGAACGGGATGCACCTGCGACTTATCTTTACAGTGCTGCTGACGCTGAACGCGGGTACTGCGCCTGCGCAAGCGCAAACCGGCAATCAACCGCTGACCCTGGTCAGCTGGGGCGGTGCGTTCATGGACGCCCAGCGGCGAGCGCTGTTCACGCCGTTCGAAGCACGTTTTGACCGGCGCATCGTCACGCATGAGTATCGCGGCAATCTGGTCCTGTTGCGCGCCCAGATCGCGGCGGGTGAAATAGAGTGGGACGTGATCGCCGTGGATGAACGCGGGGCCGGCGAGGGATGCCGGGAAAACCTGTTCGAGAAGCTCGATGGGCACCGCTGGTCGCGCGGCTTTGATAATACGCCGGCGGCCGAGGATTTCATCGATGGCGCGTTGCACGAATGCGCGCTCGGCAGCTCGGTACGCGCGCTGCTGTTCTTTACCCTCGACGATGCGTTCGCCACCGCGCCGCGGTCGCCCGCCGAGGTTTTCGATACCCGGGCGTTTCCCGGTAAACGCGCGTTGCCGCGCACGCCGCGCGGCAATCTGGAATGGGCCCTGATGGCGGATGGCGTGCCGCCGCTGGAGGTCTACGCCGAGCTGCAGCGGCCGGGGGGCGTGCAACGCGCGCTCGGCAGGTTGTCGGCGTTGCATCCGCACATCAAATGGTGGCGCAAAGCGACCGACGCCGTGCGCTGGCTGACCGACGGCAGCGTGACAATTGCCGCTGTCCATCACGACGTGATGGCCCAGGTCATCGTGGGCACACCGGTCATGGTCGTGCCGATATGGTCCGGGCAACTGTGGGAAATCGACTACTGGGCAATCGTCAAGGGCACGCCGCGCGCACAAGCGGCTCGCGAGTTCCTCGATTTCGCGACCGGCACCTTGCGCCAGGTAGAGTTCGCGCGTATCTCGTCCCACGGTCCGGTGCGTCGCTCCGCACTCAGCTACACTCAGCCGCCGGTGGCGGCCTGGCTGCCGAGTGCCGGGGACCGGCTGCAGCGCGGCCTGCGCATCGATGCCGAATGGTGGGCGCGCAACGGCGCACAACTCGACGCGGAGTTCCGCGCCTGGTTTACAGCGCTTACACTCGACCAACGCTGAAACCGCGAAGAGCATCTGCCCGCTTTGCCCGTTCTGTTGTTCAAGACCGAGTTTGCGAGTCTGCCGCCCTGGCAGGCGGCGCTGCGCGAGCGCATGCCGGAGCTGGAGGTGCGGCTGTGGCCGGCGCTCGGCGATGCCGCCGACATCGAGTATGCGCTGGTCTGGAAGCCACCGCCGGATCTGTTCAGCGCGCTGCCCAACCTCAAGGTCATCTTTTCGCTCGGGGCCGGGCTCGATCACCTGCTGAAGGGTGTGTACCTGCCGCCAGGCGTGCCCGTGGTACGCATGCAGGACAGCGCGCTGACCGAGGGCATGTGCGAGTACGCTGTTTACATGGCGTTGCGTTTCCTGCGGCGCATGGCCGTCTACGAGGCGCAGCAGCGGTCCAGGGAGTGGCGCCATCACCTGCCGCAGCCCCGTGCCTGCGAGCTGCGCGCCGGCGTGCTGGGGATGGGCGTTATCGGCCGGGCGGTTGCCGGGAAGCTTGCGGCCATGGGCTTCGAGGTGGCCGGCTGGAGCCGCACCTCCAAACGGGTAGCGGACGTACAGAACTTCCACGGCGCCGGTCAGCTGCAGGCGTTTCTCGAACGCAGCGACATTCTGGTGTGCGTTCTGCCGCTGACGGAGGCGACCCGCGGTATCCTCGACCGGGCGCGCATGACCAGGCTTCCGCGGGGCGCGTTCATCATCAATATCGGGCGCGGCGAGCACCTCGTTGAGCAGGACCTGCTCGAGCTGCTGGAGGAGGGGCACATTGCCGGCGCGGCGCTGGATGTGTTCGCTGCGGAGCCCCTGCCGGACGAGCATCCGTTCTGGCGCCATCCGCGGATAACCGTGACGCCCCACAACGCCAGTGTGACCAACCCCGATACGGCGTCGGCGCACGTCGTGGACAACATCCGCCGGGCGATGCGCGGCCAGCCGTTGACCAGCGTCGTCGATCTGACGCGCGGGTACTAGGGCCTGTTTAACAGGCCCTAGCCCTACGCCCCGATTGGGTCCGGCACGCAATCGTCGATATACTTGACACGCCCATGGCGGATCGAACCGACAACACGCGAAATATCAAAGCGCCGACCGGCACCGAGCGCACGTGCAAGAGCTGGCTGAGTGAGGCGCCGTTGCGCATGTTGATGAACAACCTCGATGCCGGGGTTGCGGAGAAGCCCGAGGAGCTGGTGGTGTACGGGGGCATCGGCCGCGCAGCGCGCAACTGGGACTGCTTCGACCGCATCGTCGAAACGTTACGCGTGCTGGAGGACGGTCAGACGCTGCTCGTGCAGTCGGGCAAGCCGGTGGGCGTGTTCAACACGCATCCGGATGCGCCGCGCGTGTTGATCGCCAATTCGAACCTGGTGCCGGCGTGGGCTACCTGGGACAAGTTCAACGAGCTGGATCGCGCCGGCCTCATGATGTACGGCCAGATGACCGCCGGGTCCTGGATCTACATCGGCAGTCAGGGCATCGTGCAGGGGACTTACGAGACGTTTGCCGAAATGGGGCGCCAGCATTTCGGCGGCGACCTGCGCGGAAAGTGGATCCTCACCGCCGGTCTCGGCGGCATGGGCGGCGCCCAGCCGCTGGCGGCCACCATGGCCGGCGCCTCGATGCTCGCGGTCGAGTGCCGGCCGAGCCGCATCGAGATGCGCCTGCGCACCCGCTACCTGGACCGCCAGGCGGCGTCGCTGGACGAAGCGCTGGCGCTGATCGAACAGGCCCGGGCATCGGGCAAGCCGGTGTCGGTCGGTCTGCTCGGCAACGCGGCCGAGATGCTGCCGGAGCTGGTCGAGCGCGGGGCCAAGCCCGATGCGGTAACCGATCAGACCAGTGCGCACGATCCGCTGAACGGCTATCTGCCCGCCGGCTGGACACTCGAGGCGTGGGATGAGAAGCGTGTCAGCGACCCGCACGCTGTGGTGGAGGCCGCGATGCAATCCATGGCCGTGCACGTGCGCGCCATGCTGGACTTCCACCACCAGGGTATTCCCACGGTGGATTACGGAAACAACATCCGGCAGATGGCCTACGACACGGGTGTGAGCAACGCGTTCGATTTTCCGGGCTTCGTGCCGGCCTACATTCGCCCGTTGTTCTGCCGCGGCGTCGGTCCGTTTCGCTGGGTGGCCCTGTCCGGCGATCCCGAGGACATCTACCGCACGGACGCCAAGGTCAAAGAACTCATTCCCGACGACCCGCATCTGCACAACTGGCTGGACATGGCGCGGGAACGTATCGCCTTTCAGGGGCTGCCGGCGCGCATCTGCTGGGTGGGGCTGGGCGAGCGCGACCGCCTGGGTCTGGCCTTCAACGAGATGGTGGCGAGCGGCGAGCTGCGGGCGCCGGTGGTCATCGGGCGGGATCATCTGGACTCGGGCTCGGTGGCAAGCCCCAACCGCGAGACCGAAGCCATGCGCGACGGTTCCGACGCCGTGTCCGACTGGCCCCTGCTGAACGCCCTGCTGAACACCGCTTCCGGCGCCACCTGGGTCAGCTTGCACCACGGGGGCGGCGTGGGCATGGGCTACTCGCAGCACGCCGGTATGGTCATCGTCTGCGACGGCAGCGAAGCGGCCGCGCGGCGCATCGCGCGCGTGCTGTGGAACGATCCGGCGAGCGGAGTGA
>JAHELT010000167.1 GCA_024644045.1 Chromatiales bacterium | reverse complement strand
GAGCAATCTCGATGCGAAAAGCGAGGGCGAGCGTGGTGAGCCCGGCCAGTATCAGGACCAGCACACCAAGCCGACGCATGCCTCTGGCCATCACCCGGAGGCGTGCGGGGTGCATGCCGAAGGAAAGCGCGAAGCCTGATGCCATGCGGCTTGCACGGTCACGCCCGGGGAACGAGCCTGCATGGCGCTACGCAGCGGAAAAGCGGACGATTTGCAGCAACAAAACTTTATCGCCGGTGCCAGGTACTTCGCACGCAATCGGCTCCAGCAACGCGACTGGAATCCGGGTCCTCGATGAGTGAGCCGTTTCGGTACAAATGGCCTCGCTTCAGCCGATCGTATCCAGCCACGCAGCCGTAGAAGATGGCAGCTCGCTCGCTGGGCAGACGGTCGTCCATGCACTAATGCCCTTCTGACAGGGATCTGCAGAAATATTACACCCTGGTGATCATGACGGGCGAGTGCACGATTACATTGAGGAGCAAACAGAAGTACACCGAAAGTCCACCGAACAGAGGATTTCCCGAACTCGGATGGACTCAATTGATCGTGCAACGACAGAGTTCCTTACGACTTGGTTAGTATGGTAGCTTGGCCGATTCCTCAATCTCTGACGGCGAAAGGAATACCCCTTGTTCGAAACCATTACCGACCTGCCCGACAATGTGCTGGGCTTCAAGGCAGGCGGCGAGGTCACTGCGCAAGACTACCAGTCGGTGCTCGTGCCAGCCATCGAGGAAAAGCTCAGTAAGGCTGAAAGGGTGAGCCTGCTCTATGTGCTGATAGACGGTTTCAAGGGCTACACCGTCGCTGCGGCGTGGGAAGATGCAAAAGTGGGTCTCAAGCACCTGACACGCTTCGATCGCGTTGCTGTGGTGACTGACGCCGACTGGATCGCGAAATCAGTTAAAGCATTTGGCTTCGTGATGCCCGGCGAAGTCCGGGTATTTGAGAACGAAAATCTGCAGCAGGCCCGTGAGTGGATTTCGGAGCCGCTTCCGAGCGGCGATCTTACGTTTGAGTTTCTCAGCGAACAGGGTGTTTTGATTTCGTTCCCGCACGGCGAGCTCGAGGCAGCGGACTTCGAGCGCATTTCGAATGAAATTGATCCCCATATTGAAAAGAAAGACGGGCTCAAGGGCGTAATGATTGTCGCGGAGCATTTCCCAGGCTGGGACGACTTGAGCGCATTCGCGGCGGACTTGCGATTCGTCAAGCAACACCAAGGGGAAATCCAGCGGCTTGCCTTCGTCACCAACGATCGGTTGCTGTCGGCGATACCGCATATTGCAAGCCACTTCGTAGTGCCGGAAGCGCGTCACTTCCCAGTGGACAAAAGGGACGAGGCGCTCGCTTGGGTCAGCCAGCGTTGAGAACTGCGCGAACTAGCTAGACATTCACAATAGATCAGCAGTTGCGAGGCACCGATCAACAGCATCTGGGAAGGGTCGAGCACGTCATGTGCGTGGATGTACTGCGCCCAATAGCAACGACACGGACGCCGGACCGGAAGGAGCGGAGTCGTTGCCTTGCACGGATTCCAAGAGGATCCCGAACCGTCGCCGATCCGTGCAACCCAGCGCCGGGTATTCCGATTGACCGTCCGGCGAATCCCGATGCAATGACCGATGCGTTCGCTGAGCATCGTAGTAGTCCAGATAAGACGACCAGAGGCTCTGCAGAGCATGCTTAGCCACCTCGAGCGGCCCCACCGACCTCTGCCCGGCTGGCGGCAGATGCTCGCGGACTTCGGCCCGGAGTACGCCGCCAACGGCTTCATCGGCTGGGTTTTCGCGGCGACTGCGCCAGTCGCGATCATCCTGTCGGTCGGCACCCGCGGGGGGCTGAGCGAAGCTGAGCTGGCGTCGTGGATATTCGGTGTCTTTTCCATCAACGGGGTGATCAGCATCCTGTTCTGCTGGCTCTACCGGCAACCGCTGGCGTTTTTCTGGACCATTCCCGGCACCGTGCTGGTCGGTCCCGCGTTGTCGCATCTGAGCTTCGGCGAAGTGATCGGGGCCTATTACGTTACTGGCGTGCTGATGCTGGTGCTCGGCGTTACAGGCTGGGTCAAGCGGGCGATGCAGGCGGTGCCCATGCCGATCGTGATGGGCATGGTCGCCGGCGTTTTCCTGCAGTTCGGGCTTGGTCTGGTGACTTCCCTGCACTCGGACTTCGCAATTGCCGGACCGATGGTCGTTGCGTGGCTGCTGCTGAGTGCTGTCCCGGCGCTGGGACAGCGGTTACCGCCGCTGATCGGTGCTCTGCTGGTGGGCGTGCTTGCAATAGCCATACTCGGCCGCTTCGACCCGTCGGCGCTTGGTGCGATCGAACTGGTGCGCCCGGTTGTGCATACACCGCAATTCTCGTGGACGGCCATGGTGGAGTTGGTGGTGCCACTGGCGATAACCGTGCTGGTGGTTCAGAACGGTCAGGGCGTCGCGGTACTGAAGGCCGCAGGACACAAACCGCCGGTCGACGCGATTGCTGCCGTCTGCGGTATCGGCACGATCTTGAGCGCGGTAGTCGGTAGCGTGTGTACCTGCCTGACCGGGCCGACCAATGCGATTATCACATCATCCGGCGAGCGCGCCCGGCACTACATTGCAGGCATTTTCACCGGCGTGCTGGCTGTCGCTTTCGGAGTAATGGCGCCCGCCTTCACGCGCTTACTGTTGAATGCGCCGGAGGGTTTCATCATGGTGCTCGCAGGTTTGGCCATGTTGCGTGTGCTGCAGGGTGCGTTCGTCACTTGTTTCAGCGCCCGCTACACGCTCGGCGCCCTGGTTGCATTCCTGGTGACCTTCGCCGATCTCAGTGTTCTGAACATCGGTGCCGCATTCTGGGGACTGGTGGCGGGTTTCGCCGTTTCCTGGTGGTTGGAGCGGCTCGACTTCACCGACAAGGAAAAGCAAGGCTGACGCTGCACCCTTCACCGCAGCTGCAGCCTTGGGCCTTCCGAAGCGTCCGGTGATCCCGGTAAACGGCGACGGGGCCGCGAGTGTCAGGACCAAGCCCCTCTGCCTCTTGACTAGCGAACGATCAGGCAGTTTACCTTGCACAGGTTGACGACTTTGCGGGATACGCTGCCCAGCAGCATGCCCTCAGTTCTACTCAATCCGCGGGTGCCGAGAATGACGATGTCGCTTTTCCGCCGCTTTGCGTGCCCGATGACCGCGCCCGCGGGATCGCCCTTCCCCACGTGGGTGCGTACTTGCGTGACGCCACTTTTCTTTGCACGCGCACTCGCATCGCTCAGAACCTGATCCGCTACGTACATCAGGACGTCCCCGCGTGCATCGGCAACGTCCTCGATCTCCGCCATCTTCAGCAGTTTCGTCGGCAGCTGCATGTCGCGGACCACGTAGATGATATCCAGGCTGGCGGCGTACTTCACCGCCATTTCGATCGCCAGCGAAAGGGCGCGGTTCGCGGCGGGCGAGGCATCGGTTGCGACGAGTATGGATTTGATCATGGTGATCCTCTGTTTTGCATTGTCGGCGGCGGGCGCCGATTGCAGACGATGCCGCCGCTTCGCACGGCGACAGCGCTCACGGGGAACGTCCAGCCTGGCAAGGCCGATCTGCCAATGGCTCTAACGAGAGCACATCTTCCGCGCGGCCCGCTTGCTGCACTGACGATCGCGGGCGCCCGGGGCGCCCCGGATCAAGCCTGGCCGCCGGCCGATCGTTTGTAGTGGCCCTGGATCACACGGTCGATCACCATGGCGCAGAACAGAATCGCAAGGCCCGCGAGCATCCCTTGACCCTTGGCTGCATACTGCAGCGCCTCCAGCACGTTCCTTCCCAGCCCGCCGGCGCCGATCAGAGAGGCGATCACCACCATGGACAGACACATCAGGATGGTCTGATTGACGCCGGTCATGATCGACGGCATGGCGAGCGGTATCTCCACGTCACGCAGCAGCATCCCTTTAGTGCAGCCGAACGCGAGGGCCGCTTCCTTGGTGCCCTCGGGCACACCGCGCATGCCGAGCGCGGTGAGTCGAATCACCGGCGGCATGCCGAACACGATGGTGGCGAGCACCCCCGGCGGTTTGCCGGTGCCGAAAAATGCGATGATCGGGATGAGATAGACGAACGCCGGCATGGTCTGCATGAAGTCGAGAACCGGCAGCGCCACGGCGTATGCGCGCTCGCTCTTGCCAAACCAGATCCCGAGCGGGATGCCGAACAACAGGCACAGGAAAGCAGCCGCGCCCAGCAGCGCCACTGTCGCCATGCTCACTTCCCACAAACCGAGGAAGGCGAGATAGGCCAGCGAGGCGGCGGTAAAGACGGCGATTCTGGGTCCCGCGAGGCGCCACGCCGTGACCACGATCACAAGCATGACTACCGGCCAGGGGGTTTGCACCAGCGCCACCTCCAGGGCGTCGAGTATGGCCCGGATCGACCCGGTTACCCCGTCGAACACCCCGGCACCGTTAATGGCCAGCCAGTCGAACCCGCCCTCCATCCAGTTGGCGACAGGCGTGAATATCTCCTTGTCCATCGGAAACTTCGTGATCAGCTCATAGGGTTTGCTGACCGTGAAGCGATACAGCGTGAGGGGCACGATCGCCAGCCACAGCACCGCACCGAAGGCGGCCGTGGTCCAGTTCAGGCCCGACGCGACCAGCGGGTCGGCGCGCCATGCCAGGTAGCGTTTCTCGTACATCAGGTTGGCGTAGAATCCCTGCACCACACGCAGGACCACGAACACCGCCAGGCCGATGATCAACAGCTTGGTTGCGCCGGCCGCCGCCAGTTCTGCCTGCTCAGCGGCCCTCTCCGCGGCGCGTTTCAGATTGCCCGCGGTGGTAATCAGGCCTTGTGCGTCGGCTTCCCCGGCTTCCAGCGCCGCCTGCCCTCTTTGATAAAGCTGCTCGTAGCGTGCGGTCAGTTTCTCAGCCCGGGCGGACTGCTCAGCGCCGAGGTCGCCCCACAGGCCACGCCCGATCTGCACCAGCGCGATCATTTCGACGACCACGAAGGCCCAGAAGTAGCCCCACAATCCACGCGCCGGCCCCCACAGTGGACCGGCCACGGCCGCCATCGTGTTCCAGGTCCAGGGAAATTTGGTCGCCGATTGTATCTTGCTGAATTCCCGCTCGTAGTAAGCATTGCTTTCGCCAACAAACTCGCCCACCGAGCTTTCCAGCAGCTTTGGTCCTGCATCAAACCCTGTTTCGGCCATCACTCGCCCCCCTGGATGCCCTTGAGCAACCTGCTTTTACTGATCACGCCTATGTCCTTGCCCTCGTCACTTTGCACGACTATCGGATACTCCGTCGTGGTGGACACGTCGATCAGGTGATTCAAGTCCTTGTCGTGTGCGACCCGCGGCGACTGCGTGAGATCATCGTCGTTGCTCGCGGCGTATGCTGCGAGGTCTTCCATGATCGAATGCGCATAAACCAGGTTCAACTTCGATATGCCTTCGACGAAATCTTTCACGTATTCGTCCGCAGGATTCGTCACGATCTCTTCCGGAGAGCCGATCTGCACGATCAACCCATCCTTCATGATCGCGATGCGATTGCCGATGCGGATTGCTTCGTCCAGGTCATGCGTAATGAACACCGTGGTCTTGTTCAGCTCGGCCGAAAGCGCCATGAACTGTTCCTGCAGCTGGCGCCGGATCAACGGATCCAGTGCGGAGAACGGTTCATCCATCAACAGCACTTCCGGATCGGACGCCAGCGCCCGGGCGAGCCCCACACGCTGTTGCATGCCGCCGGACAGCTCGCGCGGGAAACGATCCTCGTAGCCGTCGAGATTCACCAGGTTCAGGCAGTGCTGAGACACTTCCCAACGCTTGGCTTTCGGCTCGCCGCGCACCTGCAGTGGAAAGGCCACGTTGTCGCGCACTGTGCGGTGCGGCAACAGCGCCATGTGTTGAAAAACCATACCGATGTGCTTGGCGCGCATTTCCCGCAACTCTTCGCCGCCAAGCGCCATTACGTCCCGGCCCAGCACACTGATGCTGCCAGCGGTAGGTTCGATCAGCCGGTTCAGGTGTCGCACCATGGTCGATTTGCCCGAGCCGGAAAGACCCATGACGCAGAATATCTCACCGCGATTGACAGTGAAGCTGACTTCCGCGATACCCACTACGCAGCTGAACTTTTCCAGCACCTCGGGCTTGGTCAAACCTTCCTGCTTGACCGCCTGCATCGCCTCTTCGGAGCGCTCGCCGAAAATCTTCCAGACGTCGTCGAGCTTGATGACTTCTTCTTCACTCACGGATCCGCCCCCTTTTTTCTTCCCGCAACTTCGCGCGGCGCCGGCAGGCTGCCGGTCCGGCTGGAACAGACGAGAAGAGGGACGCGCGGGTGACGCTGTGTCACCCGCGCGCTTTCATCGCTTTATCTGAGCCACTTCTCGACCAGCTTGGAGTTCTTTGCGACCCACTTCTGGGCGAAGTCTGCCGGGTCCTGTTTCTCAACTACCAGAGCATAGGTCATGGTCGATACCGTATCGGTGTCGAGCTTCACTTTCGACAACAGGGAGGCCACTTCGGGATGGCTCTGTTCCAGCCCGGCTGCATAATGAATGTGCAGATAGGCGAGGTCCCAGGCGACGGGTGCGGAAGATTTTGACAGCCAGTCGGGATCGTCCGTCGGCTGAATCACTTTCCACTTGGACGCATCGTATTTCGGTTCTTTGAGGATCACGAGGTCATGCAGTGCGAACATGTGGTGTGGGGTGTAGCAGAAAAACACTATGGGTTTCTTCTGCACCACGGCGTTGTCCACTTCTGCCAGAGCCAGGGTCTCGTCCATCTCCTTGAGGTTCATGGTTTCGTTGTAGCCGTAGCTATTGGCGCGGATTTTCTCCACGTTGGTCGACGCCCAGCCGGATGCACCGATCCAGATCTCACCTTTGCCGTCACCATCGGTATCGAACAGCTTGGCGATATCGGGATCGGTCAAATCCGAGATCTTGCTTACGCCGTGCTCGTCCGCGGTGTGCTTGGTGACGCACATCCCCTGAAATGCCGCTACGCCGTTGGGGTTCATCGCTACCGAGCCCTTGGTCTTGACGAACTTGTTGTGCAGGTTCGACTGGTTGGGCAGCCAGACTTCGGGGTGCACGTGCATGCTGCCGGTGTCCATGGCTTCGAACACCACCGGGTTGGTGCCGTTCTGCAGCTCGACATCGAGTCCGAAGTTGTCTTCTATGATGACCTTGAGTACGTTGGCGGTGACATTGACGGACGGCCAGTTCGGTACCCCGATGACCACGTCCGCCGCCATCGCGTTCAACGAGGCGCCGGTCAGGGCCACAGCGGTTCCTATGCCGAGTAGTTGTCTTTTCATCTCTCTCCTCTCCATCTAGCTTTGGTTGCATTGAGCGCATCGCGCCCGTCCTGCCAGACCGGCACGATGTACGTTCAACCCCGAACTGGAACACCGGCTGCGTCGGCTGTCTACGGCCGGCGTCGACCACGATATCGTTCGATCGGGATTCTGGGGAATCGTTGAAGGGTGCGGCTGAGTATCGGCAGACTGTACACGTTGCGCTCGGCCTGTGTGCACCCGGCCTGAGCGCAGCACCTCGATTGCGCGCTCGTCCATCGGCGCCTGCTGCGTGAAGCTGCGCTCGAGTCTGCCCATGAACTCGGGGTTTGCGCGGCGGGCGACGGTGGCCGCTCGCTGGATCTGAAGTGCTGCTGAGGCCCTGATCATGCGTTCTCTGAAAGCGCTTTCAGGAATTACACACCGTCAGGGATGACGAGTCAAGGCGGCTTCCGGCTGCACTTTGTCAAAATTCCCCGCCAGCCGGACTTGTGAGGGGGCGCCGTGGCTGCGCCTGCACCGGCAACGCAACTTTACAGCAAACGACGCCGCGGCACGACGGGTACAGTTGCCTGACGGGCCGGATCGCGCAGATTGGCGATGATCTCGCGTTGACCGGCGATGTAGCCCCGCGATTCCACGACTACCCTGTCGCCGATCAGGCGATGCAACTCGGGGAGCCGGTGAAACGGCACGCTGGGAAACAGGTGATGCTCGGCGTGATAGGGCATCTGCCAGGCGATCGCGTTAATAAGCCTGTTGCTCAGCGTGGTGCGTGTATTGTCGAGAAGATCCGGCGTTTCCGCGCACCCGACGTGCTCTGCCACGCGCACGAGCCGCTGAACCGGCTCGCCGAGAAATCTGGGGAGTATCCAGCAGACCAGCAGTTCGGTGGCAAAACCGCCGACCGTCGCAGCGATAGCGATCGCGCTGTACAGGAACGCCATGATGCGTGCTTCCCGGACCATCAGAGGTAATCGCCTGGGCGGCACGTAGTCGGCGCTTGCGGGGTCGACTATCCCGGCGGCATGCTTCACTATCCATGCGAGGTTGCGCCACCAGAACCAGAGGCCGGCACAGTACCAGAGGTACTGGCGCAAGCTGGCCGGCTCCGGCAACACCAGCGAGGGGTCCATGCCAGGCACCTGCGTATACCGGTGATGGCCGAGGTGGAAATAGCGAAAGAAATACGGTGGCACGATGTACACCACGGCGACGATCCACAGCGCCGTTTCGTTCAACCAGCGGCGTCTGAACGCGGTGGTATGCGCGCACTCGTGCAGCGGCGAAAACAAAAATCCGATCACGAATGCATGCGTCAGCAGTATCGGAACGAAAGCCACGCCCGGGAACGCGAGCCACGTCAGCCAGCCGCCCAGCCCGATCAGGGCGAAATGCGCGATCAGGTAGCTCAGGCCCACCAGGTCGGATTTCTCGCTCAGCGCCTCGAACTGCTCGCGGGAAATCAATCCGTCGGGACGCCGGGCGGTCATGTCCGGCGCGCCCCGTGGCGGACCCGCAGTATCGCTCTGCGGAATGAGTTCGGGGTCGCCTAGCGTTGGCACCTGCCGCTCCCTGTGGAACATTGCGGCCGATTAAACCAGCAACTACGCTCTGCTGTCTTGGTAATGTACGTCACCGCGTTGACATTTCGCGCCACCTGATCATCTGGGCAGATTGCGATACCCGTCCGGCGTCATTCCCGTCCAACGCTTGAAGGCGCGGTAGAAGGCACTGATATCGCTATAGCCGAGCATCAGCGCCAGGTTTGTGGTGCTCATGTCCTGCCGTTCAAGGCTGCTTCGCGCCAACTCCTGGCGAACCTCATCGAGGACCTGGCGGAAGGTGGTGCCCTCTTCGGCGAGGTGTCTTTGCAGAGTCCGGGAGCTGACGGCCAGGCTCCGGGCGGTTGCCGATACGCTGCTGTGCCCACGACGCATGCCCTCAGACACCGCCTGGCGTGCACGATACTGCCACCGCCCGCCTTTTGGAAGCGTATGCAGAATCTCATCCAGTTGTCGTCCCATGATGTCTCGCAGTGTCGCATCGGCCGTGCCGAGCACCTTGTCGAGACACACGACGGGGAAGACTATTCCATTGGTGGCATGAGCAAACACCACTTCACTATTAAACAACCTGCGGTGCGCTGCAGAATCAGGTGGGGCTTCATGCGCAAAACGCACCTGCGCGGGAAACCAGTGTTCACCCAGAATCGATTGCAGCCAGCGCAGGATTACCGCCAGGCCAAGTTCGACGACCTGACGCGTATCGCCCGCATCGGTCCGTACTCGGTACTGGACTGTCGCTGTATCGCCCTCCTCCACAAGGTCGACGCTGCCGCCGTCCTCCAGTACCGGGAAGTATTTACGCAGGGTAAGCAGTGCTTCGCGCACATTTCCGCAGCTCAATGCCGCATAGCCCAGCACGTCGAACGCACTCAGGTGCGTATCGGCGCCCACCTGCAGCCCAAAATCGTCGCGGCCGGTCAAGTCCGCTGCCGCCGTGTAAAACGCGGCGAAGTTCAGAAACGGGATCCGAGCATCAGGATGCTCACTGAACGGGAACGGTAAGCCGCTGCGTGCCAGTGCTTCCTCTGCGCTTGCACCGAAACGCTCCACACTTGACAAAGCACGTATCAGTGAGCGCGCCTGAATTGTCGCGGCCGCGGCATGTGTGCGCCTAGCCACGTTGATCCCAATACGCTCGCCGGTCAACCGTCGACGGCGGCGGCTGGTGCAGGGTCCATCGTTCCACCACGCACTCAGCATCGAGCACGGCAATATCGGCGCAGGCGCCTGCTTGGATCGCGCCGCGATCCGTCAGGCCCAGCCGTTCGCCCGGAAGACCAGTCAGAGGCCGCGACGCTTCGTGCATCGGCCAATCATAATTTGCGCCAAGTACACACTCGGTATCGAAGGTAACTTTGTACACGACTTAGTACACTGAATGCAGGTCTCGCATCCACGCATGGTTAGATTGGTCTTCCGCGGTTCTCTTCGGACTGCTTATCAGCATCGAGTCCGTACGAAAGTGCGTCTGCAGTCGGTTGCGGCCGTCTAGGTGTTTGAAAGCTGGTGCCCGGACCCGGACTCGAACCGGGACAGCCTTGCGGCCGAGGGATTTTAAGTCCCTTGCGTCTACCAATTCCGCCATCCGGGCCGGCGCGAGCGAGATGACCGGGAGAATGGAGGCTGAGGTCGGAATCGAACCGGCGTACACGGCTTTGCAGGCCGCTGCATAACCACTCTGCCACTCAGCCCCGGCGCGGAAAAGTTTAACACCAACGGTAGACCCCGGCGTGGCCGGGGCGGGCCAACGAAAAACCCCGGCATGGCCGGGGTGGGAGTCTGGAGCGGGAAACGAGGTTCGAACTCGCGACCTCAACCTTGGCAAGGTTGCGCTCTACCAGCTGAGCTATTCCCGCCTGAGCGCTATTCTAGTCGAGGTCCCTGCCCTGTCAACCGGCCTGCTGCGTACCCAGCGCGGCGCGCAGATAGGCGACCATCGACACCAGGGTCAGGATCGCCGCCAGCCCGAGCAGGAGCAGCCCGAGCTGGTAGATGGGCAGGCCGAGCAGCGGCTGCTGGTAGAGCATGAAGAACACCGCGAACAGCTGCACGGTGGTCTTCACCTTGCCCAGCATCGATACCGAGACTTTCCGGCTGTTGCCGAGC
>JAHELT010000002.1 GCA_024644045.1 Chromatiales bacterium | reverse complement strand
TTCGCGCAGAAATGCCAGCAGCTCCTCGAATTCGCTCTCGCTCTCGCCGGGAAAGCCGACGATGAAGGTGCTGCGCAGTGTCAGTTCCGGACAATCGCGACGCCAGCGTGCAATGCGCTCCAGCACCCTGGCGGTCGCAGCCGGGCGGCGCATGGCCTTGAGGATACGTGCGCTGCCATGCTGCAGTGGCATATCAAGGTAGGGCAGCAGCCGGCCTTCGGCCATTAACGGGATCACATCGTCGACGTGCGGATAGGGGTAGACATAGTGCAGGCGCACCCATACACCGAGCTCGCCCAGCGCGGCGGCGAGGTCGAGCAGCCGCGCCTTTACCACGCCCCCGCGCCAGAATCCGCCGCGATACTTGATGTCCACCCCGTAGGCGCTGGTGTCCTGGGCGATGACCAGGAGCTCCTTGACGCCCGCGCCGGCCAGCTGCTCGGCTTCGGTGAGCACCTCTGCGACCGGACGGCTGACCAGATCGCCGCGCATGCTGGGAATGATGCAGAAGCTGCAGCGGTGATTGCAGCCTTCGCTGATTTTGAGGTACGCGTAGTGACGCGGCGTCAGCTTGATCCCCGCCGCCGGTACCAGCGCGCTGAAGGGTTCGTGCGGCGGCGGCGCATGCTGGTGCACCGCTCGCATCACGGCCTCGTAGGCATGCGGCCCGGTCACCGACAACACGCCGGGATGCGCGTCGCGCACCTGCCCGGCGCGGGCACCCAGGCACCCGGTCACGATGACCCGGCCGTTCTCGCGCAGCGCCTCATCGATCGCCTCCAGCGATTCCTCGACCGCCGCATCGATGAACCCGCAGGTGTTGACCACCACCAGGTCGGCGCCGGCGTAATCGGCCGATAGCCCGTACCCTTCGGCGCGCAGCTGCGAGACGATCCGCTCAGAATCCACCAGCGCCTTGGGGCAGCCCAGGCTCACCAGACCGATTTTAGGGACAGCGTCAGTCATCAGCGACGGTTGCTCTGCGGGGTAAAGCGGTTAATGGTAGCAAAGGTGCTGCGTGCGGGCCCGCGCCAGGCGCGTCAAGAAGCGGTGCCGGCGGCGCCAGAATTCCGCGACAGCGTCGCGCGCGCGGTAGAACCGCCCTGCAGCGCGGTGTTTTATGCACATCGACTTCCTCACTACAGGTCGACCGTCATTGTCAAGCGTGTTTTGTAGTAAATCACCAACAAATCAATAACTGATTGAAATACATGCCAAAAAACAATTGGTCAAAAAATGTCACCGAGCGGGCGGTGACGCCGAGCCGCGGCCGCCGCCAGCGTGGTCCCAAGCTATCAACACAGTTATCCACAGATTTTGTGGATAAGGCGCAGGGCCGCAGGCGTCAAATACGAGGCGCGCCGGAGCGCCGGGACGCCGCTTGTTACCGGATCGCGATGCCGCTAGAATTCAGCGCCTTTCAGCGCCCTCCGAGACTGCCATGAAGCCGGATATCCATCCCAAGTACCAGGAAATAACCGTCACCTGCAGCTGTGGCAACTCCTTCGCCACGCGCTCGACCTATGCAAAGCCCGATCTGCACGTGGACGTGTGCGCCAAGTGCCATCCGTTCTACACCGGGAAGCAGAAGATACTGGATACCGCGGGCCAGGTGGACAAGTTCCGGCGTCGGTATGGCGGAAAATCCTGACCGCCGCGTCAGGGCAGGTTTAGTGCACGGGGCGCTCCTAGTGAGCGCCCTTTTCGTTTGCGGCCAGGCTGCGCAGGCTGCTCCCGGACGCTGCGCAGCCGATCGGATCGACGAGCGCGTCAAGGTACGCCATGTTCACGACGGCGACACCGTGATGCTCACTGACGGGCGCAAGGTACGCCTTATCGGTATCAACGCGCCCGAGCTCGCCCGCGAACGAGCCCCCGCCGAGGCGTTTTCCTCCGCCGCGCAGGTCGCGCTGCGGACGCTGCTCGCGAAGGGCGGCTACCGGGCGACGCTGCGCCACGGTGCCGAGCGGCACGATCGCTACACCCGGTTGCTCGCGCATCTGTTCACCGGCGACGGACGCAACGTGCAGGCGGAGCTGCTGCAGCGCGGGCTGGCGGCCCCGATCGTGTTTCCGCCGAACCTCTGGCAGCACGCCTGCTACCGGCAGGCTGCGCGGGAGGCGCGCGCGGCGCAACGCGGCATCTGGTCGCTGCAGCGCTACCGGGGCCTCGAGCCTCGCGCGGTGCGCGCGGCGGGCGAGGGATTCTACGCGGTGCGCGGGCGCATTCGCAGCGTGACCCGAACGCGCCGGTCGGTGTGGCTCGACATGGGCTATGAGTTCGCGCTGCGCATCGCGAAAGACGACCTGTTGCAGTTCCGTTCCACCACACCCGAATCGCTGCGGCACAGGACCGTAGTGGCGCTCGGCTGGGTGAGCCTGCGCCACCGGCCGCGAATGCGCCTGCGCCATCCGGCGCAGCTGGAAATTCTCCCGTGAGCCGCGCGCGCGGCCTGGCGTGCGTAGCCGCGCCGCTGGCACTGGGGCTGGGCGCCTGCGCCGTCAATCCGGTGACCGGCGAGCAGGATTTCGTGCTCATGTCCGAAGCCCGGGAGATCGAACTCGGCGGCCGTTATCACAAGGCGATACTCGAGCGCTACGGCGAATACGACGATCCCGCAGTGCAGGCTTACGTGCGCCGGATCGGGCAACAGCTCGCCGGGTACAGCCACCGCGATCGCATCCGGTTTCATTTCAGCGTGCTGGATACCCCGGAGATCAACGCCTTCGCCCTGCCCGGCGGCTATGTGTACATCACCCGCGGAATCATGGCGTATCTCAACTCGGAAGCGGAGCTGGCCGGCGTTATCGGCCATGAGATCGGCCATGTCACGGCCCGCCACTCGGTTCGTCAGCACAGCCAGTCGACACTCACCGGCATTCTCGACGACCTGCTCTCCGTGACGGGCGCCAGCACCGACGACCTGCTCGGCGCGCTCGGCCAGACCCTTACCAGCGGCTACGGACGCGAGTACGAGCTGGAGGCCGACCGGCTCGGCGCGCAATATCTGGCTCGGGTGGGTTACAGTCCGGACAATATGATCGAGGTGATCGGCGTTCTTAAAGATCAGGAAGCCTTCGCCGATGCGGGGGGCGCAAGCGAGGAGCGCGAGCCTGGCGGGTATCATGGCGTGTTCGCCAGCCACCCGCGCAATGACAGGCGGCTGAAGGAAGTGGTGCAGGCGGCGCGCCGGTACCGCGCCGAAAACCCGCTGCCCGACAACCGCGAAGCTTATCTGGCGCAAATCGACGGGATGGTATTCGGTCCCTCTCCCGCGCACGGTGTGGTGCACGGCAACGATTTCTACCATCCGTCGCTGGGTTTCGCGTTCACCGCGCCGGTGCGCTGGCGCATTCGCAATTTCCCCGGCTACATCGCGCTGGTACCGGAATCGCGCGACGCCTTTCTGCAGTTCGACATGCGCGCGGTGCGAGCGGGCGGCGACCCCGGGGTCGAGCTGCTGAACCGGCTCGGTACCGACAGTCTCGATCAGGGGCGCGCGCTGGCCGGCGACTTTCCGGCGTACACGGGTCTCGGCGAAGCGCAGACACCGTTCGGCGCGCGCACCACTCGGTTTGTGGCCTGGGTCGTGCAGGACAAAGTGTTCATGTTGGCAGGTGCAGCGCAACATTCGGATGATCACCGCGCCTATGACGAGGAGTTCCTCACCGTGGCACGCAGCTTCCGCACACTTTCCAATGCCGAACGCGCGCGCGCCGCCGCGCGCCGCATCGCCGTGGTGCCGAGCCCCGCCGGCGGCTACGCACAGGCGGCGGAGGACTCGCCGCTGGAAGACGCGCCCGCCCGATTGCGGCTGCTGAACGGCGACTATCCCGACGGCGAGGCGACCGCGCGCCGGCTGATCAAAGTGGTTCGCTGATTTGGACGGGCGCACGCTGTACAGCATCGACGCGAGCATCTACGTGTTTCGCGGCTGGTTCACACTGCCCGATTCGCTGACCGACACGCAGGGCAACCCGGTGAACGCGGTGATCGGATTCATCGATTTCCTGACCCAGATCATCACCGGCTGCCGGCCGCTGCACATGGCGTGCGCATTCGACGAAAGCCTGACCAGCTCCTGGCGCAACGACATCTACCCGCCGTACAAGGCCAACCGCGACTCGGCGCCGGAGGAGCTGAAGTTCCAGTTCGCGCTTTGCCGGCAGTTCGTCGCGGCCAGCGGTTTTCGCGAGTTCGCAAGCCCGCTGCTGGAAGCGGACGACATCATCGCGACGCTGGCCACCAACGCGCGAGCGCAGGGCTTTCGCAATGTCGTGGTCACCGCGGACAAGGACCTGACTCAGGTGATCCGCAACCAGGACGAGTGGTGGGATTTCGCCAAGGATCGGCGTCTGGGCACGGCCGGGGTTGAGCAGAAGTTCGGCGTGAAACCGGAACAGATCGGCGATCTGCTGGCGCTCGCGGGGGATAAAGTGGACAACATTCCGGGGATTCCCGGAATCGGCGCGAAAACCGCCGCCAAGCTGCTGGTCCGATGGGGCGATATACCGAACATGCTGCAGAACCTGGAGCGGGTGGCGACGATGAAAATGCGTGGCGCCGGCCGCATCGGCGAACTGCTGAGCGAACACCGTGAGGCGTTGCACGTGGCGCGGCAGATCACCGGCACTCGGCACGCGGACGAGCTGCCGGCGGACATGGGTGAGCTGGCCAGGCGCCCGCCCGATCAGGGCGCGCTGGACGACCTGTTCGAGCGGCTCGGTTTCGGTCAGGCGCGCCGTGAGCGCTGGTTGCAGGCGCTCGCGGCAACGGCTCAGCCATGAGCACAGCATCGCCCGAAACGTACGACTGGCACTACCTGTGGTCGATCGCGCGCACCCACAAGCGCGAGCTGGTGCTCGCCAACGTGGTTGCGCTGGCTGCGACCCTGGCCAGCATACCGCTGCCGCTGCTCATGCCGCTGCTGGTCGACGAGGTGCTGCTCGATCAACCCGGGATGACAGTCGCGATCATCGACAGCGCTTTTCCGGTGGCCTGGCAGGGGCCGGTGCTCTACATCCTGGTGCTGCTCGCCGTCTCGGTGGTGCTGCGCGTGGCCTCGCTGGCGCTGAACGTGCTGCAGGGACTCCAGTTCACCCGTGTGTCCAAGGACATCGTCTACCGGCTGCGCCGCGAGCTGCTGCGGCGGCTTCAGCACATCTCGATGGCGGAGTACGAGACCCTGGGCAGCGGCGGCGTGGCGTCGCATTTCGTCACCGACCTGCAGACGGTCGACGAGTTCGTCGGCACCACGATCAGCCGCTTCGTGGTGGCCGCTCTTTCGATCCTGGGTGCCGCGCTGATTCTGCTGGTGATGCACTGGCAGCTCGCCGTGCTGATCCTGCTCGTCAATCCGGTGGTGGTGTATTTCACGGTAGTGGTCGGCAAACGTGTCAAGGACCTCAAGCGCCGCGAGAACTCGGCTTTCGAGCTGTTTCAGCAGTCGCTGACCGAAACGCTGGAGGCGATTCACCAGATCCGCGCGGCAAACCGCGAGAAGCACTACCTGCGGCGCATGGTCGAGCGTGCGCGCGACGTGCGCGACCACGCCACGGCCTTCGCCTGGCAGACCGATGCGGCCAATCGCGCCAGCTTTTCGATCTTCCTGGCCGGCATGGATCTGTTCCGCGCCGTGGCCATGCTGATGGTGGTTTTCTCCGGGCTCAGCGTGGGGCAGATGTTCGCGGTTTTCGGCTACCTGTGGTTCATGATGGGGCCGGTCCAGGAAGTCCTGAACATCCAGTTCTCCTACTTCGGCGCCAAAGCGGCGCTGGGCCGCATCAACCGCCTGCCGCGGCTGCAGGAGGAACCGCGTTACCCGACCCTGGAAGATCCGTTCGCCGGCAAGGCGACCGTCGGTCTGCGCATAGAGAACGTGCACTTCGCCTACGCCGACGGGCCCGGCGTGCTGAACGGCGTTTCGCTGAGCGTTGCGCCCGGCGAGAAGGTCGCCCTGGTCGGCGCCAGCGGCGGCGGCAAGTCGACCATGGTGCAGGTGCTGCTCGGCCTGTACCCCCCGCGTGAAGGCAATGTGTACTTCGACGGCGTCCCGCTGCAGCGCATCGGCCTGGACGTAGTGCGCGAGAACGTCGCCACCGTGCTGCAGCACCCGGCGCTGTTCAACGACAGCGTGCGCATGAACCTGACGCTGGGGCGGGAGATGGCCGACGATGCGCTGTGGCAGGCGCTGGACGTCGCGCAGCTCAGCGACACCGTGCACGCCACCGACGCCGGGCTCGATACGGTCGTCGGCCGCAACGGGATCCGCCTGTCGGGCGGGCAGCGTCAGCGCCTGGCGATAGCCCGCATGGTGCTGCAGCGGCCCAAGGTGGTGATTCTCGACGAGGCGACCTCGGCCCTGGACACCGAGACCGAAGCGAAGCTGCACGACGCGCTTACGCAAGCGCTGCAGCAACGCACCACAATCATCATTGCGCACCGCCTGAGCGCCGTGAAGCTCGCCGACCGGGTGTTCGTGTTCGAGGACGGGCACATCATAGAGCAGGGCGGGCACGACGAGCTGCTCGCTCAGAACGGCCTGTACGCCAGGCTCTACGGCTAGCCCGCAGGCAGGCCGGCGGCAAACGCGCTACTGAGTTTCGACCCAGGCCTGAAATGCCCGGCGGTCTTCCTCCGAGGCGAGCTTCCACCAGATCTTGAGGCGCTGCAGCGGATCCTGCTGCGATTGCTGCGCGGTGGCAACCTCGGCGCTGTCGCCGCCACTCGAACCGGCGCCAGCGGCGATGATGCCGGCACTGGGCACCACGACGCCGGACGCGCTCCCGCCAGCCGCTGCGCTGGTAACGGCATCCGCCTCCTGCGCTTCTTCGACGATCTCGGCGTCGCCACCGCTGAACAATTTTGACCCGGGCGAACCGTGCGTGGCGACTTTTTTCGAGGCCGCGCGCCCACCCGCGGGATCGTCGATCCAGACGCGTAAATCGCTCGCCAGCTTATTGGCCTCCACGGCGTTGCTCGGTTCGGGGTAGCCGGTCGTGTAAGTCACGCCGGCCCGTGCCTCGAGCGCGACTTCCACCACGTGTTTCGAGTAGACCCAGTCATAGGTGCTGGGATTGCCCCAGTTCTCCTCATAGGCAAAGCGCAGGCGCCGCGTCCCCGGCAACAGACGCACGTCGTATCCATCGGCGCCCACAGCCGGATCGACTTTCTTGCCGTCGACGGCCAGGAGCGAGAGCGCGTTGGGTATCTTCACCAGTGCAACCGCGTCGTCGCCCAGTGACTGCGTTCCAGATGTTTCCAGCACACCGCCGGTCCCGGCGCACCCCGCCACCAGCAAGGCCACGCAAAGGCGTCCGAAATTTTTCATTGCAAACAGCCGCTCCTGCTATCCGGCTCAAGTGTAGTGCGCAAGCTTAGCCCGGCGCGTTACGAAAGCCTAATCTGGGTCGCCGCCGGGCTGCGTCCCGCCGCATTGCGTAGAGCAGATGTTGCCGCCGGCCGCGCGAGCGGGCCGCGGCGTCTGCGGCGCACCGGCTTATCCGCTACCATTTCGGGCATGCCGACCAACGTGACTGCGGATTACAAGAAAGCCGAGCAGGCTTTTCGTGCCGCACGTGAACCGCGCGAGCGCCTCGACTGTCTGCAGGAAATGCTGCGCTGCATTCCCAAGCACAAGGGGACAGAACATCTGCAGGCGGACATCAAGTCGCGCATCAAGGCCCTCACGGAAGAACTGGCCGGCCCTCGTAAAGGTGCGGCCCGCACCGGGCCGGCGCAAACCGTGCGTGCCGAAGGGGCGGCGCAGATCGCGCTTATAGGGCCGCCCAACTCCGGCAAATCCAGCCTGCACGGCGCACTTACAGGCTCACATGCAGCCGCCGCCCCATACGCATTCACCACCAAGGAAGCGCTGCCCGGAATGCTGCCCAGGGAGGACGTTCACTTCCAGCTCATCGACCTGCCGCCGGTGTCGGCCGACTACATGGAAAACTGGATGGCGAACGCGCTGCAGCCGGCCGACGCCGCGCTGCTGGTCATCGACATCGGCGACCCGGACTGCCTGGAGCACGTGCCGATGGTGTGCGCCCAGCTGGCGAGCCGGAAAATCCACCTGATCGGCCGGTGGCCGGGGTCCGACACCCCGCCGGATCCGGCTGACGCCGCGGACGATGACGATGCCCCTCTGCAGGATCCGTTTCACATCGAGCTGCCGACCCTGGTGATCGCCAACAAAGTCGATCTATCTGATGCCCGCGAGGACGTCAGCGTTATGCGCGAGCTGCTGGACGAGGATTTTTCGATTCTCGCGATGTCGGCGAAGACGGGCCAGGGCGCAGCCGAGCTCGGCGACTTTCTTTTCAGGGAGCTCGGTATCGTGCGCGTATACACGAAGTCGCCCGGCAAAGCGCGTGAGACGGACAAACCGTTCACTCTGCGCAGGGGCCAGACGGTCGAAGACGTTGCGCGGCTGGTGCACAAAGACATGGCCAGCAAGCTGCGCTACGCGCGGCTGTGGGGCAGCGGTCGCTTCGACGGGCAGCAGGTCGGACCGCACCATGAGGTCAACGACGGCGACGTGCTGGAGCTGCATTCGGCCTGAGAGGGGACTGTTCCCTTCGCCCAGGACGGGGACTGTCCCCCTCCACACGCAGGCGAGGTCGATGCGTTTGACGCCGGCAACCACGCGGACCGTCCACTCGGCGCCGACGGGGACTGCCCCCTGACCGCCGTGCTCGAACAAATCGGTCCCCTTCTACGATAACCACGCCTTCTTTCCCGGACTATTGCGGGCCTTTCTTCTTGTCCCCCTCGTCCATCCCGAACAGGGATTCCAGCTCGCGCCGGGCGGCATCGGACTTGCTCTCGCCGGGGCGCGGCGCGGGGCTCCCGCTGTCGACACCGAACAGGGCATCCAGTTCGGCGCGTGCGGCGCGCGCCTTGCTGTCGTCGTCAGCCACATACGCGGTGCTGGACGCACTGAAGTGGTCGCAAAAGTTCGCACGCTCTTTCTCGTGCGGCACATCATCCAGCTCCGCCCGGCACTGGTCGGCCAGCTTGGTATCGAACTCCCGGCACATGCGGCACACGTGCAGATCTGCGCGGCATTGCGGGCAGTAGGCGAGCCGGCTGAGCGGCACCGGAATGCTCTCCAGCGCAGTGCCGCAGCGCCAGCACAGCAAAGTCACCTCGTTGGTCATTAGCCTTTCTCGACTGTGTTGCGCTCCACCCGGCAATGGTAGCAAGCAACGGCCGGCCGCGGACCATTCGCGCGCCGCCCCGGTCCAGCGCAGCCCCCGTCGCCCTTTCGCACACCGGTGCAACGCGGCATCATTGCGCCCTTTGCAGACCACGCTGCCACCAACCATGATCGACCCCGTCGTCGTCGCACAGAACCTGAGCAAGACCTACGGCGCCGCGCGGGTGGTCAACGGCGTCGATTTCAGTATTCCGCGCGGTCGGTGCTACGGCTTTCTCGGTCCCAACGGCGCCGGCAAGACAACCACCCTGCGCCTGATGCTGGGTCTGACGCCCAAGTCCGGCGGTGCGCTCGAGGCGTTCGGGTTGCCGGTTCACGAGCATGCTTCGCAGATCCGCCGGCGGGTCGGCGTCGTGCCGCAGGCGGACAATCTCGACCCTGACTTCACCGTCGCGGAGAATCTGCGCGTGTATGCATCCTACTTCGCGCTGCCCAGCGCCGGGCTCGACGCGCGCATCGACGCGCTGCTGGAATTCGTCGCGCTGGCCGAGCGCCGCCATGCGCGCACGCACACCCTGTCGGGCGGGATGCAACGCCGCCTGACCATCGCCCGCGCCCTGATCAACGAGCCCGAGCTGGTGGTGCTCGATGAGCCGACCACCGGGCTCGACCCGCAGGCAAGGCACGTGATCTGGGGACGACTCGCCGAGCTGCGAGCCGCGGGCACGACGTTGATTTTGACCACGCACTACATGGAAGAGGCTGAGCGGTTGTGCGATGAGCTGGTGATCATGGACCACGGAAGCATTCTGTCGCACGGCTCGCCCGCGCAACTGATCGCTGAGCACGTGGAGCCGGAAGTCGTCGAGATCCGCGGCGAGAGCTCGATCGCGCGCTTCGACGCACTCGAATGCCGCACCGAGCGCATGGGCACCAGCCTGTACTGCTACACCCACGACGCGGCGCCGCTGCTCGCCGAACTGCACGACACGCACACGCAGTTCGTGCACCGCCCGAGCGGCCTGGAGGATGTGTTTCTCAAGCTCACCGGGCGGGAGCTGCGCGACTGATGGCAAACGAAGCGGGCACTGTAGCCATGGGCTGGGACCCCTGGCGCATACCGCGTTTGCGCCGCGGCGCGTTCGCCGTGTGGCGGCGTAACGTGCTGGTCTGGCGCCGGCTGGTGATACCGTCGCTGCTGCTGAACTTCGGCGAACCGACGCTGTACCTCCTGGGGCTGGGCTTCGGCCTCGGGCACTTCATCGGTGAGATGGGCGGGATGCCCTACATCACGTTTCTTGCCTCGGGAATGATTGCATCCTCGGCCATGACCACCGCGAGCTACGAGGCCATGTACTCGGTGTACACCCGGATGGTGCCTCAGAAAACCTATGAGGCGATTCTCGCCACGCCGCTCGAGATCGAGGACATCCTGGCGGGCGAGCTGCTCTGGTGCGCCACGAAAAGCCTGCTGAGCGGTTGCGCGATCCTGGCGGTTGCGGCGCTGCTCGGCGTGGTGCAGGGCTGGCAGGCGTTGTTTGTGTTGCCGGTGGTTCTGTTGATCGGGCTGTGCTTCGCCGCGCCGGCGCTGCTGATGACAGCGGCTTCACCCGGTTATGAATTCTTCAACTACTACTTCGTGCTGATAATCACGCCGATGTTCATCATGTGCGGCGTGTTTTACCCGGTGTCGACCCTGCCGGCGGTGGTGCAGGAGTTCGTGCACGTGCTGCCGCTGACGCACGCGGTGGCGCTGACCCGGCCGATTGTTTCCGGGCAGCCGCTGACGCAGCCGCTGCTGCACACGCTGGTGCTGCTGCTCTACATGACCGTGTTCTACTACGCGGCCGTGGTGGTCATTCGCAAACGTTTGCTGAATTGAGGCGCGGCGCGCTATGCGTCCTTCCGCCAGTGCAGGATGCGGTTGTTCGCGGGCATCGCATAATCGCGTACGAATGACATGCCGCCCTCCCCGGCCAGCCGCTGCAGGTCTTCGAAATTGCGGATCCCGCTTAGCGGGTCGCGCGCTTTCAGCCGCCGATCGAACGCCGCGTTGCTGTCGCTCGTGTAACGGTTGGCGTAGTTGAACGGGCCGTAAAGCACGAACGCGCCGCCACCCGGCAACAGCGCGGCGACGCCGGCGAAAAACGCCTCGACCATCGGCCAGCTCATGATGTGGGCGGTGTTCGCGGAAAACACCGCGTCCACCTCGAGCTCGGGCCAGGGCTGCTGCTGCACGTCGAGGCTCAACGGCGGGCGCAGGTTGGGCAGACTCGCCTCGTCGATCCACGCGCGGATGCCCGCGTGCCCCTCCTCCCGGTCGCTGGTCAGCCACTGCAGATGCGGCAGCTCGGCGGCGAAGTACACGGCGTGCTGGCCCGTGCCGCTGCCGATCTCGAGCACCGCCCGGCACTCGGCGAACAGCGGCTTGATCACTGCCAGGATCGGCGCGCGGTTGTTCTCGCACGCCTGGGAAAAGGGCTTGTCCAGCGCCACGCGCTAGAGGTAGGCGAGCTTGGCGGGCGAGATCAGCACGCCGAACTGAGCGCACCAGACGATCACGTTCGGATAGCGCTCGAGATCCACACCGGCCGGTATCTTGTAGACCTGGCTGCCCTTGAACGCGCGCAGCCGCCCCAGATCGACGAACATGGTGGCGGCAACGTCGGTATCGGGCGTGACCTCCGGCTGCGGCACCAGGTAGACGTGGAACGCGGGCCCGGGGCCGACCTCGAAATCCTCCTGCAGGTGCACCGCATCGGCGTAGACGGTGACGCCGCCGCTGCCGTAGTGGATCGGATCGCCAGGATCGGCATGGATGAAGCTGCCCTTGGCAACCACCTGCCGCCCTGACACGTCGCCGATGTCCTCGGTGGCAACCACGTCGGCCAGGAAAATATACGGGTACACAAAGATGCCGCCGGCAAACCCGACGAATCCGCCCAGCAGCGCGCCGATGAGCAGTGAAACGAGGATGCGTCCCATGGTCCAGCTCCCTGATTGTGGAGCGGCGGCGGAGGTTCCGGCACCGCAGATTGTCGTTGTGGAATCGGCGTTACCTTAACCCAGTCAACTGGATAAACAAGCCATTTCGCGTAGACTCCGCGCGCATGTTTCTGGTGCGCTTCGACGACGTTTCGCTGGAGTTCGGCGATGTGCCGATACTCAACCATGCCGCGCTGGAGCTGCAGGCCGGTGAGCGCGTGTGCCTGATCGGGCGTAACGGCGCCGGCAAGACCTCGCTGTTCAAACTGATTACCGGAGAGCTGCACCCCGACTCGGGCGAAATTCTGCGCCATCCCGGAATCGGTATCAGCGTGCTGCAGCAGACCCTGCCGCAGCAGCTCGACACCGACGTGGCCGAGTTTGTCGCCGGCGGGCTGCAGGCGCTCAGAGCGTTGCACGCGCGTTACAAGACGCTCTCCGAGCAGGCGCTCGACACGGCCGGTCTGCACGAGCTCGAGGCGCTCGAGCGCCGTATCGAGGCGCATGGCGGCTGGAACCTCGAGCAACGCGTGAGCACGATCCTGAGCGATCTGCAGCTGCCCGCGAACGAGCGCCTGCACGCGCTGTCGGGCGGCTGGCGGCGCCGCGTGGCACTCGCCAGAGCGCTGGTCGGCAACCCGGACCTGCTGCTGCTCGATGAGCCCACCAATCATCTGGACCTGCACACGATCGAATGGCTGGAAGACGAGGTGCAGCGCTTCGCGGGCTGCGTCGCGTTCGTGACCCACGATCGCCGGTTCCTGCAGCGGCTGGCGACGCGCATTGTCGAGCTCGACCGTGGGCGGGTGACCAGCTGGCCGGGCGACTACCGCACGTATCTCGAGCGCAAGCGCGAAGCGCTGCAGGTCGAGTCCGAGCGCGACGCGTTGTTCGACAAGAAGCTGGCGCAGGAGGAGGCCTGGATCCGTCAGGGAATCAAGGCACGCCGTACCCGCAACGAGGGCCGGGTGCGAGCGCTGCAGGGCATGCGCGAGGAGCGCGCCCAGCGCATCACGCCGCTGAACAACGCGCGCGTGCACATCGAGGAATCGGAGCAGTCGGGCCGCAAGGTGCTGGAAGTGCACAACGCCAGTTACCGCTACGGCGACACCCCGCTGATCGAGCGCTTCTCGTTGAAAGTCATGCGTGGTGAGCGGATCGGCATCGTCGGCAACAACGGCGTGGGAAAGAGCACGCTGCTGCGCCTGCTGCTGGGAGAGATCCCGCCGCAGACGGGTACGGTCAAGCTCGGCACCAACGTTCGCTGCGCCTACTTCGATCAGCTGCGCCGCGAGCTGGATCCGGACAAGACGGTTGCGGAAACCGTGGGCGACGGCAAGGACTACGTGACGCTCAACGGCAAAGACCGGCATGTCATCGGGTATCTGCAGGGGTTTCTGTTCAGCGCAAAACGCGCCATGAGCCCGGTGAGCTCGCTGTCGGGCGGCGAATGCAATCGCATCATCCTGGCACGGCTGCTCACTCGCCCGGCGAACCTGCTGGTGCTCGATGAGCCGACCAACGATCTGGACATCGAGACACTGGACGTGCTCGAGACCCGCCTCAAGGAATACTCGGGCACCCTGCTCCTGGTGAGCCACGATCGCGAGTTTCTGGACAACGTGGTGACCAGTGTTCTGGTGTTCGAGCAGGACGGAACCATCCAGCGCTACGCCGGCGGCTACAGCGACTGGCTCAAGCGCGGCAAAGCGCTGGCCGAGACCGACACACCGCGTGACAAAACGGAAGGTCCGGCCGTGCGCGAGGCCCGGACGCGCGCACCCGGTGCCGGCGGCAAGCTTTCCTACAAGCTGCAGCGCGAACTCGATGCGCTCCCGGGCACGATCGAGACCCTGGAATCCGAGATCGCCGCGCTGGAAGGACAGTCGAGCGCCGAGGGTTTCTACGCCCGTCCCTACGCCGAGGTCGAGCAGGTCCTGCAGGCGCTCACCGGCAAGCAGCGCGAACTCGAGGCCTGCCTGGAGCGCTGGGTCGAGCTGGAAGGCGAGCAGCCCCCACCCTGACGAATTTTCAACAATTCGGGGAGTGTCCCCAGAGTGACGAAATCAGGTCAGTTTTGCGGCGAGGCGCTCGGCTTTGGACTGCAGGCGCGCCGGAAGCCGTGCGTCGGCCTGGCCGGCGATCAGCCCGGTGAACAGCATGCCCACCGGATCGGCGCCCATGGTCCGGGCGGCGGTCTTAAGCTGCACAGGCGTACCGAACATCACACGCCCGAGGATCCCGGGCGCCGCGCAGGAAGAAATGAGCAGCGCTTTTTTACGGGGCAAACGCGCCTTGCGGAAACGCGGTGTGTGCTGACCCCACGGCCAGTAGGCGTACACGACCAGACGCTCCATGAAGCGCTTGAACAGTGCGGTCACTGACCCGAAGTTGGTCGGCGAGGCGAGCACATACGCATCGGCACGCTCGATCTTGTCGATCAGCTCACGCATGCCGTCATCGTGCACGCACTCACCCGGCGCATCACCGGGCTGCTGGGTGCACACCCGGCAGTTGAGACAGAACTCGATGTGGTGCTCGCGAAGCGAGATCGTCTCCACCGTTGCGCCGGCGTTTTTCAGCGCGTGCACCACCATCTCGACGGCCTGGTCGGTGATGCCGTCGTCCCGGTAGGAGCCGTTGATTGCGAGTATTCTGGTCCCGTTGTTCATCGCTCTACTTATATCCGCCGGTCTGCAGCGATCCCTGATGTAAATCAAGGGAACGCAAAGGCGCGGCTCCGCCGCGCACGCGGGGAGCGGCCGGGCGTGACCCGTTACTCCGTGGCCCGCTCGCGGCGAATGCCGATGACGCAGTAGCTCACCACCGCAGCGAACACCACAGCGGCACCGCTCAGGGTCAATGCACTGGGAATTTCGTCCACGCCGATCCACACCCACAGCGGCGCAAGCACGGCTTCGCTCAGCGAGAACAGCGCGACCTCAGCGGCTGGCACGTGGCGCGTCGCGATCGTGATCAGCATGAACCCGCCGCAGAACTGCACCGAGCCCAGCACCAGCGCGATCAACAGATCGTGCATGGACACGTACAGGCTGCCCGCCATGACGCCTGCGACCAGCGCGGCAACGATGCCGCCGATGCTGGTCGCCGGCAGCATGTCCAGGTCGCGCCTGCCGCGCAGCAACACCAGAAACACGACGAAAGACAGCACCACCAGCAGCGCCATCACGTTGCCCAGCCAGCGACCGGCGACGAACCCGTCGATCAGCATCAGACCGATGCCGCCGAAAGCGGCGAGCATGGCGAGGACACTGCTGACGTAGAGCCGCTCCCTGAGCCACAGCCACCCGACCAGCGCCGCGACCAGCGGCGAGGCGCCGATTATGAACACCACGTTCGCCACCGTGGTGAACAGCAGCGCGAACACGTAGGCAATCGAGCCCAACCCGAGCACCGTGCCGGCCAGCAATCCGTGCCAACCGACCGCGAGGTAAGCCGCAGGCAGGCGCCCGCGGTAGCGCACCGAGAGGATTGCGAACAGGGTTACGAAAAAGGCCACCGCACGATAGAACAGCACCTGCCAGCCGTCGGCGGATTCAAGGTTGCGCAGCAGGATGCCGGCGATGCTCAGGCACAACCCGCCCAGCAGCACCAGAAAAACGCCGTACGCATAGCCTTTGCGCACAGCGCGCCGGCTCACGCGTAGCCGAGCAGGTCGGCGGCGAGGTAGACGATGCTCATCGCAATCAGACTGACGCTCCAGACCTTGAGCCACAGCACGCGCCCGTGGCGCCCCAACCAGAACAGCGCGAGCCCGACCAGCAGCGCCAGACTGACGCTGAAAGTGAGCATGAGCTGCAGGCCCTCGCTCTGCGAATAGATCTGGCCGAGCTGGTCCTCGCGGTAACGCATCAGGCCGGCACTGCGCCGGCGGTGCAACCGCCCGGCAAGGGACGAACGGGCGAGACAGGCATAGGCGCGGTTCCCGGCTGGACAAAGCGCGCTATCTTACCGTGTCCCGGCCGCGGGCAACGCGAAATCTGATCGCGCACGGGCTTAGACAAACGCGCTGCTTTCCCGTAGGTTGAGCCGGGTGGAAAGCGCGCAGACCATGCCTGTGAATGCACATGCCGGAGTCGACTCACTGGCCGACTTCTGTGCGTCGCACCGGCGCCTGTTCGTGTTGACCGGCGCGGGTATCAGCACGGCCTCCGGGATCCCCGACTACCGCGACCACGACGGCCAGTGGAAACACCCGCAACCCGTCGACTACCGCGACTTCGTGCGCTCGGCGGCGGCTCGCCGGCGCTACTGGGCGCGTTCACTGGTCGGCTGGCGCCGTTTCGTACGCGCCCGCCCGAACGCCGCCCACCGCGCCTTGAGCGAACTCGAGCAGGCGGGACACGTTGCCTGCCTGGTCACGCAGAACGTCGACGACCTGCATCGCCGCGCCGGTCACCGCAGAGTCATCGATCTGCACGGCCGTCTGGCAGGCGTCGTGTGCCTCGGCTGCGGCTCGCGGTTCACGCGCGCCGCGGTGCAGATGCAGCTGGTGTTGCGCAACCCGCGTTTCCAACCTGCCGACGTCGCGCACGCACCGGACGGTGATGCACACCTGGGCGAAGCTGATTACAGCGATTTCACCGTGCCGGACTGCGCCGGCTGCGGCGGCATGCTCAAGCCGGACGTGGTGTTCTTCGGCGAGAACGTCCCGGGCGAGCGGGTCGCCTCGGCCGGCGCGGCGCTCGAGGCTGCGGATGCGATGCTGGTGATAGGCTCGTCGCTGATGGTGTTCTCGGGCTACCGCTTTGCACGCCGCGCCGTGGAGCAGGGCAAACGCATCGCGGCAATCAACCTCGGACGCACGCGCGCCGACGAGCACTTGTGCCTGAAGGTGTCCGCGCCCTGCGTCGACGTCCTGGTCGAGCTGCAGGCGGCGCTGGGTGCGGGGTCCGCGTCGAGATGACCGTCTACGATACGCTGATCCGCGGTGGCACGCTGGTCGACGGTACGGGTGCGCCGCGCCGCCGGGCGGACCTCGCCATTCAGGCCGGGCGCATCGCGGCCCTCGGTGAGCTCGACGGCCACAGGGCGAGCGAAACGCTCGACGCGCGCGGGCTGGTGGTGGCGCCGGGCTTCATCGACGTGCATACGCACGACGATCGCGCAGTGCTGGAAACGCCGGCCATGCCCGCAAAAGTCAGTCAGGGCGTGACCACGGTGGTGACCGGGAACTGCGGGGTGAGTCTGGCGCCGCTGCTGGGCGAGCCGCCACCGCCTCTGAATCTGCTCGGCGGTCGCGACTGGTACCGGTTCGAAAGCTTTGCGCAGTACCTCGATGCGTTCAACGCAGCGCCCGCCGCGGTCAACATCGCCCCGCTGGTCGGGCACTCGACGTTGCGCGTCGCGCACATGGACGAACTGCAGCGGCCGGCAACGACCGGCGAGATTTCAAGCATGTGCCGGTCGCTGGAGGATGCGCTCGATGCCGGCGCAATCGGCTTCAGCACGGGGCTGGCCTATCCCACCGCGAGTGCCGCCAGCGCCGACGAGGTCGTGGCCATCGCCGGCCTGCTCGCGGCGCGGGGCGGCATCTACACGACACACATGCGTGACGAGGGCGACCATCTTCTGGAATCGGTCGCCGAGACCCTGGAAACCGGCCGCCGTGCCGGCGTGCCGGTCGTGATCTCCCACCACAAAGCGTGCGGACGGCGCAACTGGGGCCGCCTGGCTGAGTCGCTGTCGCTGATCGCGAACGCGCAGGGACCGGTGGCTTTCGACGTGTATCCCTACACGGCAAGCTCCACGGTACTGCTGGCGTCGTTTCTGGACCAGGCGGAGAAAGTTCTCGTCACCTGGTCCGAGCCGCATCCCGAATGCGCCGGCGCCGTATTGCAGGAGATCGCGGCCGCCTGGGACTGCGGCCTGGAGGAGACCGCTGCGCGGCTGCAGCCCGCCGGGGCGATCTACTTCCAGATGGACGAGGGTGACCTGCAGAGCGCACTGCGGTACCCGGGCGCGATGATCGGCTCGGACGGTCTGCCCCACGACGTGCACCCGCATCCGCGTCTGTGGGGCACGTTTCCGCGGATCCTGGGCCACTATTGCCGCGAGCTCGGGTTGTTCAGTCTGGAAGAAGCGGTGCACCGTATGAGCGGTCGCCCGGCCCGGGTGTTCGGTCTGCGCGAGCGCGGCTCGCTCGCGGTGGGGCATCACGCCGACATCACGGTGTTCGACCCGCAAGCCGTCATCGACCTGGCCACCTTCGAGCAGCCGACCCTGGCGGCCGCCGGTATTCACAGCGTGCTCACCAACGGTTGGTGCGTGTGGCGCGCGGGGGAGGCGACGGGCGCCAGACCGGGGCAGGTTCTCGACAGAGCGGCGGGGAACGGGCCCGCCTGAACGGCGCTCAGAGCATTGCGTGTTTTTCGTGCACGTCGCAGAAGTTGCGCCAGGTATGACCGCCGTTACCCTGGAACTCGGTGAAATCCAGCCCCAGCAGGCATTCGTCGTCGTCCTCGGAGACGTAGATCACCCGGCCCTTCGCGAGCAGCGGGCTGGTCGGAAAATCGATCGTTATTTCCACCGCGCCCGTGGGGTCGATCGGCAGACCCTGACGCGCATCCAGCACGATCTGCATACCGGTCAGGGAAAAATTGCCGGCCCGCAGCCTGCGGCCGCCGATCCAGGTGTGCAGCTCGTGCGAGAAGCGCGGTGCAACCCGGCGCTCGACCCGGTCGTTGACACTGAGCATTTGTGCGCTGGCCATGCCGGAGTAGCGGCGCCCGCAGCTGCTCCTTTAACCTCGCCTCCAACCTCGCCGGCCGAGCCGCCGGAATCACGGTGATCGTGCTGTTCAACAAGCCCTGCGACGTGCTGAGTCAGTTCACCGACCGTGAGGACCGCCGCACGCTGGCCGATTACATCAGCTTTCCGGGCGTGTACGCGGCGGGGCGGCTCGACCGGGACAGTGAGGGGCTGCTGGTGCTGACCGACGATGCGCGTCTCAAGCAGCGTTTGACGCATCCGCGGAGCAACACGCCGAAAACCTACCTGGCGCAGGTGGAGCGTGAGCCGGACACCGCGGCCCTGCGCGCACTGCGCAACGGGGTGCGGCTCAAAGACGGTATCGCCCGCGCGGTGGCCGCGCAGCGGGTCGAGCAACCGGCGAACCTGTGGCCGCGCGAGCCGCCGATCCGTTTCCGCAAGTCGGTTGCCACCGGCTGGCTGAGCCTCACCATCACCGAGGGCCGCAATCGCCAGGTCAGGCGAATGACCGCCGCCGTCGGTCATCCGACCCTGCGTCTGATCCGGACAGCGGTCGGCGAGTACCGGCTCGACGACCTGCAACCCGGTGAATGGCGCGTAATCTGATTGGGGACTGTCCCCCTCCACACGCATGTGAGATTCGATGCCGCTCGGCGCCAACGGTACTGGAACTACCCGCAGCGCCGCCGATGGGGACTGTCCCCATCTTCAGATCGATACGCTCCGACCCGGCAACATCCGAATGCCGGTCTTCTGCGTTTTGACCAAGTCCAGGGGTCAGAGCCCGCTACCCCGGCGCAGGCACCATGCTCTGCGGCAGCCAGGTCGCCACACCGGGAAACGCGACCAGCAGCGCGACGGCCAGGCACATGATGAAAAACATCGGCACCGCGGCGCGCGCGATGTAAGCCATGTCGTGGTTGGTCATGCCCTGCAGCACGAACAGGTTGAAGCCGATCGGCGGCGTGATCTGCGCCATCTCGACCACCACCACCAGGAAGATGCCGAACCAGATCATGTCGAAGCCTGCCTGGCGGATCATCGGCTCGACCACGGCCATGGTAAGGACCACGGCTGAAATGCCGTCCAGGAAGCAGCCGAGCACGATGTAGAACAGCGTCAGAAACACGATCAAGGTGAGCGGCGTTAGCTCCAGCGAGGCGATCCACCCGGCCAGCTCCCGCGGCAGCCCGGTGAAACCCATGGCCAGCGACAGGAACGCGGAGCCTGCCAGGATCAACGCGATCATGCACGACGTGCGCGTGGCGCCCATCAGGCTCTCGGCAAAGGTTCGCCGGTTCAGCGAGCCCTGCAGCGCTGACAGCAGCAGCGCGCCGACCACGCCGAACACGGCCGCCTCCGTCGCGGTCGCGATGCCCGCATAGATGGAGCCCAGCACCGCCGCTATCAGCAGCAGCACCGGCAACAGGTGCAAGGACTCGCGCAGCCGGCGCTGCAGTGCGACGGGCGCATCGGGCTCGGGCATGCGGTGTTTACCGGTAACGGCGGCGAATGCGATGTAGCCCATGAACAGCAGCGCGATCATGATCCCCGGCGCCACGCCCGCCATGAACAGCTTCGCAATGGATTCGTTAACCGTGACGCCGTAGACGATGAGAATGATCGACGGCGGAATCAGCAGCCCCAGGGTGCCGGCGCCGGCGAGTGTGCCGACGATCATTTTCTCCGGGTAGCTGCGGCGCCGCAGCTCGGGAATCGACATCTTGCCGACCGTCGCCACGGTGGCCGCCGAAGACCCGGAGATCGCCGCGAACAGCGCGCAGCCGGCAACGTTCACGTGCAGCAGCCGACCCGGCAGCGCGTTCATCCAGGGCGCCAGCCCGCGAAACAGATTCTCCGAGAGACGCGTGCGGAACAGAATTTCGCCCATCCAGATGAACAGCGGGAGCGCTGTCAGGGTCCAGGTGGAGGAGGCCGCCCAGATGGTCGTGGCCATCGCGTCGCCGGCCGGCCGGGTGGTGAAGAGCAGCATGCCCGTCAGGGCGACACCGACCAGGGACAGACCCACCCAGACACCGCTGCCCAGCAGGAACAGCAGCACCAGCAGAAACACACCGGTCAGCAGCAGATGGTCCATTCGGCGCCGGCTGCCGCTGGGGTCTCAACCCGCCCCGGGCCCGGGCTCCCCGGGATCGGCACCGAGCAGGACCGCCACGAACCTGTCGCACAGCGCCACGGTGAGAATGGCCGCGCCGATCGCCATGGGCAGCTGCGGTATCCACAGCGGCGTGGCGTCCGAGCCCTCGCTCACGTCGCCAAGCTGGTAGGAAATCATGACCATCTTGCCGATGTACCAGGCTACATAACCGGCGAGCCCCGCACCGACCCCCAGACACCAGAGTTCCCCGACCCGCCGCCCGGTCCCGTGCAGGCTCTGCAACAGCAGCCTGACCCGGATGTGCCCGCCGTGCCTGAAGGTGTAAGCCAGGGCCAGGAACGAGGCGCTGGCCATCGCGTAGCCGGCGTACTCGGACAGCCCCGGCACGAAGGCGCCGAACAGGCGCGTGAAAATGCTGAGCAGCACCAGCACGCCGATTGCCATCAGGCTTACGGCAGCGGCCGCGCCGGCGCCGAGGTACAAGCCGTTGAGCAGGCCGCGTAACATCGGGGCGACGCGCGCGCCGCCGGCCTTCAGCGGCCCTTGTAGGCGTCGATCAGCGATTTGCCCTCGGCGCCCGCCCGCGCCAGCCATTCCTCGGTCATCGTCGCGCCGATCTTTTCGAAATCCGCCTTGAGCGTCGCACCCGGCGGCGCCACCTGCATGCCGTTCGCGACGAGCTGCTCCTTGTACCAGTTGGAGAGGCGCTCGGCTTCCGCCCAGCCGGCTTCCTCGGCCATCGCGGCAGCCCCGAGAACTATACCCTGCAGGCGGGCGTCGAGTCCGTCCCACACCTTCCTGTTGATGAACACCATGTTCTTGGGCAGCCAGGCCTGCACGTCGTACCAGTACTTGACGTGTTCCCAGATCTTGCGGTCGTAGCCGGTGGAGCCCGAGGAAATCATGCTCTCGGCGACCCCCGTAGCGAACGCCTGAGACAGCTCCGCCGCTTCGATCTTGGTCGGCACCGCGCCCATGAGACCCGCCAGGCGGGAGGTTGCGGCGTTGTACGCGCGGAACTTGACGCCCTTCATGTCGTTGGTGGAGTTGACCGCGTTCTTGTTGTACAGACCCTGCGGCGGCCAGGGCACGGCGTACAGCAGCTTGAGGCCTTTGGACGCCAGCAGCGCCTCGAGCCTGGGTTTGCTCGCCTCGTGCAGCCTGCGGGCATCCTCGAAGCTGGTCGCCAGGAACGGCAGAGCATCGACTTCGAACAGCGGATCCTCGTTGCCCAGCGCCGAGATCAGGCGTTCCCCGATAGGCGCCTGGCCGGTGCGCACGGCACGGTAGATCTCGCCGCCCTTGAACAGCGATCCGGACGCATGCACCACGATCTCGATGTCGCCGCCGGTCGCACGCGTAACCGCATCGGCAAAGCGCATGCCGTTCTGCGTGTGGTAGTTACCGGCGGCGTACGCCATCGGCATGTCCCATTTCTCGCCCGCCCCCGCCGGGGCCACGCTCACGCACAACACCGACGCCGCAAACGCGCTGAGCAAATAACGCATGGAATATCCTCCTACGTGGGTGACGCCCCGTCGTTGCGCGGGGTTCGAGTACGTTTTATCGCCGCGATTGTAGCAAACCCGACGCCGGCGCAAGAGCAGGCTTCAGGCGCCGGGCTGGTCCAGCCGCGCATGGGCGTCGCCGACCACGCCGAGGATGTCATGAACCGGCACCCGTACCGTTTGCGCGACCAGCGCCCGGTACGGCGGCATGTTGGTGCATTCCAGAAGCACGGCACCCAGGTTGGGTGTCCCGCGCCGCAACCGCTCCGCCGCATCGCGCATGTCCTGCGCGGCTCGCCGGGTATCGAGCGTTGTCAGATTGTCGCGGATCACGCGATACAGCTCTGCACCTTCCTGCACGCCGACGATCGGCGTTCGCGGGTCGGCGCCTGCGGCGCGCAGATGGCGTTCACCGAGTTCGCGGCTGTCGAAGCTGATTACGCCCGCGACCTGACCGGCGGGTAACGCGGACTGAAGGGCCGGCAGCGCGATCAGACCGGAAGCGATCACCGGCACCGGGCTGCAGCGCTGCAGCGCGCTCTGGTACAGCGCGAGAAAGCCGCACGAGGTGGTGATCAGGCGGGCGCCACGGCTCACCAGGCGCTGCACGGCCGCAATGCACGGCGGCAGCAACTCGTCGACCGTCAGGTCCCGCCTGATCACCCGCCGCGGCGTGGCGGCCGGCAGCGTTTCATAAATCGAAGGGAACGGCCAGCTCAGCGGATTGCCGGCATCGCCCGGCGGGCGCGGGAACTGCGTATCCAGCATAATCACGCCCAGGGTAGCGCCGCTGCTCATGCCCGAGCGGCCGCCTGTGCACCAAGCATGAGAACGATCTGCGAGTTCTTCGTTCGACACAGCGCCAGCGTGCTGGCGGTGACGATATTCATCGGTCTGCTGGCGCCGCCGCTGGCTTCAGCGCTGCGCCCTGCAATCACACCGATCATCGCCGCCCTGGTGTTTCTCGCGATGCTGCGCATCCCGCTCGCCAGCGTCAGCCGCGATCGGCTGCCCGTGGTGGCATGGGTGGCGATCTGGCTGTTGATCCTCAATCCGTTGCTGGCTGCGCTGCTGACCGGGCTGTTGATGATACCGGAGACGCAACGCGTGCCGATCGTTCTGATCTGTTGCGTGCCGCCGATTCTCTCCGCGCCGGCACTGGCGCTGCTGCTGCGCCTGGATGCCGCGCTGACGCTGGGCATCGTCACCGTGGTTTCGCTGCTGTGTCCGGTCACACTCGCTGTTGTTCCCGCGTTGCTGCTCGAGCTTCCGGCGGATCTCGATGCGCTGTCGCTGTTCGTGCGTTTCGCGCTGTTGATCGGCGGCGCCTTCGTGGCGGCGAGCGTATTGCGGCGGGCACTGGGCGCTGCCCGCGTACAAAGCCGCGCACCGGAAATCGATGCTTTGGGGCTGCTGCTGCTGGTGCTGTTCGCAATCGGCATCATGGATGGCGTGACGCAGACGCTGCTGCGCGAACCGTGGCATGTGCTTGGAGTGGTGGCGAGCGTGTTCGCGATCAATCTGGGCCTGCAGGGCGTCGGCGCCCTGCTGTTCGCGCCCTACGGCCGGCGCGTCGCGGTCACCGTGGGCTTTGCCAGCGGCAACCGCAACACCGCGCTGTGGGTGGCGGCCTTGCCGCTCAGCGGCGCTTCCGAAGTCATGCTCTACATTGCAGCCGCTCAGCTGCCGATCTACCTGCTGCCGAGCGTCCTCGCTCCCGTATACGCGCGCCTGGTTCCACCGCCGCCGGGGGAATGACACTGAGGCACAAGCGCCGGGCGCATCTTTCCGGCGCGCCGCCGTTCGAATCAGGCGACGGTGTGTGCTTCAATCCGCGTATCGCCGTCACCGCCGCTTTTGCAGCCGCGCGGAGGCGCAGGTTTGTACAGGAGACAGGTCGAGATGTTCGAAATGAGCAAGAAAGAGTTCATGTACCGCTGCACGATGGCGGCGATGCAGGGCAGCTTCGCCAATGCCAGCTCGCAGCTCACCCCGGCGCGCATGGTGCGCGAGGCCGAGAAACTCTGGGAAGAGCTGCAGGAGTGGGAGCAACTCCACGATGCGGAGTCGCAGCCCAGCCATTAACCGGACTACTTACGGCTACGTTGCGCCAGCCGGTGCGGGCAAGGCAGATGCACGCGGGCATCGAGCTGATTCAGCGCACGCTGAATCATCGCCTCGGTGATCGGGATCTCGCGGCCGTTCTCGTCGAGCACCGCACCGTACCAGGTCTGGCCGTTCGATTTGCGCTTCAGGGGCACAACCTTGCCCATACTCGCATCTCCGAAAAAAGTCTTTATGCCGACGTATGCATTATCGAGGCCAAGCACGGTGCCGTGTACATTGGACCCCGGTTTCGCGGCTCAGTTCTGGCACCGCGTCACAAAGCCGACTCCGGATCGAGAACCGGACCGGGGTACGCCCGTCACTGCACCGCTGATCACGTCCCCGAATGCTGTCGGCCGCTCGCCGTTCCCGCCGCCCGTCGACGAATCAGCAACCTTCCGGCGCACGGTGCGGGACCGAACGTAACCACGCACTGTGACTGAAGCGTTTCAATGCCCGCGGGGTACGCGGTGCGGATGCCGCCGGCACCATCGGTTTTAACGGCGTTGTGAGACGCTTGCTTGAACCCGTGTCGGCTTCCCTGCTATGAGGGACTGGCCGGCCGGCAGCGCGGGCCGGCCGCGATGCACAGGCGCTACAGGAGGACGCCCTGTGGAGATTGTCGAGAAATTTGCCAGTTTGCTGCGCCGCCGGTTTGACGGTGTGCTGGCGACGCACAGCGCGCGTCAATCCGGTTACCCTTTCGCGAGCCGCGTCCCCTGCTGCACCGACTCACGGGGCTACCCGTTGCTCGCAGTCAGCGCCCTTGCCGAGCATACGCGGAACATTCGCGCCAACCCCAGAGTGGCCTTGAGCATCTGGGACGACCAGCCCGGGGACGTGCAGGCGGCAGCCCGGGCGACGGTGCTGGGCGAGATGGAGCAGGCGACAGCCGACGCCGAGGCGGGCGCGCTCTTCAGGGCGCATTTCCCGGCCGCTGCGGCCTACCTGGAGCAACTGGACTTTACGCTGTACCGGCTGCGCCTGCACAGCGCCCACTACATCGCCGGATTTGCCAGCGTGCACTGGCTGGACGCGGACGCACTGACCGGAGTGCCCGTATGGACCGCCACCGAGCACGAGCTGGCCCTCAGCAGTGTTTCCGCGGCCTGGCTGCGGCAATTCGCTGCCGCCGGTGCGGCAATGCCGGCGCTGGCCGGCATCGATCCGCAGGGTCTCACGCTGCGCACGGCGCAGACGCTGCAGCGCTTCGCATTCGCCGGCACGCTGCAAGGCCCGCATCAGATCGCTGACGCCCTGGAAGCGCTGCGCGCGTGACGCTGTGGCAGAAAATCACCGCCGACATCGCACAAAGCCTGCGCATGTCCTGCACCTACAAGGCTCATCGTGCATTGTCCGGCGGTGACATCAACCGCGCGTTTCTGCTCGAATGCGCCGAGCGGCGGTTCTTCGTCAAACTCAACGCGGCCGATACCGGTACGATGTTCGCCGCCGAAGCCCGCGGACTCGAGGCGCTGGCGTCGAGCGGCGCGCTGTGCGTCCCCGGGCCGATCTGCCACGGCGTGCATGACGGACAGGCCTACCTGGCGATGGAGTACCTGCGTTTGCGCAACGGCGGCGACGAGCGAGCGGCCGGCGCCGCCGTGGCTGAACTGCATGAGACCCGGGGCGAGCGCTACGGATGGACCCGCGACAATACCATCGGCACGACCCCTCAATGCAATGACTGCCGGGACGACTGGGCGCAGTTCTGGCGCGAGCTGCGCCTGGGTTTTCAACTGGACCTGGCAGAGCGGCACGGATACGGCGCGCGGTTGCAGGCGGGCCGCGAGCTGCAGGAGCGGGTAATAGAGCTGCTGCGCGGTCACGTGCCGGCCGCTTCCTTGCTGCACGGCGACCTGTGGCGGGGAAACTTCGCTTACGCCGGGAACGGCGCACCGGCGGTGTTCGATCCCGCCGTCTACTACGGCGACGCTGAAACGGATCTCGCCATGACCGAGCTGTTCGGCGGTTTCGGCGCGGATTTCTACGCTGCCTACCGCGACCGGCGGCCGCTGCGCACGGGTTACGCGCAGCGCAGAACGCTCTACAACCTGTATCACGTGCTCAACCACCTCAACCTGTTCGGCGGCGCCTATCTGCGCCAGGCCCGCAGTATGATCGAGGCGCTGCTCGCCGAGTTGCGCTGAGCGGCGAACCTCTGGCGGTCGCGGGGCTCTAACGTTTACTCGGCGGCGCGCGTTCGGGCGGGAAAAACCAAACGGAGGGCGATAGACGATGACCATCAATCCGCTTAGCTGGGCGCGACCCGCGTTGCGTATCGGGGTTCTCGCAGTGATCGGCTGGCTGGTGCTGAAAGCGTTCGGCCTGGCGCCGTTCAGCCCGGCGTTCTCCGACACCGAATGGCCGAAGACGGATTTCGACAAGCGCACCGTCGACATGTCCGAGATCCGCTCGGGCGGACCGCCGAAAGACGGGATTCCTGCCATTGACCGGCCGAAGTTCATCTCGGTCGCGCAAGCTGCGGAGGATCTCGATCCGCGTGAGCCGGTGATCGTCGCCGACTACAACGGCGATGCGCGGGCTTACCCGCTGCAGATCCTGATCTGGCACGAGATCGTCAACGACGAAGTCGGCGGGGTGCCGCTATCGGTCACCTTCTGCCCGCTGTGCAACGCCTCGATCATCTTCGATCGGCGCCATCGCGGCCAGGTGCTCGACTTCGGCACCACCGGGCGGCTGCGCAAGAGCGATCTTGTAATGTACGACCGCCAGACCGAAACCTGGTGGCAGCAGTTCAACGGCGCGGGCATCGTCGGCGAGTACGCCGGTGACACGCTGACCCAGCTGCCGACACGTATCGTCGCCTTCGCGGACTTCAGCGCCAGCCACCCGGATGGCAAGGTGCTGTCCACTGAAACCGGTTTCTTCCGCGACTACGGCCGCAACCCATACCGCGGCTACGACGACATGGACAACCAGCCGTTCCTGCTCGATGAGCCTGCCGATCCGCGGCTGCCGGCCATGGAACGCGTGCTGGCCGTCGGCAGCGGCGGCCGCCACCGACTGTACCCCTTCAAGGCGCTGCGCGACCAGCCGGTGATCAACGACACGTTCGGCGACCTGCAGCTGGTGGTGTTCAGCAAAGCCAATACCGCCTCGGTACTCGACACCGCGAAGATCGCCGATGGACGCACGGTGCCGGCCGCCAATGCGTTCGAGCGCCGAATCGACGGCAAGCTGCTGGAATTCACGGTCCGCGACGGGCACATCGTGGACACGGAAACAGAGTCCACCTGGAACCTGCTTGGTGAGTGCACAGCCGGTCCGATGCGCGGCAAGGCGCTGAAGGCGCTGACCGGCGGCGTGCACTTCGCCTTCGCGTGGCTGGCGTTCCGGCCGGATTCGGAAATCTACGGCGCCGCTCAGTAATCGCGCTGCACGGCAAACGCCGCGAGCTCGCGCAGCGCGCGCACATACTCATTGTCGGGCATGGCCTCCAGTGCGGTACGGGCGCTGTCGGCTTCCTCGTGCGCACGCTCACGCACTGTCTGCAGGGCACCCGTCTCGCGCACGATCGCTAAGATCCGCTCGAGGTGCTCCGCGCCGCCCTCCTCGATCGCCCGGCGGATCAGCGCGGCGTCGGCCGCCGAGGCGCGCTGCATCGCCAGGATCAGCGGCAAGGTCGGTTTGCCCTCGGCGAGGTCGTCGCCGACGTTCTTACCCAGCGCCTGCGCCGAGGCGGCGTAGTCGAGCACGTCGTCAATCAGCTGAAACGCCTGACCCAGATGCAGCCCGTAGTCGGCGAGGGCCTGCTCCCGGGCGGCATCGACCCCTGCCAGCACGCCCCCCAGCCGGGCCGCCGCCTCGAACAGCTTCGCCGTCTTGTCGCGGATCACCTCCAGGTAGCGCTGCTCGGACGTGTCGGGGTCGTGTACGTGCAGCAGTTGCAGCACCTCGCCCTCGGCGATGGTGTTGGTGGTGTGGGCGAGAATCTCCATGATGCGCATGCTGCCCACCTCGACCATCATCTCGAAAGCGCGCGAGTACAGAAAATCGCCGACCAGCACCGCCGCTTCGTTCCCCCACACCGCGTTGGCGGTTTCCCGGCCGCGCCGCATACTGGAGCTGTCGACGACGTCGTCGTGCAGGAGCGTGGCGGTGTGGATGAACTCAACGATCGCGGCAACCGTCACGTGGGCGTCGCCGGTATAGCCGGCGCCGCCGGCGCTCATCAGCACCAGGCGCGGGCGCAGGCGCTTGCCGCCGCTCGCAACGATGTAATTGCCCAGCTGGTTGACCAGGGCCACATCGGATTGCAAACGTCGCCGAATCGTCTCATCGACGCTGCGCATCGGCGTGGCCAGCAGGTTTTCGATCTCTTCATACATCAGCGGGCGCCCACCCTGGCAGGCATCGGCGCCTGCCTGACACCGGAAATGTAGCTGAGGTGGTTGAGGACATAAAGCCAAACCGCCCGGGTGCCGGCAGGGGAGTGCATGCCGGAACCGCTCCCGCGTCAGCCGCTCGGGCAGGCCGGGCGGGTTCGCGGCCGGGACGCCGCTGGATTGACCCTGAGGGGCGCCTTAAGTACACTTCCGCCTCTTTTTCTGCCGTCCGACGGGACCTCACCTCAGTCATGTATGCAGTCATCAAAAGCGGAGGCAAGCAGTACAAGGTCGCTGAAGGCGACAAGCTGCGGGTCGAGCGCCTGGACAGCGCCGAAGGGGCCACCGTGGAGCTGGACAGCGTCCTGATGATCGCCGATGGCGATAATGTCAAGGTCGGTACCCCCTACGTGCAGGGCGGCAAGGTCTCGGCGCTGGTGAAAGGCCACGGCCGTGGCCGCAAGGTCGAGATCGTGAAGTTCCGGCGCCGCAAGCATCACCGCAAGCAGATGGGGCACCGGCAGAACTACACCGAGCTGGAGATAACCGCAATCAGCGGCTAGCCGGCGGAGCACGCTATGGCACATAAAAAAGCAGGCGGCAGTACGCGAAACGGGCGTGACTCGGAGTCGAAACGCCTCGGTATCAAGCTGTTCGGTGGCGAGCGCGCCCGCGCCGGCAACATCCTGGTACGCCAGCGCGGCACGCGCTTTCACCCGGGCGAGAATGTCGGCTGCGGCAAGGACCACACGCTGTTCGCGCTGACCGACGGTGTCGTGGAGTACCGTGTCAGGGGCCCGCTGAACCGGAAATACGTGAACGTCGTACCGGCCTGACGGGGTCGCAACGCCAACTGCCGCAAAACCCCGTCCCGACGGGGTTTTGTTTTTCAACCGGCATGAAATTCGTCGACGAAGCCAGCATTGAAGTGATCGCCGGAGACGGCGGCAGCGGCTGCGTGAGCTTCCGGCGCGAGCGCTTCATCCCCCGGGGCGGCCCCGACGGCGGCGACGGCGGCGACGGCGGCAGCGTCTATCTCGCGGTCGACGCCAATCTCAACACGCTGGCCGATTTCCGGCACACGCGCATGTTTCGCGCCGAGCGCGGCGGCAACGGCATGGGCCGCAACCGCACCGGACGTTCGGGCGACGATCTGCACATCGCGGTGCCGCCGGGTACCCTGGTGTACGACGCGCAGACCGAAGAGCAACTGGGCGATCTCACGGGGGCCACGAGCCGGCTGCTGGTAGCCAAGGGCGGTTACCACGGCCTCGGCAACACCCGTTACAAGAGCTCTACCAACCGCGCGCCGCGCCAGTCGACGCCGGGTAAGCCGGGGGAGCGCCGCGGTTTGCGCCTGGAGCTTAAAGTGCTGGCCGACGTCGGCCTGCTCGGCTACCCCAACGCCGGCAAGTCCACGCTGATCCGCGCCGTGTCGGCGGCCCGCCCCAAAGTGGCCGAGTACCCCTTCACCACCCTGCACCCCCATCTGGGCGTGGTGTCCGTGGGCCCGGGACGCAGCTTCGTGATGGCCGACATCCCCGGCCTGATCGAGGGCGCCGCTGACGGCCACGGACTGGGGATACGCTTTCTCAGGCACCTGGCGCGCACCCGCCTGCTGCTGCACGTCGTGGACCTGGCCGACGGCGAGGGCGGCGAGCCGCTGGAGCGCGGCGCCCGCGCGCTGTTCGCAGAGTTGCGCAAGTACAGCGCCGAGCTGGCCGGCCGGGAACGCTGGCTGGTATTGAACAAGTTGGACCTGCTCGATCCGGCCGAAGCCGAGCGGCGCTGCGCCAGCCTGCTGGCGGGGCTCGAGTGGCAGGGGCCGGTGTTCCGGGTATCGGCCCTGCGGCGCGACGGCACCGAAAAACTCTGCCAGGCGGTGTACGCTTACCTGCAGCCGCAACGCGAAGCAGAGCATGACACGTGAGGCCCTGAAATCCGCACGCCGCTGGGTGGTGAAGGTCGGCAGCTCGCTCGTCACCGACGAGGGCCGCGGCCTGGACCGCTCGGCGATCGCCGGCTGGGGCGATCAGCTGGCACGCCTGCGCGAGAACGGCTGTGAGGTGGTCCTGGTGTCCTCCGGCGCGGTGGCTGAAGGCATGCGCCGGCTCGGCTGGCAAACCCGTCCACGCGCGCTCTACGAGCTGCAGGCCGCCGCCTCGGTCGGGCAGATGGGACTGGTGCAGGCCTACGAAAGCTGCTTTCAGACGCACGGCCTGCACGCCGCGCAGGTGCTGCTGACGCACGACGACCTCGCGGACCGGCAGCGCTATCTGAACGCCCGCTCCACGCTGCGCACCCTGCTGCGCCTGGGCGTGATCCCGGTCGTCAACGAGAACGACACGGTGGCCGGTGACAAGATCAGGCTGGGCGACAACGACACGCTGGCGGCGCTGGTCGCCAACCTCGTGGAAGCCGAGCTGCTGGTGATCCTCACCGACCAGGAAGGGCTCTACGACAAAGACCCCAAGCACCACGCCGACGCACAGCTGGTCGCGCAGGCGCGGGCCAACGACGCACGCCTGGACGCGCTGGCGGGGCCAAGCCTGTCCATGCTGGGACGCGGCGGCATGATCACGAAGGTATTTGCCGCGCGGCGCGCGGCGGGGTCAGGCGCCACCACGGTCATCGCCTCCGGGCGTACGCACGAGGTGCTGGCGCGGCTGCGCGGCGGCGAAGTGCTCGGCAGTGTGCTCACGCCCGATCACGCGCCGCTCCTGGCGCGCAAGCAGTGGCTGGCCAACCAGCTGCAGCTGCGCGGCACGCTGGTGCTCGACGACGGCGCCGGGCGGGCGCTGCTGGAGCGGAACTCGAGCCTGCTGGCGGTCGGCGTGACCGCGGTACACGGGGACTTCGTGCGCGGCGAAGTGGTGGCGTGCATCGACGACAACGGCGCCGAGATCGCCCGCGGCCTGGTCAACTACAGCGCGGCCGAAGCCCGCCAGATTCAGGGCCGGCCGAGCGGCGCGATCGAATCGATTCTCGGTTACGTGGACGAGCCCGAGCTGATCGACCGCGACAACATGGTCATCACGCTGGCGCCGACGCCCGACGAATGAGGCGCGACACGGCGCGCATTTGACACGCCCGCGGGCACGCCCCATAATCGCGCGCCTTTCGCAGCACCCGATCAGCGGAGAGGATTCTTGGCCAACACCCCCCAGGCGCGCAAACGCGCCCGTCAGTCCGAACGGCGCCGGCGTCACAACGCCAGCCAGCGATCGATGGCGCGCACCTACATCAAGAAAGTCGTGGCTGCGATCGAGAGTGGCGACCGCGAGGCTGCCGCGGCCGCTTACAAGAACGCGGTTCCGGTGATCGACAACGCGACGAAAAAGGGGCTCATGCACGCGAACAAGGCGGCGCGTCATAAAAGCCGCCTGAATCAGCGCATCAGAGACCTCGCCGCCGGCTGATCGCGGCCCGTCCCTCCGGGCAACGCCGCACCAATTCCGCCACCCCCGGCGCGGGTTGCGCCACAATGCGTCCCCGCCTGCGCTACCACAGAGTGCTACACTGCGCGCGGTTCCAACGGCGCAGCCCGCTTGATCTCCGCACAAAGCAACCTGCAAGCATACTGCAAGCGTCCGGCTGAGCCCGGATCCTCCAACCCGGTGCAAAGTGCCGGCTGAATCGCGCCTGTTGAAAGCCGGCCTGGTGACCGGGTCGATGACCTTGATCTCCCGGATCTCGGGATTGCTGCGCGACATCGTGATCGGCCAGGTGTTCGGCGCCAGCGCCGCAGCGGACGCGTTCTTCGTCGCGTTCAAGATACCGAACCTGTTTCGGCGCCTGTTTGCGGAAGGCGCGTTCGCCCAGTCTTTCGTGCCCGTGTTCGGCGAGTACAAGGAGACCCGCAGCGCCGAGGAGCAGCGTGCACTCGCGAGCAACGTGATCGGCACGCTGGGCGGCGTGCTGCTGCCGGTGACCACGCTGGGCGTGGCGGGTGCCCCGTGGCTCATCGTCGTGTTCGCGCCGGGGTTTCTCGATGACCCGTACCGCCTGACGCTCGCGGGCGACATGCTGCGTCTCACGTTCCCCTATCTGCTGCTGATCTCGCTGGTCGCCTGCGCCGGGGGAATCTTCAACACCTACCGCCGCTTTGCGCTGCCCGCCTTCACACCGGTGCTGCTGAACCTGAGCCTGATCGGCGCCGCGCTCCTCATCGCGCCGCGACTTGACGAGCCGATCGTGGCGCTTGCCTGGGGCGTGCTCATCGCCGGCATCGCGCAGCTGCTGTTTCAGCTCCCGCTGCTGGCACGGCTCGGGCTGCTGCAGCGGCCGCGCTGGAACTGGCGGGATCCGGGCGTCACGAAGATCCGCACCAACATGCTGCCGATTCTGTTCGGCTCCTCGGTCGCACAGCTGAACATACTGCTGGACATGGTGATCGCCTCGTTTCTGGTGGCCGGCAGCGTCAGCTGGCTCTACTACTCCGATCGCATGGTGGAGTTCCCGCTAGGGGTGTTCGGTATTGCGCTGAGCACGGTGATTCTCCCGCATCTGTCCTCGCACTACGCCAGGGCTTCGACCGACAGTTTCGATGAGACGCTGGACTGGGCGCTGCGCCTGACGGCGCTGATCGGTGTCCCGGCAGGACTCGGGCTGGTGGCGCTGTCGTTCCCGATCCTGGCGAGCATTTTTCAGTACGGCCAGTTCACCGCGGACGATACCTATAAGGCCGGTCTGGCGCTGATGGCGTATGCCCTAGGGCTGCCCGCCTTCATCGCCGCCAAAGTGCTCTCCGCGGCATTTTTCGCGCGCCAGGAAACCCGGATCCCCGTACGCTGCGCAATCGTAGCGCTGCTGGCCAACGCCGGCATGAACGTGGTGTTCGTGTTCGCGCTGGTCCTCGTGGACAACGATGCGCCGCATACCGGCCTGGCGCTCGCCTCCAGCGCCGCCGCCTGGTTGCAGTCGCGGCTGCTATATCAGCGATTGCGCGCCGCCGATATCTACCGGCCACGCGCCGGCTGGTTGCGCAGCAGCGCGCGCATCGCGCTGGCCTGCGGTGCAATGCTGCTTGCTCTCTGGTGGCTGACCCCGGCTGTCACTAGCTGGTCGCAATGGGGGGCCTGGCTGCGCACCGGTGTGCTGGCGGCCTTGATAGCGACCGCGGTCGCAGTTTATTTTTCCGGTCTATGGATAATGCGCACACCATGGAACGAGTACCGTGACCCCAGCCGTTGAGCGCACACAGGATCGCGCCGGACCGGCGAGCGGACCGCGCTCGCCCGCAGCGCGATCGCTGCCCGATCTCTCGACCCCCTGAATGAAGCTGCTGCGCGGCATGCAGAGTTTGCGTGCGCCCCAGCCCGGCTGTGTCGCAACCATCGGCAATTTTGACGGTGTGCACCTGGGGCATTCCGCGGTCATCACCAGCGTCGTCGAGCGCGCGCGCGAACAGGCGCTCAGCGCCTGCGTGATCACCTTTGAACCACTGCCGCAGGAGTTTTTCCGCCCGCACGACGCGCCGCCCCGATTGATGCGCCTGCGCGACAAGTTCGTGCGCATCCGCGCACTCGGCGTTGCCCGGCTGCTGCTCCTCAACTTCAATACACGCCTTGCCGAACTCGAGCCCGAAGCGTTCGTCGAGCGCGTGCTGCTCGACGGGTTGAACGTGAAGCACCTGGTGGTTGGCGACGATTTCCGCTTCGGTAAAGGACGGCGCGGGGACATGGCGCTGCTCACCCGGCTGGCGGAGACCCGCGACTTCGCCGTCTCACCGACCGAAACGTTGCGCAGCGGCGCGCAACGGGTCAGCAGCACGCGCATCCGCGAGTTGCTCGGTGGCAGCGACTTCGCCGGTGCGGCACGCCTGCTGGGAGCGCCTTACGCCATTTGCGGGCGGGTCGTTTACGGGCAACGCCTGGCAAACACGCTCGGCTTTGCGACCGCCAACGTGGATCTGGGGCGGGTGCGCCCGCCGTTGCGCGGCGTGTTCGCAGTCGAAGCCACGCTGCAGGACGGCGCCCGGCTGCAGGGTGTGGCCAATCTCGGCACACGCCCCACCGTCAGCGGTGAGCGCCTGGTGCTGGAAGTGCACTGCTTCGATTTCGCCGCGGATATCTACGGCCAGCGGCTGAGCGTGTGCTTCCGGCACAAGCTTCGCGACGAGCGCAAGTTCGCCTCGTTACCCGCGTTGCAGCAACAGGTGCACGCCGACCGCGCCGCGGCGCAGGCTTACTTCGCGCAGAACCCGTAGCGGACCACGATTTAAGCGCTTGATATTACTCCGGCTTTCCAGTCAAATTGAGGGTTTTGGCCGAGCCTTCAGGAACCCTGCGTGGGCGACTACAAAGACACCCTCAATCTGCCCAGAACCAGCTTTCCGATGAAAGCCAACCTGGCGCAGCGCGAGCCGCAGATGCTCGAGCGCTGGGTGGAGATGGGCATTCACGCGCGCATCCGCGAGGTCGCGACGGGCAGGCCGCCCTTCATCCTGCACGACGGCCCGCCCTACGCAAACGGCCAGATTCACATCGGCCATGCGGTCAACAAGACCCTGAAGGATCTGATCGTCAAGAGCAAGCAGCTGGCCGGCTTCGATGCCTGCTACATCCCCGGCTGGGACTGCCACGGGCTGCCGATCGAGCACCAGGTGGAAAAGAAGATCGGCAAGCCCGGGCACAAGGTCGACGTCGCCACATTCCGCGAGCGCTGCCGCGCGTATGCCACCGAGCAGATCGCCGATCAGATGCGCGACTTCAAGCGCCTGGCCGTGTTTGGCGACTGGGACCAGCCGTACCGCACCATGGATTTCACCTCCGAGGCGGATATCGTCAGGACGCTGGCCAAGATCATCGCGCGGGGTCACGTGTACCGGGGCACCAAGCCGGTGTACTGGAGCGTCGGCGCGCGCTCGGCGCTGGCCGAGGCGGAAGTCGAGTACGAGGACAAGACCTCGCAGTCCGTGGACGTGCGCTTCGTGCCCTGCGACACGAGCGCCTTTCTCGAGGCGTTCAGCGACCGCGAAGCGCTGGACACGCCGGTGGCGGTGGTGATCTGGACCACCACACCCTGGACGCTGCCGGGTAACCTGGCGGTATCCGTGCATCCGGAGCTCGAATATGCGCTGGTGGCCTGCGACGTGGGCGCCGGCGAAGAACGGCTGGTGATGGCGAGCGCGCTGGTCGACACGGTGATGAAACGCTACGGCGTGGACGACTATCGCATCGTGGGCCGCTGCCCGGGCGCAGCGCTCGAAGGGCAAGCGCTGCACCACCCCTTTTACGACCGCGTTTCTCCGGTCACCCTGGGCGAGCACGTGACCATCGATCAGGGGACGGGGGCTGTGCATACGGCGCCGGATCACGGCGTCGACGATTTCATCGTCGGGCAGCGCTACGGCCTGGAGCTGCTGTATCCGGTCAACGGCGACGGGGTGTTCGAATCGCACGTAGCGCTGTTCGCCGGTGAGCACGTGCACAGGATCGACGAACATATGCTCGAGGTCCTGCGCGAGCGCGGCGCGCTGGTGGCAGAGGCACCGTTTCAGCACAGCTACCCGTTCTGCTGGCGCACCAGGACGCCGCTGATCTTCCGGGCCACGCCGCAATGGTTCATCAGCATGGACCGGCACGGCCTGCGCGAAGGCGCGCTGAAGAGCATCAAGGCGGTGAAGTGGATACCGAGCTGGGGACAGGCGCGCATCGAGGCGATGATGGAGACGCGTCCCGACTGGTGCATCTCACGCCAGCGCGTATGGGGCGTGCCGCTTTCACTGTTCGTGCACAGGCGCACCGGCGAGCTGCATCCTGAAACGACCGACCTGCTCGAGCAGGTGGCGCAGCGTATCGAACAGCACGGCGTGCAGGCATGGTGGGATCTGGACGCGGGCGAGCTGCTGGGCGCCGAGGCCGGGCAGTATGAGAAAAGCGAAGACATTCTCGACGTCTGGTTCGATTCCGGATCGACCTACGAGTTCGTACTCAAGCGCCGTCCCGGCCAGACCTTTCCGGCCGACATGTATCTGGAGGGCTCCGACCAGCATCGCGGCTGGTTTCACTCATCGCTGCTGACCTGCGTGGCGATCTACGGTCACGCGCCGTATCGACAGGTCCTGACACACGGCTTCACCGTCGATCAGAACGGCCGCAAGATGTCGAAGTCGCTGGGCAATGTGGTCGCACCGCAACAGGTCATGAAAACGCTCGGTGCGGACATCATCCGGCTGTGGGTTGCGGCGACCGACTACCGCGGCGAAATGAGCGTGTCCGATGAGATACTCAAGCGCACCGCCGATGCGTACCGGCGCATCCGCAACACGGGACGCTTCCTGCTCGGCAACCTGGACGGCTTCGAACCCGCGGCCGACGGACTCGCGCCGCAAGACATGCTGCCGCTCGACCGCTGGGTGGTGGATCGCGCATCGCGCATTCAGGAAGACCTGGAGCGCGCTTACCACGACTACAACTTCCATCTGGTCTACCAGAAGATCCACGGTTTCTGCGCCATCGACCTGAGCGCCTTCTACCTGGACGTCATCAAAGACCGCCAGTACACCATGCCCGCCGACAGCCGCGGCCGGCGCTCGGCGCAGACTGCGATGTATCACGTGGCCGAAGCCCTGGTGCGCTGGATCGCGCCGGTGCTCAGCTTCACCGCCGACGAAATCTGGCACCACCTGCCGGGCGCGCGCGGTGCGTCGGTTTTTCTGGAAACCTACTACACCGGTTTGTTCGCACTGGACGACCACGATTCACCGAGCCGCGCGCAATGGGAGCGCGTGATCGCGGCGCGCCAGGCGGTCTCCAAGGAGCTCGAGAAGCTGCGCGTGGCAGGCGACATCGGCTCATCGCTGAACGCCGACGTAACCCTGTACTGCGACGGCGATCTACGCGATGCGTTGCAACTCGCCGCCCAGGAACTGCGCTTCGTGCTCATCACCTCGGAAGCCACGGTCGCACCGCTCAGAGCTAAACCGGATGAGGCGGTGCGCGCCGAGGACGCCGGTGACGAGCTGTGGATCCGCGCGCGCGCCTCGACCCATCCCAAATGCGTCCGCTGCTGGCATCAGCGCGCCGATGTGGGCAGCGATCCCGCGCACCCGGAGCTGTGTGCGCGCTGCGTCACGAACATCGGCGGGGGCGATGGCGAGCAACGCGCGTTCGCGTGAACGCTGCCGGCCCGAGCCTGCGCCGGTCGATGCGCCCGGCATGAGCGCTTTCCAACGCACCCTGCCGTGGTGGGTACTCGCAGGCGGCGTGGTGGTGCTCGATCAGATCACGAAGCTGATCGCCGACGCGCAACTGGAACTGCACCAGGCGGCGCCGGTGCTGCCGTTCTTCAACCTCACGCTGATGTACAACGAGGGCGCTGCGTTCAGTTTCCTGTCCGACGCAGACGGCTGGCAGCGCTGGTTTTTCATCGTCCTGAGCAGCGCGGTCAGCGTCGCGCTCGCGGTGTGGCTGACTCGCGTGAAGCGGCAGGAAAAGTGGCTGGCCGCCTCGCTGTCACTGGTGCTGGGCGGCGCACTCGGCAACCTGATCGACCGCATCGCCTACGGACACGTGGTCGATTTCATCCAGGTGTACTACGAGAAATGGTACTGGCCGACCTTCAACGTGGCCGATTCGGCGATCAGCGTCGGTGCCGCGATTCTGATCGCGAGCAGTCTGTTTGCGCGCCGGGAGCATTGAGATGCGCTCGGTCGTCTACGGCAGCCGCATCACTCTGCGCTTCCGGGTGACGCTCGAGGACGGCACGGTGGCGGAGTCGAACTTCGAGGAAGCCGAGCCGCTGGAGATCCACGTCGGCGACGGCACCTTTCCCGAGCAGCTCGAGCTCTGCCTGCTGGGTCTGCGTGCCGGACAGCGGGACACGCGCCGGCTGCGTCCGGAGCAGGCGTGGGGGCTGCGCGACCCGGACAACCGCCAGCAGATCGCGCTGCAGGACTTTCCGCCCGACATGCATCCGGCACCCGGACAGATCATCGAGTTCCAGCTGCCCGAGGGGGAGGAGGTGCTCGGTACCGTGCTCGCGGTGGGCGCCGACCACGCGGAGGTCGACTTCAACCACCCGCTGGCCGGGCACACGGTCGATTTCGAGGTGGAGGTCGTCGCGGTGGCGCCGCCGCAGTGAATTGGGACATTCCCTCTGAATCGACCGACCACGCACCGCCGATAAACAGAATGTCCCCATTTGCTAGAATGTCGAGTTGATGCAGGTTTTACTGGCCAATCCGCGCGGCTTCTGCGCAGGCGTCGATCGCGCGATCGAAATCGTGGAGCGCGCGCTCGAGAAGTTCGGTGCGCCGATATTCGTGCGCCACGAGGTAGTGCACAACCGCCACGTGGTTGAGGGTCTGCGCGCGCGAGGAGCGGTGTTCGTCGAGGAGCTGGGCGACGTACCCGACGGCGCCACCGTGATCTTCAGCGCGCACGGTGTGTCGAAGGCGGTGGAAGACGAGGCGGCCAGACGGCAGCTGCACGTGTTCGACGCGACCTGTCCGCTGGTCACCAAAGTACACATGGAGGTGCTGCGTTACTCGCGCGAGGGGCGCGACGTCGTGCTGATAGGCCACGCGGGGCACCCGGAAGTGGAAGGTACCATGGGCCGATTCGACGCTGCATCCGGCGGGCGTATCCATCTCGTCGAGAACGCAGGCGACGTGGCAGCGCTCGAGGTCAGTGATCCTGAGCGCGTGGCGTTCGTGTCACAGACCACCCTGTCCGTCGACGACACGCAACAGATCATCGCGGCGCTGCTCGAGCAGTTTCCCGGCATCAAAGCGCCGCAGCGTGAAGACATCTGCTATGCCACTCAGAACCGACAGGACGCCGTCAAGAAGCTCGCGGCGCAGGCCGACCTGATTCTGGTCGTCGGCTCGGCCAACAGCTCGAACTCGAACCGGCTGCGCGAGATCGCCGAGCAGCGCCGGGTCCCGGCGCATCTGATCAACGGCGGGCTGGATATCCGCAAGGAGTGGCTGCGCGGCAAACGGTGCGTAGGCGTCACCGCCGGCGCCTCGGCGCCGGAAACGCTGGTGCAGGATCTGGTGGCACATCTGCGCCGCCTGGGCGCCGAAGATGTGCAGGAGCTGGGCGGGCTCAGCGAAAACGTGTCGTTCAACCTCCCGAAGGCGCTGCGCGACACCTGAGCGCTTCCGGTTGCGGCAATGGCCGCAGCGCACGTGTCATCCCTGTCAGATCAATTGCTACAGGGAGACGTACGCGATGACGCGTACGACACGCGGCTAGTTCGCCCAGCACCCGGCCGGGGTCTGTGCGCCCGCCGAGGTCAATGTGATAACCGAGCACGCCGTGTCGCCAGCCTGTGCGGCTTGTGCGGTCGCAGTCAGCGTGAAGGCAGTGTTGTTGGCAGCCGTGATGGCATAAGCATAGTTGCCTTGCTGGATGTTGTTGTTCACGATGGCAGGAATAAGGGGCTGCAGGTTCGCGACCGTACCGGTGTAGGTGTTGTTGTTGATGAACCATTGCTCCTGCGCCTGCGCCAGAGCCAGCAATGCCGTGTGCGCCTCCGCACGGCGGGAATCCTGAAGATAGCTGAAGTAGCTCGGTACCGCGACGACGCCGATAATCGCCACGATAGCGACCGTGACGATAACCTCGGTCAGGGTAAACCCGGCGCATTTTCTAACCATTCACATAATCTCCCGTCTAACTCGGCATGCCGCCAGCCCGAGGCTGGCGACACGCCCCATTCATCAGAACTCGAACCAGTACGTCTTGGTCGGCACGCGCGGGTTCGGCATCCTGAAGCAGTCGGTGCCCGCGCAACCTGCGGCTTGCGTGGTGCCGGTGCCGTCCTGCGCAATGATCAGGGTCGGCGACGGCGCGATGCCGCCCCGCGAGAGGCGCAGCGTCCGGTCGGAGCGCGTCAGATCCGTTTCGTTGCCGGCGTTGTCGTAATTGGCTAACGGCGTGGCATCCGCCACGTTCAGGAAGTACAGCAGGCCGGTGCCCTCGTTGGGCCCGCACACCGGACCGCCCGCGGCCGGGTCGTTCGGAATGAAGCTCGGCACCACGGCCTGGCCGGCCACGATCAGCGGACGCCCGAGCACCTTCTCGCCGATGAAGTCGCCGGTGGGCGGATCTTCGAGCTGGATGAACCAGCCCGCGGCGGATTGCAGATTCGCCAGCGCCGCCGACTGCTGGGTCGAGTTGCCCTCGCCGATGACGTTGTTGGTGGCGTCGAACAGATCACCCTCGTCGATGGTCACATAAGTCGCCGGCGCCGCGAAAATGTTCGTGTCCTTGAGCATGTAAATCCGGTCTTCGATCACCATGTTCAACGGGTGCGCACGGTAACCCGAGCCGATCACGATGGCGATGTAGGGCTGCCGGCCGACCGGGGCGATCACCGCAAGGTCAGCGGCATGATAGAAACGCCGGTTGTCCTCCTCATTGTCATCCGAGAACAATCCGATGCGTCCGCCCCTGGCGAAACTGCCCGCGCCGGTGTTCGCCTCGTCGATGTCGATGCGCCAGAACTGCGCGCGCGTATCACCGACGTACAACCGGTCGACGACCCCGTTGCCGGATATATCCACCGCGTTGACCTGCGCGGGGATGCTGTTGGTCATGTTCGTGAGCTCCAGATTCGCGCCCGAGCCCTCCGGACCGGCCCACCACAGACGCTGACCGGTGTCCGCATCCACGACGTAGATGGCACGACCGACATCGTCATCCTCGGGCTCGTCGTTGTCGTCCTGATCAACGTCGTAGCCGCCGCCGAACACCAGCACCGTGGTAAGTGTGCCGTTGAACAGCACTTCGCGCACCACCGGCGTTGACCAGGTCTGGCCCAGCTCGGCAAAGGGGCCGCTCGGTGTGCCGTCGCCGTCAGGGTCGTTGCTGATCATCCATTTCAGCACCGGCGCGGCGCGGTTGGTCACGTCCAGCGCATAGTAGTTGTTGCCGCCGCGGCGCATGCCAACATACACAAACACGTGCTCGTCGGTGCCGGAAATGATCCCGTTGCCGTTTTCATCGTTGACCCAGGTGACCACGGCGCCGTCCAGTCCATAGGGTCGTGAGGTCGAGGCGTTGTTGGTATAAAGCAACGGCAGGTTGGGCAGCAGTTCCTGAGGCACGAACGAGAAGATCTCGGTACCGTCGTCCTCGTCGATCGCGTGCAGATAGCCGTCGTTGCTGCTGAAGAAGACCGTCAGGTCCGGATTGGACGAAGTGCCGCCGTACTGCACCACGGTCGCCTGAGAATGCAGCGGGTCGCCCAGCTGCGTGCGCGCACCGCCGGCCGCACCGTAGTCGCCGTCGATGTCCACGCCGCGCGACCACTGCAGGATGTCGACGCGCGAGGGATTGCTGGCCCCCGGCGCCATGCCCAGCATGGCTTCGGTGAGCATCCCATTGGACTCGTGCAGCGCGTGGTCGCCCAGCGTCAGCGACACGTTGCTCGGCGCCCCGCTGCCGGTGTAGGTGTAGACGTTGCGATTGTTGGTCAGCTCGTAGGCCGCACCACCGATACGCACGTCGTCGCCGTCCGCCCCTGAGGACCAGTAGCTCTGCGCGGTGGGTTCGAAAAAGCCCGTGTTGGGGTCGATGGCCGCCTGTCCGTTGACATCCTCGATCACCGGCACGGTTTCGTTGTTCACGACAGCGAAGTCCAGGGTGTACTTTTTCAGGTTGCCGTCCCAGTGCGGCCCGAGCTCGGGCCGGAACAGGGTGAAGTACAACTCGTTGCGGTTGAGCGTCTGGCTGAACGCGTTGACCGAGACGGCCGGTGAGGTGAAGGTCGAGTTGGTGGCCAGCACCTCGTTGATGATCGCGGTGAACGCATTGGTGAGACCGACGGTATCGTCAGCCGTGAAATACAGCCCGTCGCCCGCGTTCGCGGTATCGTTGAGCAGCGGGTCGTCGAGCTGAAAACCGATCGTGTAGGTCTGCACGAACTGATTGTCGATCACGCTTCCGCTCTGATCCTCGTTGGCCATGTAGGCGGCCAGCTGGTCCAGACACTGGCCGTCGTCCGCGTCGCCGTCATTGCTGACGTGCTCGGGCGGGTGCGGGCAGTCGGTGACGCCCGTAGCGGTCTGGTAATTAGTCATCGCCTGCAAGTTTAAGTCGCGGCCATTGTCACCGTTGGACATGCCGTCGCTGAGCAGAATCACGCTGTTGCGCTGACACTGGAGCTGAATCGGTGAAATGTAACTGCCGTTGAACTGCGAGGAGGCTACGCTCGGTCCGGGCTGCGAGGCAACGCCGTAGTCCACCGCGTCGCCGCGATAGTAGCGCATCGCCTCCCACAGCACTTCCGTCAGCGGCGTCGGGCCGCCCGGCGTGTACGCGTTCAGGGCGTTGATGAAGCCGGTGCGCGCTGTGTTGATGGACTCCATCGCGTACGAGACCTGTCCGCCTTCCTGGTTCTGGCTGAAGCGCATCAGGCCGATGTTGATGCCGTTGACACTGTTGATCACGTTGGCGACCACTTCCTGCACGATGCTCAGCCGCGTGCGGATCGCGGTCGGGTCGCTGCGCAGGTAGTTCATGAAGTTCGCGGAGTAGATCGTGTAGTTGGTTTGCAGCTGCCAGTTGATCTCATTGCTGCCGCTCGCCGCCCAGCCGGTGGGCGAGGCATCCTCGGCATAGCGACGGGGGTTCGCCGCGTCGATGCCGTGCACGCCCGAATCGGAGGAGCACTCCACGTCAAACTGCTTGAGCGCGGCATCGGGGGTGAGCGGGCGCCAGGTGCTGTTGTAGTAACGCCCGAACCGATCCTGGTAGAAACCGGTGGCGGCAATCGTGCTGGCATTGCAGCGCATGTAAGCCGTGTCGAACCAGTCCGCGAGAATGCAGTCGGTATTGACCGAGCCGGTCGACCAGTAGATGCGATTATTAGTGAACTCGGCGCACGAGGTCGGCAGGCCGGAGTAGTCCGTCGCCGGATCGTAGGCCGCCTGCGTAACCACCGTCGATCCCATGGAACCCGAGGTATCGACCGCGAACAGCACGTTCGGCGGAGTCGCGGAGAGCACACCGCCGCCCACGTAGATCTCGATGTCGTCGGCGAACACCGGCGTGCTCGTGAACACGCTCAGCACGGCACCCGCGAGGATCGCGCGGTTACTCGGTAACTTATTCATCGTCGTCTCCGTCCAATACTGGTGTCGCCCCGCGCAGGCGCGAAGCGCGCAAATTGACCTAGCGAATCCACAGGATCCGAGTAGCCTCGCCGCTGCGTATGTTGTAAATGATGGTCGCCGGCTTGCCGTGCCGGTCTATGAGCTTGCGCAGATCGACGCGCACGTTGTTCTCGTAAGCCTGGGTCGCGCCGGTAACCGGAAACTCCTTGAGGTCGCAGCTCTGGCAGGAGCGCCCGCCCACGGTGCCGGTCAGATTCTCATTAAGGCTCACCTCGAGCGCCACGGCCTCGACGGCCTCCTCGACGGGGATGATCGTCGCCCAGCCGGCGGTGGAGGCAACCAGCGCAAGGGCGGTTGCAAGCGCGTATTTGATGACTGCGTGTCGCATGAGCGGTATCTCCGAAACGATTACTGGGGCGCCGGCGCCAGGACATAGAACCCCTGCAACTGGGTCGAGCTGGCGTTGGACTGCAGGTGCTGGCCGATTGACTGAACCTCGAAATGCGCACAACGCGTCCGCTCGGGGCTGCTGCCGGGGCAGGCGACGCCCGCCGTGAAGCCGCTGCCGCGGCCCGGTATCAGGCCCACGAAGCTCGAACCGACCGTGGCCGTGGCGTTAGTCAGCACCGGCGGCGGAATTACCTGCGCGTTGTTGACGTCGTCTGCGTTGGTGGCGACGACGCCCAGCTCGAGGCCGGCCTCAGCCGCCTGGAAGGCATTGGATTTATTCTGCGCGTTGCTGGCCATACGCAGCTCCATGGTGTTCATACCCATAGTGGTAATGCCGATCAGGGTCAGCACCATCAGCATCATCAGGCCGACCATCAGGGCCGCGCCGCGTTGTCGGGGCAACAGATTGTCATGCATCATTGCGGGGCCTGCAGAGGAAAGTTGCGTAAGTCGTAAACACCCGACACCAGCAGGCGTTTGTAGTTGCCAGCGACCGGATCGGTGGCCGTGGGCGTGAAGTCCGCACCGCCGATGCTGTAGGTGACCGGCGCCGGGGCGGTTCTCTGACCCCTGTCCGAGCGCAGCAGCATCCAGATGCGCGCGCCTCGCACCCGCGCCATATCCACCGGGTTGGCCCAGTTGATGATCGCGCTGTCAGGGTTGATGTACAGATTCGGCTTGCCGTCGGGTTCCGGCTGCTGGGTGTCGAAGCCGAGCTGCACCTGGAAGTTCTCCACGCCCGAGACGATCATCTCGTCGACCAGCGTCGGTCCGGCTTCTAGCGAGATACGGTGCAGCGAAGGAACCCCGTCGCCCGCGACCTCGGTGAAGTTGGCCACGTAGTAGATGTGCATGCGCAGCACGTGGTTGGTCCCGTTGGTCGGGAAAGCCGGCACGTCGGCCGCGTTTCCGGTGCCCCTGAACAGCACGGAGTTGCCGGTCTCGCTGCGCACGTAGACCACACCATTGGCTGTGAGATTGTCGGCAATCGGCGTCGGGTCAGCGTACCGCACGACCAGCACGTCGGTGTTCGCCAGATAATTCGCCGTGCCCGGAATGCAGGTCGTCGGAAAAGGATTTGCGTTGTTGCTCGCGAACACCACCAGATCGAGATTGGTGTAGAACGACACGGCGCAGTCGCCGGCCATCACCGGCAGGTAGGCCAGGCGTTCTGCCGGGCCCAGCGTGCGGTTGTCTACCATGCTGGTGAAGCTGTTCGTACCCCAGGTCCCCGCCATGCGCAGGTCCTCGCCGAACAGCGTCATCGCGAATCGCCCGTCATCCGACATGTGCGCCTGCACCTCGCTCGCATCGAAGCTGGTGCGGCTGGTGACGAACACGGCCATCACGCCAAGCAGCAGCACCAGGCCGATGACCAGCGCGACCAGCAGTTCCACCACCGAGTAACCCATGGATCGATCGCGCCGGCTCATGCTCACTGCACCCGCACGAACTGGGTGTTCGTGCTGTAGTTCTGAACCACGCCGCGCTCAGTCCACTGCACGGTGACGACCACGTTGCTGGGACTGGTCTGCGTGGGACCCAGGTTGATCACGACCGAACCCTGACCGGTCATGTTCGGGAAAGCATCGTCGATCGAGTCTTTCCAGACGAAGATATCGAATGCGGCGAGCTGCGACACAGTGCAGTCGTCGCCGGGATTTCCATCCAGGTCGGCACAGTACGGGCTGACCGTCGCGCCCGGACCGCTCATCGCCGAGGCGTAGCTGGTTACCCCGTTCTCGTCTCTGACGCCGTCCGGGTTGGCGCGCATGCGCTCGATGATCTCGTACGACTTGACCACCGCCACCGAGCGCTGGCTGGCGGCGAACCCGGCGATCAGGCCCTGAGCCTGCAGCCCCGCGATGCCGAGCAAGCCGACCGAGAGCACGAAAAGCGCCGCCAGAACCTCGATCAGGCCGACGCCGCGCTGTTTTTTGATCAGGGACATGTAACGCTCCCTTGCACTTCCGATGAACGCACCCGCCCCGAAGCGCCAACCTGCACAGTGCGTGCGGTCAGGTTGACGCTGGCATCACTGCCGGCACCGCGCGCATCACAGACACTGAAGGTGCCCGTCAGAATATTGTTGGCGGTGTCGCGCGGAAAGCCGTTGCCGGTAAACAGGACGAAGTTGTTAACGTTGCCGCCGGTCACGCGTACCGTGTTGCCGCCGCCGATAGCACCACGCGAGCGCACGATCAGCGCCCCTTCCACCACCGCGTTCCCGTTGACGTCGTTGAACACGATCCAGCCATTCTCCCAGTTCGTGCCACCGGTGCAGGCGGTCCCGTTGGTGCTGATGCACACAGTGACGGGATTGTTACGCTTGACCGCTTCGCTGCGCGCGAACTGCAGCGCGGTGACCAGATCGTTGGTGATCGAGATCATCCGGCTGTTGCTCATGAAATTGCTCAGCGCGGGCACCCCGACGCCCAGCAGCACTGCCGCTATCACCAGGGCGATCATCAGTTCGACCAAAGTGAACCCGATTTGAGTACGCTGTTTCATGGACGCCATGTATAGCAAACTGTCCGGGTCCCGCCTAACGCTTACGTCTTCGATGGCGTGGTTTGACCGATGAGCGGTACGTCGCCGGCCCGAACGCCTTTTTGTGCATCGCACAATGAGCTCAAGTTTTGACGCGGCGAACCGCTGTACGTAGCAGTCTACCGCTGCACAGATCTGGCCTGGCGTGACCCAAACCACACAAACAAGCGACCTGAATGCCAACTCCCTCGCACACTTGACACCTTTGTCCACCCTCAAGTCGGCCGAGCATCTGCAGCTGCTGGTCGACAAAGCGGAGGTCCAGGACCTCGGCTGGCGGCACAAGCTGGCGCACGCCGAGGAGCACCGCTGGCTGGTCTACGTGCTGAGCGGCGAGGTGCAACTGAAGAACGCCAGCGGCCAGGAGGAAAAGGTCAGCGCCGGCAGCTCGCGCGCGGCCGCACCGCTGTTCCACGAACCCGGAACGACCGCCATCGCCAAGAGCGGGACCCGCATCCTGCGCGTCGACCGCAAGCTCGCCGATATGCTGTTGAGCGAGGAGCAGCAGGAGGCCACCGAGGTCGACGAGACCGAGCTGTCGCCCGAGGAAGCGGCCGTGCTCGCCACCATCTACGGCGCTTACGCGGAAAAGAAGCTGCGCGTGCCCTCGTTGCCGGACATCGCGCTGGCGGTGCGTGACGCGATAAACCGCTGCGACGCCGGGGTTGCCGAGGTCGCACAGATCGTACAATCGGACCCGGTGCTCACCGGGCGTATCGTGCAGGCTGCCAACAGCGCGATGTACGGTGGCATGGACAACGTCCGTACGCTGGTCGAGGCGGTGAACCGGCTCGGGCTCAAGACCACGCGTAACCTGGCCGTGGCGCTGGCGGTGCGGGACCTGTTCAAGACCCGCTCGGCAAACATCGGCAAGATCGCCAAGTACGTCTACCGCCACAGCGCCCAGGTCGCCGCCATGTGCTGCGTGCTGGCCCGCGAGTACACGAAGATCCCCTGCGAGCAGGCGCTGCTGGCCGGCCTGACGCACGACATAGGCGCCATCCCGGTGCTGACCTACGCCGACCGCATGCGGCCGATAGCCGACAGCACGCGCGCCGTGGTGCGTGCTATCGGCAAGCTGCGCGCACCGGCCGGCGTGCTGGTGCTTACCGACTGGGGATTCGACCAGCCGCTGATAGAGGCGGCCGAGCACGCGGACGACTGGAATCGCGACAACGGAACCGAGGTCGATCTGTGTGATCTGGTCATAGTCGCGCAGCTGCACCTGGCCGACCAGGCCGGCGCATCGGGCGACTTCCCGCCGCTGGCCGAAACCCCCGCCGGGCGCAAGCTGGGTGCCGACGAGAACGGCCTGCCCAAGTGCCTGGTGAAGCGTGCCGCCCAGGAAATCGCAGCGACCCGCGATCTGCTGCTCGGCTAGGGCACAAACGCCCCCACACCCTTCCCGCACGCCCGCAAAACGCGCTCTGGCCACCGCCGGAATGGCGCGGGGCTTGAAATCTCCCACGCATTGACTATCTTTTGCGCGCCGTCGCAGCATGACGGACCCCGTTGATCCCCGCTCGACAAACACAACCGGGGGTCATTGCCCGCCGGGTGACCCGGCGTCACCGCGCATGCAAGCCGCTGCGCAACACCGGGCGGATGACCGGCCATTACGGAAAAGCAACTATGTTAGAGATTGAAGGTCTGTGCAAACGCTTCGAGGAGCAGGTCGCGGTGGACGATCTCAGCTTCTCGGTCAAACCCGGCGAGGTGCTGGGATTTCTCGGCCCCAACGGCGCCGGCAAATCGACCACCATGAAAATGATCGCCGGGTTTCTGCGCCCCGACGCAGGCACCGTGCGCATCGGCGGCGCCGACATCGTGGATGACACCCTGCGTGCACAGCGCAACCTCGGTTATCTGCCCGAGGGCGCGCCGGCCTACGGAGACATGCACGTCGACCGGTTTCTCGAGTTCATGGCCGACATGCGCGGGCTGCGTGGGACCACGCGCCGCCAGCGCCTCGACACCGTGGTCCGCGACGTGCACCTGGACACGGTACTCAGGCAGCGCATCGACACCCTGTCCAAGGGTTTCCGCCGGCGCGTGGGGCTGGCCCAGGCCATTCTGCACGATCCCGGCGTCCTGATCCTGGACGAGCCCACTGACGGCCTGGACCCGAATCAGAAGCACGAGGTTCGCAAGCTGATCGCGAACATGTCGGCGGGCAAGATCATCGTCGTTTCCACGCACATCCTCGAGGAAGTCGAGGCGGTGTGCACGCGGGCCATCATCATCGCCGACGGCCGCATGCTGATAGACGGTACGCCGCAGGCGCTGGCGGAACGCTCGCGCTGGCACGGTGCGGTCACGCTGCAGTTGCGCGATTCCGGCCCCGCGCTCAGGGCGCTGGACGACCTGCCTGGGGTTGCCGCGGTCGAGCACGACGACGTTCACGGTGAAATCACGGTGATCGGCAACGGAACGCCCGATCTGCTGGGCCGGGTCAACGACCTGGTGCGCGACCGCGGCCTGCAGGTGGAAGGCGTCTACCAGAAACGCGGGCGGCTCGATGAGGTGTTCCGCAGCATCACCCGCGAGGCCCTGTCATGAATGCCGTGTCCGCCCTGTTCCGGCGGGAGTTTGCCGCCTACTTCGCCACCCCGCTGGCCTACATCTTTCTGGTGATCTTCCTGATGCTGACCGGCGTGTTCACCTTCTATCTGGGCGGGTTCTACGAGCGCGGGCAGGCCGATCTAGAGGCGTTCTTCGCCTTTCACCCCTGGCTGTACCTGTTTCTGGTTCCGGCGATCGCCATGCGCGCCTGGGCCGAGGAACGCAAGAGCGGCACCGTCGAGCTACTGCTGACGCTGCCGATCAGCATGTGGCAGGCGGTGCTTGCGAAGTTTCTTGCCGCGTGGAGCTTCATCGCCATTGCGCTGGCGCTCACCTTTCCGATGTGGATAACGGTCAACTACCTGGGCGCACCCGACAACGGTGCGATCTTCGCGGCCTACCTCGGCAGTCTGCTGATGGCGGGCGGCTACCTGGCGATCGGCATGTGCATGTCCGCTGCCACCTCGAGTCAGGTGATCGCCTTCATCGTCACCGTGGTGGTGTGTTTTTTCTTCACCCTGGCCGGCTACCCGCTGGTCCTGGAAGCGTTTCGCGCCTGGCTCCCGGAGGCGCTGCTCGAGCTGCTCGCCTCGCTCGGATTTCTCGCCCATTTCGAGGCGATCCGTAAGGGTGTGCTGGACCTGCGAGACGTCGTTTACTTTGCCGCGATGATCGGCTTCTGGCTCTACGCCAGCGCCATTGTCATCGACCTGAAAAAGGCGGACTGATATGCCTGCGACACCCCGCTCCACACGCTGGTACACCATCGGGAGCCTGGTCCTGCTGGGCGTGCTGCTGCTCGGCGTCAACGCCGTCGCCGACCGGCTGCTGTCCGGGATGCGCGTCGATCTGACCAGCAACCAGCTGTACACGCTGGCCGACGGCACCCGGGACGTGCTGGCCGACATCGACGAGCCGCTGAACCTGTATTTCTTCTACTCCGGGGAAGCCGGGAACGCCATACCGCAGGTCAGCAGTCACGCGCGGCGCGTACGCGAGCTGCTCGACGAGTTCGGCGCCGCCGCCGGCGGCAAGCTGCAGATCAGCGTGGTCGACCCCGAGCCGTTTTCCGACGCCGAGGACCGCGCCGTGGAACTCGGCGTGGAGCCGGTTCCGCTGGACAACGATGCGAGCCTCTACTTCGGCCTGGCCGGTACCAACGCGGTCGGAGACCGGCAGGTGATCAGCTTCTTCCAGCTGAACCGTGCCAACCTGCTGGAGTACGACCTGAGCAAGCTCGTGTACCAGCTGGCGCATCCGAAGAAACCGGTGGTGGGCCTGATGACCCGGCTGCCGGTCGCCGGCGGCATGATCCCGCAGACCCGCCAGCCGCTGCCGCCCTGGTTCATCCACCAGCGCATCGGCGAGCTGTTCGAGGTACGCGACATCGAAGCTGACGGGAGCGGCATTCCGGCCGACGTCGACGTATTGATGCTGGTGCACCCCGCCAACCTGGAAGATGCCACGCTGTACGCGATCGACCAGTACGTGCTGGGCGGCGGCAAGCTCGTTGCATTCCTCGACCCGTTCGCGGCCACGGCCGGGCCCGGCGAGCGCAGTTCATCTGCCGGGCGGCTGCTCGAGGCATGGGGCGTGGACTTCGATCCTGGCAAGGTGGTTGCGGATCCGCGCCAGGCGATCGCGATTTCCGTGGAGCGCAACAGACCGCCCGTGTATCACCTGGCGCTGATCGGGGTGGAGGGCACAAACATCAACGGCGACGACGTGATCACGCGCGGCCTCACCAGCATCAACCTGGGTTACAGCGGGTTCTTCAAGCCGCGTGCCGCCGGGATCGAGTTCACGCCGTTGCTCGTATCGAGCGCTCAGTCCGCGCCGCTCGACGCCGCGCGGATGGAGAATCTGCGCGATCCCGGCACCCTGCAACTCGGTTTCAAGCCAGGCGAGGAGGCACTGGTCCTGGCCGCGCGCGTCTCGGGCAAGCTCAAGTCCGCCTTTCCCGACGGGCCGCCGGCCGAAGCCGGGACGGGTGCCGGGCACCTCGCCGAGGCAGCACAGCCGGTCAACCTGGTGCTGATCGGCGACACCGACCTGCTGACCGATCGCTTCTGGGTGCAGATTCAGAATCTGCTGGGTCAGCGTCTACCGATACCTTTTGCCAACAACGCGGATTTCGTGGTGAACACCCTCGACAACATGCTCGGCAGCAACGCCCTGATCAATATCCGCAGCCGCGCCGATTACGTGCGGCCGTTCGACAAGGTGACCGAGCTGCGCCGGGTTGCCGATGCCAAATTCCGCATCAAGGAGCAGGAGCTGCAACAGAAGCTGCGCGACACCGAGTCCCGGCTGCGCGAGCTGCAGACACAGAGCGAAGGCGAGAACCGCCGCCTGATACTCAGCGACGAGCAGAAGCAGGCGCTGGTCAGCTACCAGGAAGAGAAGCTGCGCATCCGCAAGCAGCTGCGCGAAGTCCGCCACCAGCTCGACAAGGACATCCGGGCGCTGGGCACGGCACTGAAGTTCATCAACATTCTGCTGGTTCCGCTGCTGCTCAGCGTGCTCGTGATCGTGATCGCGGCGACCCGCGGCCGCACTCGTATGAAGGCGCAGGGCGCATGAACAGGAAGAGGATCATAGTTCTCGCAGGGACGGCCGCGGCAGTAGTGATCGCAGCGGTGCTGCTCACGCTCGACCAGCGCGAAGAACCCGGTCTTTCGGGCGGCAGACTCTTTCCCGAGCTCGAGGCCCGGCTCAACGACGTCACGCATTTCACGGTACGGCTGGGCAGGGACGAGACCCTGAACCTGCAGCGCAGCGACGACCGGTGGCTGGTGGCCGAGAAGGCGGACTACCCGGCCAACCTGTCCCAGCTGCGCAAGGTGCTGCTGGCGCTGGCGCGCACCGAGAAGCTCGAGCAGAAAACCTCCAACCCCGAGTACTACGAGCGGCTGGGGGTGCAGGATATCGACCAGGGCGGAGAGGACACGCGGCTGCTGCGTGTGGCGGCCGACCAGACAACGCTGGCCGAGGTCATCGTCGGCAAGAGCGGCGACGGTGGTAAGAGCTATCTGCGCCCCGTCGATCAGCCCGTGAGCTGGCTCGGCTCGGAGTGGATAGACGTGCCCCGGCGCGTCAACGCCTGGCTTGACGCGCAGCTGCTGGCGATCGACTCAGCGCGCGTACAGGCAGTGGAAGTCGTGCACGCCGACGGGCAGCAGCTCCGCATCGAGAAGCAGGACGGGCGCTTGCGTCTGGTGAGCGGCGATCGCGAGCTCCCGGCCAGGGCGGACGAGCTGGAACGCGTGGCGGCGACCCTGAGCAGCCTGTCGCTGCAGGACATCGTCGAGGACCTCGACAGCGACGAATCCGTCTGGCGCAGCACGCGGTTCATCACCGGCGACGGGTTGATCATCGCCGCGCAGACCCTGTCCGCGGACGACCAGCTCTATGCACGCCTCACCGCGGAGATACACGGCCAGACGCCCGGCGAGGATCTGCAGAACGAAGCGCAGCGGCTCAACGAGCGCTTCGGCGGACGCACCTTCGTGCTGGCGAGCTACCTGAGCGACCGCTTTGCACCGACGCTGGAGGCGCTTCAGGAACCGCCGGCAGAGGCAGCGCAGAGTGAGTAGACCGGTTCGGCATGCCGAGCACCGCGGCCACCTCCATCGTCAACGGCTCAGCCCTTCGAGCCCCCGGCGACATCACGGGTCAAAAGCGGCGGCTCAGATCGGCGCCGGCGGTGTTCAACTCGAGCAGGTCCTTGCGCAGCTCGGGGTCGTCGATGTGAATGTATTTGTTGCGCACGTGGATCGTGCCCTGCCTGGCCAGCTGATTCAGCGCGGTGGTGAACGTCTGCCGGCTGGCGCCGATCATGTCCGCCATTTCCTGATGCGTCAGGCGCACGTCGAGAAAGTACGTGCTGTCTTCCAGCTTGCCGTAGCGCGCGCTCAGCCGGGCCAGCAGTTTCAGCACGCGGGTGGTGACGTTGTCGCGCGACAGGTTCAGCAGCGTATCGCCGAGCACGCGCAGGCGGCAGCACAACAGCTCGATCACGTGCAGCGAAAACTGCGGATGGCGCACCAGAAAGTTGCGAAATTCGCCGTGGTCGATGACTTTCACCGTGGTCGGCACGTAGGCCTGCGCCGAGACCTGTCGCGGCTCGTCGCCGGCCAGATCGGCGATGCCGAACATCTCGCCCGGGAAACAGAACCACAGGATCATCTCCTTTCCGGCGGCCGACAACTGCGCGATCTTCACTCGTCCGTCGATCAGAAAATACACCTTGTCATCCTGCGAGCCGGACTGGAAGATGAACGCGCGGCGCGCGAAAGTATGCGTGTGACCGATGGCATCGAGCGCGGCGCGATCGTCCGGCGACAGGCGACCGAGAAAATCGAACGGCGGCAAAAACCATAGATCGCTCATGAGCGTTCTCTGCCCGGGGTGAAGCGCGGGCATTAAAGCCTATAGGAATCGAATCCCGCTTTTTGTCAGCATGCTGACAGACTTACCTGAAATATAGTCTATAAATGCCTATATAAGCGGTTTTTGCGACCAAAACCGGACAATGGCGCATCAGGCCTGGAGGAGTTGAAGCGTGCCGAGCGAATCCGAGCGCATCGGTGGCGAAAACCTGCGCATCGATGACCTGTGGTTTTCCTACGGCGGAAAACTGTCGATCTACGAAGGGCTGAACCTGGACGTGCGCCCTGGCGAGTTTCTCGGCGTGATCGGGCCGTCCGGCTGCGGCAAGACCACGCTGCTGAACCTGCTCGCGGGGTTCTACGAGCCCGAGGAAGGCGCAGTGACCCTGCGTGGCCAGCCGATCAAGCCGGAGGACCCGCACCTCGGCTACGTGTTCCAGCAACCCACCCTGTTCCCGTGGCTGTCGGCCATCGAGAACGTCGAGTTCGGCCTGCGCATGCAGGGCATGGGCGAAGCGGAGCGCCGCGAGCGCGCCCAGCACTACTTCAATCTGGTCGGGCTGATGGGCTTCGAGGACTACCTCATCGTGCGCCTCTCCGGCGGCATGCAGCAGCGCGTCAATCTGGCGCGCGCCCTGGCCATGGAACCGACCCTGCTGCTGATGGACGAACCGTTTGGTGCACTCGACGCCATTACCCGCGAAACCATGAATGACGAGCTGCTGCGCATCTGGGACACGCTGGGCCAGACCGTGCTGTTCATCACCCACGACATCGACGAGGCGATTTATCTCTCCGATCGTATCTGCGTGCTGTCGCGTCCGCCGGGCGGCATCTTCCGCATGCTCGACAGCGAGCTGCCGCGCCCGCGGCACGGACCCACCACCCGCACCGGCGAGCGGTTCTGGGGTTACAAGAAGTCACTCATCAACGATATCGCCGAGGTCACGGCCCAGCGTCCGACCAGCGAGGAGGAAATCGCGCTGTTGAAGCGTCGCAAAAAAATCGAAGAATCCGACTGAGGCGCGGCCTTTGAGCCGCAGACGAGGTCGTAAGCGACCTCGTTGCCGCCCGCCCGAGCCGGGGGAATTTGCGACATCATGCAACCGGAGGAGGACCACACATGAAGCGACTTTACGCAGGCATTTGCGCGGCAGGGCTGCTGTTCGGGGGCGGCGCCGCGGCGGCGGAGGAGATCCGCATCGGCTGGGTCTACGCAATGGCCAACGCGCCGGTGCTGATCGCCGACAAGCAAGGCTATTTCAAGGAGCAGGATCTGGACGTGGAGCTGCTCTCGTTCACCAGCGGCCCGCTGGTCAAGCAGGCGATGGTGGCCGGCGAGCTGGATCTGGCGTACATCGGAGCGCCGCCCATCTACCACTGGTACTCGCGCGGTCTGGAATCGAAGATTCTCGCGAAAGTGAACTACGGTCAGGCGGCGGTTACCAGCCGCGCGGACTCCAACATCAATTCGCTGGCCGACCTGAAGGGTGCGAAGATGGCCGGCGTGCGCAAGGGCTCGGGCATGGACGTGCTGCTGCGCGGTTACGTGTTCGGCGAGAAAGCCAAGCTCACGCCCGACAAGGACACGCAGATCATCTCCATGCCCTCCGGCAACATGGGACCCTCGCTGCAGTCGAAGGTGGTGGATGCCGCGTTCATGTGGGAGCCGTTCATCTCCCAGTTCGTGCTGCGCGGCAACACCAAGGTGATCTTCGACATCAACGAAGCCGAGCCCCGGTACCCCTGGTACGTCATCTCCGCATTGCCGGACACCATGAAGAACAAGCCCGATGCCATCATCAAGGTGCTGAAGGCGCACAAGAAGGCGGTCGACTTCCTCAATTCCAGCGACGACGCCGGCAACGACATCATCGCCTCGGCCTTCAGGCTGAGCGAGGTCACCGGCCCGGACGGCACCGTGTATTCGGGCACCGAGGTGGTCAAGCGCGCCCGCTCGAGGCTCGGCTGGGAATGGAGTCTGAACGACAACGACGTGGCGTTCATTCAGCGGCTCATGAACTGGTCCTATGATCTCGGCTACATCAAGAAACGGCTCAGTACCGATGATCTGATCGATCGCAGCTTTGCGGCCAAAGCAATCCAGTAAAAGACATCCGACCGGGGCGCCGCCGGTCGCGGCGCCCCGTTCCTACCTGGAGAAGAGTGTGAACCAGTCATCCGAAGCCAGCGAAGCTCCCCGGGAGGATCGGGTGCTCGGCAATCCGCAGGCGGCTGCCGACGTCAACAAGCTCAACCGCAAGGTCAGGCGGTTCGAATTTTCCTGGTCGTGGTTTTCGATTCCGTCGCTGCTGGTGGTGTGGATGATCACCGCCACCCAGTTTCCGGCTTACATCCTGCCTCAGGTCTGGCACGTCGCCCAGGAGGGCTACGAGTGGGTGGTCAGCGGCGATATCTGGCCGCATCTGCAGGGCAGCTTCCTCGAGATCATCGGCGGGTTCGGCCTGGCCATCGTGCTGTCGCTGATCTGTGGTTTCGTGGCCGGATTCAACAAGGGGTTTCGCGAGTACATCGTGCCGCTGAACGGGCTGTTCATGGCCATACCGCCGATCGCCTGGGCGCCGCTGATGCTGATCGTGTTCGGGATCGGCTACACCACCATTATCCTGGTCGTGCTGATCTCCGCGGTGAACCCGATGATTCTCACCATCATGGAGGGCGTGCTGCAGATTACCAGTCAGGAGGTGCGTGCGGCGCGCGTGCTCGGCGCGAAACGCTGGCAGCTGTTCGTGCATGTCTATCTTCCGGCATCGCTGCCGTTCGTCACCGCCGCGCTGCGCATCGGTTTCTCGCAGGCATGGCGCGCGCTGGTCGCCGCGGAGATGATCGGCGCGGCGGCGGGCGTCGGCTGGATGGTGCAGGTGGGCGGCGAGATCGGCAATGCCCGCCAAGTGCTGCTGGGGATCGTGATGATCGGCGGTTTCTCCTACCTCTTCGAGCGCCTGCTGTTCCGCCCCATCGAAAAGAAGTACGAAGTATGGCGCCTGGCGTGAGGTTGCCGACACGGATACCGATCGAGGCCACACGATGAAAATGCTGACAGATGCACAACTGAAGGAAACACTCGGCGAGTATCACGCGCCGCAGGGGCTGTATCAGAAGACCAAGGCCATGCCGTTCCTCGGCAGCGTGACCTGCAACCTCGACCGGCTGACCGCCGGCGAATGGACCGAGATCGTGCTCGACTACACGGTCGGCGCTTCGGGGATGGCCGACGGCGCCTGGTTCAAGGCAACCTTCAAATTCTACTCGGACTGGGCGCTGTTCCAGACCGTCGATCCGCAGGGTGCAAACTACCTCTCGGCGGAGTACCAGGCCGGGCCGCTGGCGGAAGGGCAGAGTCCGGCGACGGTGCAGTCGCTCAAGGTGCGCTTCGATCAGAAAGGCCACGAGCGTCCGTTTCAGAAGGCGGTCATCGTGGACACCGTGGACGGCTATCTGAAACCGGGCGATCACATCATCGTCCGTCTGGGCGACCGCCGCGGCGGCGGGCCCGGCACCCGCGTGCAGACCTTTGTCGAGCAGGGTTTCCGCTTCCGTTGCTACTGCGATCCGCTCGGCACCTCCCGGTTTGCCGCGGTGCCGCCGGACATCTCGATCGACATCATGCCGGGGCGCCCCGCTCAGCTGATGATGGCCGCCTCGCGTATCACGCGAACCGGCAGCGCGCTGCCGCTGCGCGTGCGCGCCGAGGACGCCTGGGGCAACACCTGCTGGGATCAGGGGGGGGCCGTCGAGCTCACGGCGACCTTGAACGGTGAGCAGGTGCATGCACAGACGCTGGAGCTGGCAGCGAGCGGCTGGGCGACCGCGCTGATCGACGAGTTGCCGACCGCCAGCGCCGGTGAGCTCACGATACGGGCAACGCTGCCCGAATGCCCGTGGGTGGCGCCACAGACGTTCTACGTCACCGTGGACGACGACTTCGCCTTCTCGCGCGACTACTACGGCGATCTGCACGTGCATTCCGACGACACGGTGGGTACCAACGACACCACCTACAACCTGACCTACGGTCGCGACGTCGCCGGGCTCGACGTGCTCGGCTATACCGCGAACGATTTCAACATCACGAAGCAGCGCTGGGACCACGCGGTTGAGCTCATCCACAGCATCAACAAGCCGGACGTGTTCGTGTGCTACCCGGGCACCGAATGGTGCGGCAGCTCGTGCGCCGGCGGCGACCACAACGTGGTGTTCCTGCGCGACGGCGACCCGGAGTTTCCGTTCGACCGGCACGGTAACGTGTGCCGCTCGTTCGAATGGAACGAAGACATGACCTCGGACACGATCGAACCCGGCGCCTGGCCGCTCGAGGAGCTGTGGGCGACCTACATCCACGACCCGGAGGGCCACCTGCTGATGCCGCACGTCGGTGGACGGCGCTGCATCCTCGACTGGCATCACCCGGTGCTCGAGCGGCTGGTAGAGATCGAGTCCGCCTGGGGGCACTTCCCGTGGCTGTACGAGGAAGCCATGCGGCGCGGCTACAAGCTCGGCGCCTCGGCGAACGGCGACGAGCACCGCGGGCGTTGCGGCGGCGGCGTGCCGGGCACTGCCGTATTCGGCACCAAGGGGGGGGTCACCGGGATCCTCGCCGGCGCGCTCGACCGGCCGACGGTAGGGGCGGCGTTGCGGGCGCGGCATACGTTCGCCACCACCGGGGAGCGCATCGCCGGCCTGACCCGCTGCGGCAAAGCCATGCAGGGTGACGAGTTCGAGCACAGCGGCACGGCGCAGATCGACTACCGGTTCCTGGGCGGCGCCGGCTGGGACGAGATCGTCGCGGTGGACCACGCCGGCGTTTTCTGGCGCCGCAATCTGCAGGAGGAAGCCGGCTACTCGTCGCGGCGGATCCGCCTGAGCTGGGGCGGTGCGCGCATCAAGGACCGTTACCGGTGGGCGGCGTGGAAAGGCACAGTCACCGTCACCAACGGGGTGGTCAACGGCTTCGCGGGGTTCGGCTTCGAGCACAGCGAGGAGAGCTGCTGGCGCCAGTCACCCACCGCCATCGGGTTTCGTTCCGATACCTACGGCGACACCGACGCGATCGAGATGGACGTGTCCGGTCTGAGCAACGCCCGTATCAAAGTCAGCGGCACGATCGGCGGCTACGTGAAAGTCGGCAATCCGCTGGACGGCAACCCGTTCGTTCACTGCCCGCAGTTCGAGCTCGAAGTCGACGGCGCGGAGCTGTTGCGCGAGGGCCGAGTCCGCCAGGACCTGGGCGGCACCGAGCTGTTCATCTCGCTGGAAAGGATCAGCGACGCACCCATGCCGCGCGATGTGAGCGGGCACCTCAACGTGGGTCCGGACAACGGGCCACACGGTTTCCGGCCGGTGTATCTGATGGCGCGCCAGATCGACGATGCCAAGGTGTGGACATCCGCCATGTTCATCGCCTTCAAGTAGCCGGCAGCCTCGGCAGGCAAACGGCGGGTAGCCCGAGTGCGCGACGCGTGGGAAGACGAGGAGTTCGCGCTGCGGTGGGACAGCGCGGACTCGCTCAGGACCAACCCCGATCGCCTCAATCAGCTCGAGCTGCTCGTTGCGCTGGTTCAGCAGCGCTACCGGGACGAGGATTGCATCCTCGATCTGGGCGCCGGCTCAGGGCTGGTGGAGGAGGTGCTCCTGCAGCGCATGCCCGGCGCGCGCGTTCTCGGCATCGATCATTCGCCGGCGATGCTGGCGCTGGCCCGCCGGCGTCACGCCGGCAGCCCGCAGGTACAGTTCCGTGAGCTGGCGTTCGCAGCGCTGCCCGGCGCCGAGCTGGATGCCGCGCCGTTCCGCTTCATTCTGTGCGTGCAGGCGCTGCACGAGGTCGAGCATACGGCGAAACAGCAGGTGTTCGCCGAGGCGCGGCGCCTGATCAGCGAGGATGGCAGGCTGCTGGTGCTCGACCGGTTCACTTACGATCACGAGAACTTCAAGGCGGAGTACCGCGCAGTCTGGCAACGGATGAACCGGGCGGTCGAGCTCGCGGAGCCGATCGACTACGACGAGTATCACGCTCGCTACAGCAACAAGAGCGATCACGTCGCAGGCGTCGACGACTACCTGAAATGGATGCGCGAGGAAGGGTTCACGGCCGAGTGCCTGTATCGTCAGTTCAACCGTGCGCTGCTCTGCGCGCGGCCGGCAACGGGGACTGTCCCCCTCCACCGGTAGGTGAGACCGATACACTCGAGCCCGGCAACCAGGCGAACCTCCACATTGCCGCCAACGGGGACTGTCCTCATTCCTCGGCACGCATCAGACAGGCGCCGTCAAACCATGCGAGCTGTAGATGTCTGCCGCCTCGCGCGTTAGCAGGTACGCCGCGAAGGCTTCTCCGAACTCGCCGGGCTCCGGCATCGCGGCCACTGCGTAGCGCGTTACTGTCATGCCCGGTTCGACAGCATCATCCTGCGGGCGCCCGCCGAACGCCAGCCACTCGAACAGCTGCGAAAAAATCCGCGTGTAGCGCAGCGCCAGATGGAAGTACACCACCGCCGCGTCCGCGCGGCCGCTCGCGAGCGCCTGCGGCAGCTCGCGATGGTGGATGCGTTCGCCGAAGCAGACCGTTTCGCTGTCTGCGGCGAACCGCCGCTCGAACGCCGCGCGCTGAACTTCGTCGCCGAGGTTGCAGAGCGAGTCGAGATAAACCCGGTAACTCGCGGTTTCGTTCAGCGGATTGGACATAAACGGCCGTACGTCGTCGCGCAGCAGGTCTGCAGCCGAACGGATGTTCAGCGGATTGCCCTTGCGCACCAGCAGCACGTTACCGCGGCTGCGCGCGAAGGTCCGGGGAGTGGCGATGCGCTGCTCGGCGTGCAGTCGCTTCAACAGTTCCTCGGGGCCGACGAACACGTGCGGCTGGCGTGACAGCGAAAGGTTACCCAGCCGGAGACTGCCGTTCTGCGTGATGTTGAGGAGCACGCCAGGGGGCGTCGTCGCGTAGAACACGTCCACCGCCCCGGGATGCGCCGACAGGAAACGGCCGACGCATTCGCACAGCGCCATGTGGTGATTGCCATCAGAGAACACCACAAGCCGCGCACGAACCGGATCGCCATGGAAGTCCAGGCAGAGGTTACTTTGCGCCTGATGCCAGTCGAGTCCGCCGCTCGCGGCGGCGATCTCCTTCGGCCATGACAGCAAATCGCTGCGAAACGGGTTCATGGTGCTTCCTGCTCGGAATGGTTGTGTCGATCGCGCCACAGATTGTATCTCCTGAGGGCGACGAGGTGAGAACGCGCGATTTCCTCCGATGAACTCGAACTATCGGTGGCTATTGGGTGGCGGCGTAGTCGACGCGAACGGCAATCATCCAATCTGATAATAGACGGTTGTTTGTGCTGCGCCGCGACAGATGTACTACACGGTCCGTTAAGTCGTGCATTTGCGAAACAACCACGACGTGTGATTGGCCGAAATACTCCTGACAACAGACGGTACGTAGATTTTTGCCCGTAATCAGGGGCCTGCAGTCAGACCGGGCAGCCGTCTGCTAGGACTGCCCGGGCTGTTGCTCCACAATGCCATCTGCCCTGAACTGTACGTAACGTGGCAAACGGTCTGAGGTCTCAAGCCACGACAGGCGGTGCGAACGCCAGATATGGAACTCCGGGGGCAACTCCTCCGCATCGTCGAGCGAACAGACCGAGACGTAAACCTCATCCGGGAACCGATCATCAGCAAGCGTAAGCGAGGTTCCGCAACGCCCGCAAAAGGTCCTCTCTAATCCCGGTGATGATTCGTAGGCGGTAGAATTACCAGCCGTAATTGCGAACTCGGCGCGTCGAAAAGCCGCCCAGGCCATCAATGGCGCACCAACCGCGTGCCGGCAGCTTCGACAGTGACAAAACTCGACCAGCACCGATTGCCCCGTTGCTCCATACCTCACATCGCCACAGTGGCAGCCGCCGGTAATCGGCATCGTCTTGTCGCCCATGATCGCCTTTACTTCGTGAACTGGGATGTGAGTCACAGCCTATATTATTCGGAACTGGCCTCGGTTGCGAAGCCCGCAAACACTGTCCCGACGCCCCCTCCGGCTCGACGAGATCGGCGTGCGAGCACCTGGTGATACGACAGACGCCCACCTGCCGGGTGTCGAGTCACGCAAAGAGGGGCGCGCGAGCCACATGCAACTCCAGGCTTCGGTGCGATTCGGCTTCAGCGGCCTTATACTTCGGTCTCACGACGGTGCGGTTCAGGGCTATGAGGACAATGGGCCTGATCGGCAATCAACTCGCAACCATGCTTGGGAAGCAGTAGCGTTATGGCCGAATATGTCGACGCTTACCCGGAGCTTCAACGCGACCTGCGGTTCTTTCCACTGGGTGTAGACAACCCCAGATTGCTGACACACGCGCAGATTGAGCACTACAACGAGAGGGGTTATATCGCGCCGATCGATGTGTTTGACGCCAGCGAAATCGCCGGGATCCGTGCGTATTTTGACGATCTGCTTGCGAAGGCCATGGCGGCTGGCTGGAGCAGCTACGAAATCACCAACTGGCATAAGCACTGCCGCGGCGTCTGGGACATCGTCACACAACCGGCGATTCTCGATTTCGTGCAGGACCTGCTCGGTGAAACCATCATCATCCGCCACAGCCATCTCTTCGCGAAACTTCCCGGAGACGGCAAGCGAGTGAGCTGGCACCAGGACGCATCCTACTGGCCGCTGTCACCGAGCAAAGTCGCGTCGGCCTGGCTCGCCATTGATGACACGGATATCGAGAACGGCGCGATGCAGATCATACCGCGCTCACACCTGCATGCGCAGGTGCCGTTCGGCGAGAGCGCGCCAGAAGAAAACAACGTGCTGAACCAGACCGTCGCCGAACCGGAACGCTATGGAGACGCTCCGGTCGCGCTGGAACTGAAGGCCGGTCAGATCTCGCTGCACAGCGATTGGTTGCTGCACAGCTCTGAGGTCAATCAGTCCAAGCGACGGCGCTGCGGTCTGGCCATACGTTTCCTTTCATCGGACGTGCGCGCTTTCAACGGCTGGAACCAGCATTCCATCGTCTGCCGAGGCGTGGAACCCACCGGTCATTGGGCAGATCATCCGCGGCCTGACGGAGAACTGATTCCGCGCAAGGCCGACGGGGAGCAGTTGGCCGCCCATGGGTGGGTGGATCAGCAGTCTGCAAAACCGAAGGGGGTGCGGTAGCAGGTCGATATCCTTCCCGTCACCGCTGAAGCGTTGGTGGCAGCGCCTTGTCAGGCCACACCGCTAGAAAACCAGCCGGCTTTGCCGGCATTCGCGAACGCCTAAATCTTGATAGATTGCTGCGCCGCAGCAGACAGAAATCGGCCAAAGAACGGACTCTCACGTCCAGGTTTTGCTCCGATTCGTTCAGTTGGATGACTCCGAAGCTATGGGGAACTGACCCGCGAACACCTTTCACCTGGTCAGACAGTTGGTTTATTTTTCTTTCAAGCCGTTAACGCCGGAGACAACGTGGCACACTCGAAGAGCAATACGGAGTTTGTGGTCAAGCCTGTGCCCTCTGGCGGTGGTCCGAGCGAGTTTCGGCAGTCTATGACGCCACACCCGCTGGTGCACCAGGAACTCCCGCACGATCCGCATTTCGGCATCTACAATCGGCGGCTGCGGTCGCTCGAATACGGCAACATGCGCACGGAAGACCTCTACTGGCGTTTGCGTCGACAGGTCGGCCTTGCGCATACCGGCGAACTGGCAACCGAGATCCGCGGGCCGGATGCCGAGGCTATGCTCAACCGCGTGTTTACCCGTGATGTGTCGCGCGTGCGTGTGGGTCGTTGCAGCTATCAGCTCGCTTGCTTTGCCGATGGCGGAATGATCATGGATGGAGTTCTTCTTCGGTTCGCGTCGGACCGCTTTTGGTATGCCCAGGGTGATGGCGAGTTCCCTGTCTGGCTGCGTGCCCACTCGGAGGGCTTCGACGTCGAGGTGTTCGATGCCGGTGTTTGGATCAGCCAGGTCCAGGGTCCGCGTTCAATGGACGTGCTCGCGCAAGCCTCCGACGAAGGTATGCCGGAGCACTTTCGCTACTTCGACCTGACCCGGATACGTATCGGCGGCCAACGCGTGGTGATCAGCCGTACGGGCTTCACCAACGAGCTGGGCTGGGAGTTTTACTTCGGATCCGATGCCGATGCCGATGTCATCGGGGAACGGATCTTGAAGGCGGGCGAACCCCATGGGATTCACACGATACCAGCCGCAGCGACCAACGCCCGGCGCATCGAAGCTGGACTGCTTTTTTCAGGCACTGATTTTGATGACAGCGTGACTCCGTTCGCTGCGGGGCTCGGGGCGTTCGTGGACCTGGAAAAGACCGACTTCATCGGTATGGCCGCACTCGCCCGGGCGGACAAGAGCCGCCGTACCTGGGGGCTGCAATGTGCAGGTGGCGTCGCCCGTCACGGTGATACTCTTTTCCTCAATGGCGAGTCGGCTGGTTGTGTCTGCAGCAGCGCCTGGTCCCCCTACCTTCAACGCGGTGTCGCCATCGCGCGCCTGAAGGAACCGAAGCTCGGGCCGGGGACTGAACTGCGAGTCGAATGCGTTGACGGACTTACTCGCGACGGTGAAGTCTGCGAGCTGCCGATGTATGACCGTGCCGGCGAGATACCACGCGGCAAGTGCACAGACATTCCTGCGATCCCGGGCAGGAGATGACGTTGGGAGACGACCTCATGAACCACGTAGGGTCGATAACAATCTGCACGTGCTGCATCGCATCGCAACTGGGCGTAGGTCCGCATAGTCGTACGGACCTTCGGAAACGCGCAGTCACCACTTTGGTGCGCCGCGCAAGGCTGCTAACGGCCAGAAGTAGTCATTTGAGCAGTCGGGCTTTCCCGACCACGAGAAGCAGTACAACCAAATCGATCTGATTGAGTCGGTCCCCGTCGCCGAGCGGGGAGTTATGCATCTCACTGTTGGAGGTAGTCCAGCATCGTATCCGCATCCGAAACCTGGACAGGTACACCTTGCGGGTTGTCCTGAAAGCCCGGCTCCGAGAAGATTTGTCGAACATTGCCATTTTCTACGTACATGGAATAACGCCAGCTTCTGAAGCCCAGCCCTTGTGAAGTGCGTTCAACCAACATTCCCATTTTTCGAGTGAACTCGCCGTTTCCATCGGGCAGCATGAACACCTTGTTGATGTTCTGTGACTTTGCCCATTGAAACATCACAAACGCATCGTTTACTGACAGACAAATTACCTGATCCACCCCCAACGCACGAAAATCATCGTAGCGTTTTTCGTAGCCGGGAAGATGGGTTTCGGAACATGCAGGTGTGAAAGCTCCGGGCAAGGCAAAGAGGACGACATTCTTTTCGCCAAAGATCTCGTCCGTAGTCAAATCGCGCCATTCGAACGGGTTCGAACCGGGCAGGTCGTCATTGCGAACCCGCGTTTTGAAAACCACCTGGGGAACCTTGGTTGTCACTTTGATTTCCGCATACATTCTCACCGCGAAGTGCGGTCTGAGGTTGGCAGCTCTCTTATGTAAAAGACGATAACCAGCAGATCGATACTCGTCAACAACGGCTTGGCACACGCGTCACATAGCGGTCCACCACAGTGGCACAGAAACGTGATCCCTCGCGGTTTTCAGTAGGACATTGCGGGCACTGCATCTGTGCGCCTCTTGACCCCGGGCGGCGAAGTGTCAGGGGGCTCACCGCAAATGCAAGGCGTGCCGGCAGAACTCCAGGTTTCTTCGCGTATTGCCTGTGATCTCTCGTTGTCAGGAGCTTTTACGGGGACACTGCAGCCCGAGCGGGTCGTCGCGCTTTCGCGACACGTCTTTGACAGGAGGTCGATGCCGACCCCTCCGGAATCTTCGGGGTCGAGGTAGTAGAAGGTGTCAGGCACCTGCAGCCCGGCAACGTCGCCGGGCAGCTCAATCGCACCCTGGCGGGGATTCAGAGAGTCCCAGATGCGTTGCGCTTCGGCCAGGTACTGCTGCTGCTCAGGCGTCAGCTGCTCGTCCGTTGCAGGCGCCGGACCCGCAACGAGCAGCACCGCGAAGAACAGGACCGTTGCCAGAAATCTCATCGGACTCTCCCGGTCGAGTCCATTGTTTCATGTGGGGTCAGTCGCGCGCGCTGCGGATCTGATCCAGCACCGCCTGACTCGCCCGCTGCCAGTACTCGAAAGCGCGCACGTCCTGCAGCGTCTGCAATCCCAGCTCCGTGATGCCGCCGGGCGTGCACAGCTCCTCGAGCAGATCCGGCAACGACCTTTCAGGTTGGGCGATTACCATGCCCGCAGCGGCGCGTACCGTCTGGCTCACCAGCGCGCGCGAGGCGGCCGGAGGCAGCCCCTGGGTCGCCGACCACAGCGCCATCTCCTGGATGAGGCTGTGCACCCAGCCGTAGAACGCAGCGCTGACCGAGGCCACGTCGAGCTGCGCTTCGTCGGCCAGCGCGTGCACGGGCCCGAACTCCTGCACCACCTCGCGCGCCGCCGCGACATCGGGATACAGGCAGGTGGGACTCTCGCCTATGGCCGCCGCCGTGATCGGCATCGCTCTCGCCAGAGTCGCGGCCCCCGCGTTGAGCATGAGCGCATCCAGCGGCACCCCGGCACACAGCGACACCAGCGTGTGGGCCGGATGCCAGGGCAGGCCCTCGATCGCCCCGGCCGCCGCCTGCGACCGGGTAGCCAGCAGCACAACGTCCACCTCGCCGACCAGCGCGGCGTTGTCACGCGCCACCGTGACGTTTGCATGCCGGGCCGCAAGCGCCTGCGCGCGTTCCTCGTTGCGCGGCGACAGGACGACGCGGCGTGCCGGGTTAAGCGCGAGGCGCTGCACCAGATAGCCCGCCAGGTGCCCCACGCCGAGCACACCAACCGCATTGGGTGCGTCAGCCATGGGTCTGGTCGGCGGCCCGCGCCAACCGGCTGAGCAGCGGCACGACATCGCGAACATCCCGGCAAACGAGTGCGCCGCGGCGTGTGAGCGCGGCGCCGACCTCTACCGGCAGACTGGTGTTCGAACCCTCGGGGATCTGGTTCAGGCGCCCGCCCATGGCCACCGGGATGTCGAGCCCGCGCGCGTCAAGCGCCTCGCGCAGGCGCAGGTAATAGTCCATGGCCATCCCGTTGTAGGTACTCAGTGCGATCAGGTCCGGGCCGTCCTCCGCGGCCTGTACGGCAAGCACTTCGGGATCCACCGACACGCCGCCGTCCAGCGTGCGCAGCTGCAACCCGTGCAGCACGCGCTCGACCAGCCACTTGCCGTGCTCGTGCACGTCGGTGCTCGCGATCAGGATACTGAGCCCGCTGGCGCCGAGCGCGCTTCTCGTCTCGGCGTCGATCTCCTGCAGCACGGCCTCGGCGCGGGTCTGCAGCCGGCTCAGGGTGCCGGCCGGGACCTGCGGGCGGCGTCCGTACGGCGCCCGGGGATCCGGGTCGCCGGGGCCGAACTCGGCCTCGAGGCGGCGGGCGCCGATGCGGCGCAGCGCCAGCAGCAGCTCGGCGGCATCGTCGGTGCGGATCCCGGCCTCCGCCAGACCGTTCAGCACGCGTTGCCTGAACACCTGTGCACCGGAGAGTAACTGCTGCGCCATGGCCGTAGCCGTCTTGCCATCGATCAGCGCGCGGTAATCTTCGGCAACCTCGATCAGCCGGCCCGCGTAGCACTGCGCGGCGACAATCTCGTCCGCATCGGGAATGCGTTCGTTCTCCGTGACGGGAACGGGGTTGAGGGCGTGCCCGGACGGCGCGTCCAGCTGCGCGAGCACGTCGATCAGCAGGTAACCGCCCAGGCTCGCGAAGTTCTCACTGGCATTACCGGTGTAGCTCAGCGTCGCGCCGTAGACCATGGTGCCCGGGTGTGCGCTGCAGGCCGCGAGCGCCTTGTGAAACGCCCAGCGCGTCAGCGGCTCGCTGAAATGGTGTCCGTAGCAGTGGCTCAGACGGCAGCCGGCAAGATCCTGCACGATGTATTGCTCGATCAGCGCGGCGCCCAGCGCACACGCAAGATCGCTGAACTGTGCGGCGAACCCGTCGTCCAGATTGGAATGCACGAGTACTTCGGTGTCTTGCGCGCCTATCAGCCCGAGCGCGCGCAGCGTAGCCACGGTGGTGGCGACGTCATCGTCCCAGTAGCGCAGCCGGAAGGTGAAGTACTGGCCGAGGTTGCCGATGCTGGTCGCGCCGGCGGCGAGCGCCGCCCGGGTGTTCTCCAGCGCGGCGGGAAAGCCGAGCACGAAATCGCCGAAGTGCGGCGCGACCGGCGCGGCATCCGTCAGCCCCGTGAAGTCCTCCTCGGCGTTCAGCAGCACGCCGGTGCCGTGCGGGTAGCGCGCGCGCGCGTCGCGCGGATAGCCCATGGACCAGTCCAGGCAGATGCCGTACCTGTCTACCCGCACGCCGCGCGCGGCGCACCGTTCGTAGACCTGCGACCAGGCCGCCCGCGTGAGCTGCGCATCGCGCAACCCCAGCTGGGCATGCAGCATGGTATGCCGCCGCTGGACCTGCCGGCGTTTGTACTCGGCCTCGCTGGCTACCCCGTACTCTCGCAGGAACGCACAGCTTCCCACCGTCCAGTCGCGCGCCAGCGCCTGCCCTTCGGCCAGGCATTCGCCGCCCGGCGGCAGCCCGGCGCCTGCGAGCAACCCGCCGCGGGTCAGCGGCACGGGCAGGCAGGACGCTGACGGGCCCGGCGCAGTCACATCGCGGCGCCGCCGCTGGCTGTTGCCGGCTGCGCGTACCCGTCGTCGCCGGCCGCCTGCGAGCCGGGCGCCCGCACCTCCGGCAGACTTACGGCGATGGCATCCAGGGACATGGGCTTGTAGGCGGCGCGCTCGTACTGGTCGCTGTACGGGTACGGCCGGCAGCAGTCGAACCCCACCTTGCTGCCGAGATAATCCGGGAAGCCCGGATTCAACCCGTGGCCGAACACCTTGTCGATGACCAGCACACCCTCGCTCGGGTTCAAGCGCGTGGCCATGGCCCACTCGACGTCGCTCGCGTTGCGGATGTCCACGTCGTCGTCGACCACTGTGACCAGCTTGAGCGGCGGGAAAGCCGCGAACGTCGCCATGATGGCCTGCTTGGACCAACCGGCTCGCTTTTGCGCCAGCTGCACGACTGCGTGGTAGAACCCGCAACCGCCGTGGGTGAAATACACGTCCTGCACGCCCGGGATCTGCCGCTGCAGCGTCGCCAGCACGTTGGCCTCGCCCAGCAGGCCGACCGAGTTCCACACCTCCACGCCCGACAGAATAGTCTGGAACACGGGTCTGGCGCGGCGGTGGATGGCGCGCACGTGCACCACCGGGCGGGGCGCGCGTCGCGCATAGTACCCGGTGACCTCGGCGAAGGGACCCTCCTCGCCCATCTCGTCCGGGATGATTTCACACTCCAGCGCGTACATCGCGTCGGGCGCCAGGTGCACGGGCAGGCGGCGGCCTTCCGCCAGTCGCAGGGGCGCTTCGTGGAACTCGCTGGCGATGCCCAGCTCGTCGGTGTCCGGCGGCGCGGCTTCCGCGGGCGTGGCTGCCGCGAAATGCAACCCCGGTCCGACGCCGCAGTTGATCGAGAAGGTGAGCGTCTGCTGCAGCTCGCGCGCTTTGTTGAGGTACAGCTCCAGGTGCCGGCCGGCGTCGATGTTCACGTGCAGGGTATTGCGGTTGATCACCATGAAGCGCTGGATGGACGCGTTGCGCACGCCGGTCTGCGGATCGCGCGCGATCACCACGCCGGCGTCGAAGTACGGACCGCCGTCGTTGAGCGCGTGCACCGGAATCGGCAGCTTGTAGAGATCGACCTCGGGCTCGCTGTACTCGAACACCGGGCCGCTGCGAACCATCTCCGGGGGCACCGGATTCTGCTGCCAGCGCTTGATGCATTCGGAGACGAACTGCGGCAGCGTCGACGGGTCGCGCCGCATCAACGCCCCGAGCAGCTCGCGGGACCAGTACAGACCGGTGAACACGGGTTGCGCATGGCCCTTCACGTTTTCGAACAGCACAGCGCGCGGGCCGCTTTCCAGGCGTGCGGCGATGCCGGCGAGGTCGTGCTGCAGATCGACCTCGGAGGTCACGCGCGCGATGCGCCCCATCGCGTCCAGGTCCTCGATGATGCGACCCAGATCGCTCAGATGATTCTCGCCCATAGAGGTCTCCCCGCGACCGCCACCCGCTCAAGCGTCATATTGCCCGAAGCACCGGCGCTGCGGAAGGGAAGCGAACAGGCGACCCGGGCGTCCGCGCCGGACCGGCGCGGTGGTCGCCGTCGGTCAGAGGTCGACGGACTTGTTACGGCAGAACTCGTCGTAGAGTTTCTGCAGTTCCTGCTCACGATGCCCGCCGGCACGCAACGCGCGTTCCAGGCGGGCGTCGGCAACGGCGCGCAGGCGGCGTCCAGCAAGCCGGCGCTTGTAGTTGTTGATCCGGTCGGTGAGTTTGCCCACGCCCCCGGGGATTGCAGGTACCGTGCCAGCCCTTTCCGCCCGGCAATTGCGCCGCTGACCGGAGTTTTTGCGCCAACAACGTTGAGCCGGCGTCAGCCAACGTCGGTATCGCGCCGGAATCAGCGTGACCGGTGTCGGATTTTTCTACAGCGTCCGTTGCAGCGAGTGGCCGGGCCGGGCCGGTCCGTGCGCGCCGAAGTGCTAGAATCGGCGCGGCAGTGTCGCACACCGGAGGTGTTTCATGTGCAGCGCGAGTTGCGAATTTGCGGGCTGGCTGGGCTGGCTGATGTTCCTCGGACTGCTGGCCGGAACGCTGGGCTGGCTGCACTACCGCCAGTATCGCCGCTGGCGCCGACTGCGGAGCCTGCAGCGGGACCGCGCCGAGCAGGTACGCCGCTTCCAGCGCAACCGGCTGCGCGGGCGCCGGCCGCGCTGCGTGCAGATCGGACGAGTCGACCGACGAGCAAGGTCAGATCCAGGAGTTCCTGGAGCAGTACCGCGGCGAGGGGATTCAGCACATCGCCCTCGGCACGGCGGATATCCACACCTCGGTCGAAACGCTGCGCGAGACCGGCGTTCAGTCCATGGATACGCCGGACAGCTACTACGAGCGTGTCGATGCACGCGTCCCCGAACACGGCCAGGACCTCGCCAGGCTGCAGCGTAATCGCATCCTGATCGACGGCGCGCCGCGGGCGGGCGACGGCGTGCTGCTGTAGATCTTCACCAGTACGGTGATCGGCCCGATCTTCTTCGAGATCATCCAGCGCATGGGCAATGAGGGGTTCGGCGAGGGCAACTTCCAGGCGCTGTTCGAATCCATCGAGGAGGACCAGATCCGCCGCGGCGTCCTGAAGAACGATACCGCCGCCTGAGTAAAGACCTGTGTGCACTGTACGCGCGTGCTGCCAGCGCACCGTGTGAACCGCGCGCCTGTAACCGGTTCGTCCGTTCGCTGCTATCATGCAGCCCGGCGCACGCCTGCGTCCGCCAGGAGCAGCGATGAGCGAAGATCAGCTGCGACTTCACGCGTCGACTTTCAGGTTCGAACGTTTCCTGCACGGCGCGTACCGGTCGTGCAAATCGAATAACGATGGCCACGCCCAGGCTGCTGCGTAGTGCCGTGGTGGTTTGCACGCTGGGGGCGGCCGCACCGGCAGCCTGCGGCGCGGTGCTCGATTTTACGGCCGGCGAGCGCGCGGCGATTCTCGCCCACGGCCCCTGGCCACCGCCCGTGCGCACCGATTCGAGCAACCGCGCTTCCGGCAATCCGGCGGCCGCGGCGCTCGGCAGGAAGCTGTTCTTCGATGCGCGCCTGGCGCGTGACGAAGCCGGCTCCTGCGCCAGCTGCCATCAACCGGAACGGCGATTCACCGACGGCTTGGCGACCGCCCGCGGCGCGGGGCCGCTGCGGCGCAACACGCCGAGCCTGCTGAACGTCAGCCTGCAGCGCTGGTTCGGGTGGGACGGGGGTCACGACTCGCTCTGGGCGCAAAGCCTGCGCCCCATCGTGTCGCCACTGGAGATGAACTCGAGCCTGCTGGATACTGCCAACCTGGTGGCCGGCGATGCCGGGTACCGGGAACTTTTCGAGCGCGCCTATGCTCTGTCTTTCCACGCGCTCGACGCCGAAGCCGTGTTCGTGCTGGCCGGCAAGGCGCTGGCGGCCTACCAGGAGACGCTGCGCAGCGGACGCACCGCGTTCGATGCGTTCCGCGATGCGCTGGCGGCCGGCGACCAGCATCTCGCGAGCGCATACCCGCTCGCGGCGCAGCGCGGACTGCGCGTGTTCATCGGCGCGGGCCGCTGCAGCGTGTGCCACGCCGGACCGCGCTTCAGCCACGGCCAGTTCGGCAACGTCGGCATCGCCGGTCCGGGTGCGGCCGACACCGGACGGTATCAGGGAGTACAGGATTTGCTCGCCTCACGCTACAACCTGCTCGGGCCCTACAACGACCAGGCGTCGCGCATCAATGCGGCGCCTACCCGCGATCTGCGCCTGCAGTTGCGCCATCGGGGAGAGTTCCGGGTGCCGTCGCTGCGCGGCGTGGCGGACACGACCCCCTACATGCACGACGGCACGCTGGCGACCTTGCGCGACGTGGTCGATCACTACGCACGGCTCGACCTGGAGGAGTTGTCCGCCAGCGCCCGCCCGGCGCTCGAACCATTGCATTTCGGCGACGGCCAGATCGACGATCTTCTCGCCTTTCTTCACAGCCTTAGCACCGATGAATAGAGTCTACAGAACGCTGCTGCTCGCGCTCACCGCCGGCACCCTGCTCGCGGGCTGCTCCGCCACCGCGCTGATTTACGACAACCTCCCCTGGCTGGTACGCGGGCAGGTGGACGAGCGGTTCGATCTGAACTCCGCACAGGAGCAGCAGCTGAAGGAACGGATTGCCGAGCTCGCCGCCTGGCATCGTCGCGAGGAACTGCCACGCTACGCCGAGCTGCTGCGAAGCCTGGAGGACGCGTTCGCCGACGGGCTGACGCAGGCCGAAATAGAGCGCTTTTCCGCCTCCCTGCGCAGCGCCCGCGCGCGCCTGATCGAGGCGGCGATTCCGGCGAGCACCGAGTTTCTGCTGAGCGTGAACCGTGCGCAGCTCGAGGAGTTCGAGCGGACCCATCGCGAGCGCATGGAGGAAGATCGCGAGCGCCTGCAGCTTCCGCCCGAGGAGCAGGCCGAGCTGCGCTTCGAGAAGACCCTGGACAATCTCGAGGACTGGTTCGGCGATTTCGACGCCGCGCAGCGCGAAGCGATTCGCGAGCTCGTGACCGCGTTTCCGGACACCTACGCAGGCTGGCTCGAACGCCGCGAGTATCAGCACCGGCGGTTCATCGAACTGATGTCGGCGGACCCGAAGCCCGATCAGGTCGAGGCGCGACTGCGCGACTGGTGGCTCAGCGACAGCGGGGGGCTGCCCTCGGCCATGCTGGCCAACCGGGACCGCTTCTGGAAATCGGCATTCGCTTTTCTGCTCAAAGTCGATGGCCTGCTCACCGCCGAACAGCGCACCCACGCTCTCGACCGGATCAGGGGCTACCGTGAGGACTTCGTACGCCTGAGCAAGGCGGACCACGAGGCCGGACGGGGCAATCGCAGCTAACGCCGGGGTCGTGCGCAGCGATGTCTATTTCAGGTGCTTCGCCCGCCACCCGTGCGTATCGTAATCCGCCAGGCAGTCGTCTACGAGCGCACGAAACGCGTCCGTGTCGCCGCGCATCTCCGACCAGCGCAGCGCATCCAGGCGCTGCTGGTCCTGATTGCCCGCGTAGTTGCGCTCGTAGAGCGCATGGCGTCCCGCGAACTCGCTGTACATCGCATCCCAGATCAGCTTGAAAAGCTTTATCCGGGCCGGGGCTTCCAGGCCGGTGCCGCGGAAGTAGCGCTGCAGCGTATCGTGCAGCTGCGGCTGCGCCAGATCCTCCACGCCCGAGACCGTGTAGATAGGCGCACCCGCGAGCGTGCACTCGAAAATTTCCCGCACCCGGTGCCAGGCATTGGTCATGTACAGGCGCGCGGCGGCCGCCGTTTGCAGCTTCGGCACCACCGAGTCGCCGATACCGGGCTGCGGATCCGACACCATGGCAGTGACAAACGCCTGCAGCGTGTCGCGCATGGCGATCAGCTCACCGACCTGCGACTGCACCCCGCGAAAGTCGGCGGTGCCGGTTGCCTCGACGCCTTTCAACATCAGCCCGATACAGAACTCCAGCTTGATCGTAAGGCGCACGCAGGACTGCAGATTGAAGCGGTTGAAAAAGCCCGATTCCGCGTAGAAGCCCTTGGCGCGCTCGACGTCGCGGTAGACCAGCACGTTCTCCCAGGGGACGAACGCATTGTCAAACACCACCGCCGCGTCGTTCTCGTCGAAACGGCTCGCCAGCGGCGCGTCGAAGGGGCTGTGCGCGTCGAGCTCGTAGGAGCCGCGTGAGATGAGCTTCATGCCCCGCGTGCTCATGTCGGTGATGAAAACCAGCGCCATGTCCTCGTCGCGCCCAACCTCCATGCGCGCCGCCGTGCCGCTGTTGACGGCGACGAACGTGGCATGAGTCAACGCCGAGCCGGTGGCCACCATTTTCGCGCCGCTCACGTAGATGCCGCGATCGTCGTCTCTGTCGACCGAGACGTAAACGTCGCGCACGTCCACACGCGCGAGGTGACGGTCGACCGGCGGGTCGATGAGCACGTGGTTCATGTACAGACAGCGGCTGGCACTCTTGCGGTACCAGGCGAGCGCGTTGTCAGCGTACTCGCCGTAGAAGCCGTGCCCCTCGGCGAGCTGCGCCATGAACGCCGCTTTGTAGTCGGGCGTGCGCCCCATCCAGCCATAGGTCAGGCGCTGCCACACCGCAATCGCATCGCGGGCGGCCCGCAGGTCATCGGCCGAGTAGGCCGGTTTGAAAAAAGCGTGCGTGCACAAGCCCGAGCGGTCGGTGCCGACCAGCTGCGCGCGGTACCCGGGTTCGTGCAAGGCATCGTAGAGCCGCGCGATCGTGCGCGTTGCGTTACGAAACGCAGGGTGTTCGCTGACCTTGCCGACGCGCTCGCCGCGGAACCAGACTTCGCGCCCGTCGTCGAGGCTTGCCAGGTATTCAGCGCCGTTCAGCAGCGTGTCGGCCGGGGCCGCAACAGGTGTCTGTGGTGTCGACATGGGTCCGTTTCTACAGGTGCTAGCGCGGTGAAAGCGATTATAGCGCCGCTGATCCGGGAGTCGCGCGGCCAATCCCCGACTGTGATCAGCGTTTCTGAAGCGAGATGCTGCGTCCGGCCCAGTCCGGTATGGGACTCACCTGTACCGCGCGCAGGGCTGCCTGAACCACTTCGGGCATCGGTGCGGTGGACTCGCTGGCGGTGTCGTAATGCAGGGCCATGCATTCGAACGTCGCCCGTTCGATGCCGTCCACCAGCATCCTGTGCGCGAAGCGGATGCGTGCCGCATCGGTTTCCAGAATCAGGCTCTGGATGTCGAACGTCGCCGGTGCACGCACCTCCTTCAGATAACGCAGGTGCGATTCGACAGTGTAGATGGCGCAGCCCGATTGCTCGAAATAGGCCACACCGATACCGAAGTGGTCCTGCAGCGCCCAGGTCGCGTTGCTGAACGGCACCAGATAATAGGCTTCGTTCAAATGCCCGTAGGCGTCCAGCCAGGCCTCGCGCAGAGGCTCGGAGTGCAGCTGCAAAACGCTCATGCGCGGCTCATGCAAGGTCCGGCAGCTTGATGGCGCGCAGTTGCTCGAACGCGTGGCTGGCGCGCAACACCAGGTCGTCGCGATGCCGGGGTCCGATGATCTGCAGTCCTACCGGCAGCCCGGCGCTCGTAAAGCCGCAGGGAATCGAGGCGGCGGGCTGCTGGGTGAGGTTGAAGGGGTAGGAAAACGGCGTCCAGTCGAACCAGAACTGCTGCGTGTCCGGGTCGCTGAGCTGTTGGCCGGCGGCAAATGCCGGGATCGGCAGGGTAGGCGTAATCAGCAGATCGAAATGCTCGTGGAACCGGTTCATGTGCTGGCCCAGCGCCCCGCGTTGATCGACCGCGTGCAGATAGTCGAGCAGGCTCCAGCCTTCGCCGACGCTGATCAGCTCAGCCAGACCGGGATCGAGCTGCGCGCGTTGCGCCGCATCGAAGTTACGCGCGAGGTTGGCCGCGCCGGCCGACCAGTGCTTCAGGAACACGTCACGCGGTTCGTCGAAGCCCGGCGTCACGAGCTCGACGCGGGCGCCCAGTTCGACGAACACGTCGATTGCGCGCTCCACGATCTCCTTCACCTCCGCGTCCACGCTAGCGTAGCCGAGGTTCGGGCTGTAAGCGACGCGCAGATATTTAACGCCTTCGTCCAGGCCGATGCGATAGTCCCTGGTTTCACGCGGCAGGGCGTACCAGTCCCGCGTATCCGGTTCGGCGACCACGGTCAGCATCAGCGCGGCATCGGCCACCGTGCGGGTAATCGGACCGAGATGCGCGACCGTTCCGAACGGACTCAGCGGCGCCGCCGGCACCCGGCCGAACGAGGGTTTCATGCCGAACACACCGGTGAACCCGGCGGGGATCCTGATCGACCCGCCGCCGTCGGTACCCAGCGACAGCGCGCACATGCCGCTCGCAACCGCGACGGCGCCGCCGCCGCTGCTGCCGCCCGGCGTCAGCTCGGGATTCCACGGATTGCGCGTCACACCCGTGAGCGGCGAGTCGGTGACGGCCTTCCACCCGAACTCGGGAGTGGTGGTCTTGCCGACGATCATCGCTCCGTGCTCGAGCAGGCGCGCAGTGCTGGGCGCGTCCTCGTCCCAGGCCTGTTCCTTTTCGATCAGCCGCGAGCCGCGCAGGGTCGGCCAGCCCCTGGTGAGAATGATGTCCTTGATCGACACCGGCACGCCGTCTAGCAGACCCAGCGGCTCGCGCTTGTGCCAGCGTTTCTCCGACGCACGCGCCGCGGCCATGACGTGTTCCTGGTCGAGCAGGCAATAAGCATTGAGCCGGGTGTCAAATTTTTCGACACGGGCGCACACGTCCCGGGCAACCTCGACGGGGGAAAGCCTTTTGTTGCGGTACAGTTTGAGCAGCTCGGTGGCGGGTATCAGCGCGGAATCGGTCATGCTTGGCTCGCATCGCTGTGGCGGTATTCAGTTTGCCACTTTCAATGCCTTGTGCAATACGGGCATTACCGGATAAGTGGGGACAGTATCAATACGGTACGGAATTACGTTGGCGAGAGCCGGAAGCTTGCGCGCACCCGGCGACAACCGCACGCGGCTGTCACGGCGCCGGACTTCGGGGTGGCTGGTTCTGACGGGTTGCTGAAGAAGTATTCACGTATACTTTAACTTTCAGCACGCTGGCTAAAGTCGTTCGCGAATGTACGCGACTGCGCGGTCGGCGTTGACGCTGAAGCCGTCGTAGATCACCGTCCCGCCGGGCTCGACGATCACGTGCCAGGGCGTACCGCCGGTGCGGTACGCGCGCATCGTGTTGGGGTACCCGTCGGCGTTGCGTTTCCCGGGATCGTGGCCCATGACGATGTCCAGGTCGTAGCGCAGCTGCATCTCGCGGACCTTCTCGCCGGTGTTGATCTGGTGCCCTTCGAAGGTCGTCTGCAAACCCACATTGACGACCCGCGGTTCATCGGCAAACGCTTTGCTGATCTTCTGCAACGCGGGAAAGCCGTGCTCATGACACCCGGGACACCAGCTCTGCCAGCATTTCAGGTGCACCCACCTGCCGCGCTGGGCGAGCATGCTGAAGCTCGTCCGTCGTCCCGCGCCATCCAGCCAGAACTCGGCGTCGAGCTCCGGGGCCGGCAGTCCGACGATACCGCGTTCCGGAAGCGACTGACCGAACGCCCTGCCGTGCCCGAGTGTGCTGAAGGGCAGCGCCATCATCGCGCCGGTTAGGCGGCGCCGGTTGCGGGAGAATTCGAGCATCGAGTCGGGTCCGTAGAGCGTACAGCGCACGAAACGACTGTTTGACCCGCGCCGTGCGACATTAGTTGCATCGGCCGGCGCCTCAGAAATCCGCCGGCGCGGATCGCCGGCGCTTCACCTGCGGCCCCACCGGCGTGTCTTCGACCTCGTAGCCGAGCCCATGCAGCTCGTCGCGCGCTGCATCGGCTTCGGCCCAGTTCCTGGCCTCGCGCGCCGCCTGGCGGGCGGCAACCAGCACGGTGACCGCAGCGGGAATGCTTTCCTCGACCGGCGCCCAGGTGCCCAGCCCCAGGCCGAGCAGCTCGTCGACGTGCAGCAGCGTGGCTTTCTTGCGGGCCGCATCCAGGTCGCTCTTCACCAGATCCCAGACGACCGCCAGCGCACGCGGCGTATTCAAGTCGTCGTTGACCGGCGCCGTGAACCGTTCCACGTGTTCGGGCAGAGGGCTGCCTCCGTCAGGCCAGCCGTGCACCAGCGTGCGCAACCGCTCCAGCGTGGTCACAGCGCCGTCCAGGCTGTCCCAGGAGAAGTTCAGATCGCTGCGGTAGTGGGCCGTCAGGCACAGGTAACGGTAGGCCAGCGGATCGTACCCGCGGTCGATCAAAGTCTGCATACGAAGAAACTCACCGGCGGACTTGGCCATCTTCGCCTGGTCGGTCTGCAGAAAATAGCCGTGCAACCAGAAATTCGCGAGCCGCGTGCCGTGACACGCTTCGGTCTGAGCAATCTCGTTGGTGTGGTGCACCGGAATGTGATCCTTACCGCCACAGTGAATGTCGAACAGCGGGCCGAGGTACTTGACCGACATCGCCGAGCACTCGATGTGCCAGCCGGGGAAACCGACGCCCCACGGGCTCTCCCATTCCATCTGCCGGGTCACGTCCGGAGGGCTGAATTTCCACAGCGCGAAATCGGTCGGGTTGCGCTTGTCGCCGGTCTCCACCCGCGCGCCGGCAGCGAGCCCTTCCTTGTCGAGGCGCGCCAGGTAACCGTACTCGGAGAGCCTGGAAGAGTCGAAGTAGATCCCATCGGCTGTGCGGTAGGTGTAACCCTTCGCCTCGATGCAGCGGATCATCTCTATCTGTTCGGCGATGTGATCGGTGGCCCGGCACCAGACGTGCGGCTCGAGGATGTTCAGCTGCCGCAGGTCGCTCTGGAAGGCCTCCGTGTAGAGCGCCGCGATTTCCCAGGCCGTCTTGCCGGTGCGGCGTGAGCCGGCCTCCATCTTGTCCTCGCCGGTATCGGCATCCGAAACCAGGTGACCCACGTCGGTGATGTTCACGACATGGTGCACGGCATAGCCGTTGAACTGCAACGCGCGGCGCAACACGTCCTCGAAAATGTAGGTGCGCAGATTTCCGATGTGCGCGTAGTTGTACACCGTGGGGCCGCAGCAGTAGAGCCCCACCTTGCCCGGCTGCAGCGGCTCGAAGGGGCGCAGTTCGCGTGAATAGGTGTCGTAAAGCCTGAGTTCCATGTTGCGTTCTCACAGCCGCCGCGGGAAGACGTGCGGCAAGCGGTCTATTTTGCCCGCCCGTCCGGCGCGAGTCGAACGCGCGGGCGCTCACCGGTGCGTTTGCGCGGGCGCGCTACGGCTGATACTTTCGGTGCACGCTACCGGCCAGCAGAGCACTCGATTGACGGTCCCGGACCACGAATTGCGCAGAGCCTACAACGGATACTACCGCGCAGCGCCCGAAACCGAGGACGTGGAGCTGACGCATGTCGGGCCGGGAACCGCGTGCGGTGAGTACCTGCGTCGCTTCTGGCACCCGGTATGCCTTTCCTCGCAGCTGACGGACCTGCCGCTGGCGCTGCGCGTCATGGGCGAGGACCTGGTCGCCTTCCGCGACCGCTCCGGCGACATCGGCGTGCTGCACCGCCACTGCAGTCACCGGCGCGCATCGCTGGAGTACGGCGTGATCGCCGAGCACGGGATCCGCTGCTGCTATCACGGCTGGCTGTTCGCCGTGGACGGCACCATCCTGGAGACCCCCGGTGAGCCGGCGGACAGCCCGATCCGCGACACCCTGTGCCACGGCGCCTACCCGGCGCGCGAGTACCGGGGGCTGGTGTTCGCCTACTTCGGCCCGCCCGACGGCGTGCCCGATTTTCCGGTCTACGACACCCTGGACATGCCGGACAACGAGATGGTGCCCTACGCCATCGACATGCCTTGCAACTGGCTGCAGGTCAACGAGAACCCCATGGACCCGTTCCACGCGGTGTTCCTGCACACGCGCGCTACCGGCGTGCAGTTCAAGCAATCCTGGGAGGCCACCGGGGTGGTCGACTGGCACTGGATGCCCGGGCGGGCAGGGGTCTTCGTCACCGACACGCGCCGCTGGGAACAGTTTTTGTGGACGCGCACCGCCGAGCTCTATCCGCCGAACTTCGCACAGCCCACGGATTTCAACCAGGACGCCAGCGGCGAGGTGTTCTTCAACCGCCCCTGCGCCAGCAAGTGGATCGTGCCGGTCGACAACACCGCCTGCAGGCTGATCGCCTGGCGGCACTTCAACGCCATGATCGGCGGCACGCCCGACTACGACAGCATTGGCGTGAACAAGGTGGATTTCGTCGGCCAGACCGGCACCGAACGCACCACGGAAGATCGGCGGCGTGTCCCCGGTGACTACGAAGCGCAGGTCGGTCAGGGACCGATCACGGTGCACAGTCAGGAACGCTTAGGGCAGACCGACACCGGCGTGGCCATGCTGCGCGGCCTGCTGCGGCGCGAAATCCGCGCGGTCGCCGCCGGTGAGGAGCCACGCCGTGCATCGCCGGGTGCCGACAACCGCATTGCCACCTACTCCGGCGACTTCGTGGTGAGCGTCCCGCGCGACGTGAAGGACCCGGAACAGCAGCAGCGCGATTTCGGCCGCGCGCTCGCCGCCATTCTCATCGACACGCTGGGACTGCCGTTCACGCAACGCCAGGCCGAGGTGAAAAACCGGCTGCAGGCGCTGCAGCACAACTGATTCACACGTCCGCGGGTCGGCCCGGGCCTCCAGGGACGGATTCACGGCACGTCCGGCAGGCCGGTGCCGTGCTCCCGCGATACGGCGATACCCGTTAAAGAATCCGATCGCCGAACTTCGCGAGCGCCGCCGGCGACAGCGTCAAGCCCAGACCGGGCTGCTCCTTCAGGGTGAGCACGCCGCCCGCGATCGGCGGCGGGTCCTCGAACAGCTCGGCCTGCAACGGATCGCGCTCCGGGTCGGTAAACGATTCGACGATGCAGCCGGCCGGCGAAGCGGCGACGATGTGCGCGTGAATGAAGCAATCGTGGTGCGGCGCGACCTGCACGTGATTGAGCTCACACAGCGCAGCCAGTTTGCGCCCCTCGGTGAACCCGCCCATCATCGTGCAGTCGAACTGCAGAATCTGGATGGCCTGCTCTTCCAGCAGCGCGCGGCAGCCGTAGCTGGTGAGCTCGCTCTCGCCGGCCGACAGCGGGATCGAGGTGCGGGCGGCGAGCAGCTTGAGCCCGCGGCGGTCGTCGTGCCAGTGCACCGGCTCTTCCAGCCACCGCGGCCGCAGCGGCTCCAGCGCGCGCGCCCCGGCAATCGCCGTGGCCAGATCCCATCCGCGATTCACGTCCACCATCAGCTCCGCGGTGTCACCGATGACCTCGCGCACGACCTCCAGCCGCGCCATGTCCTCCGCCAGGGTCGCGCCGCCGGCCTTCGCCTTGAAGCCCGTATGCCCCTGCGCCTTGAGCATCTGCATTTCGTCGCGCAGCTCGCTCAACGTCTTGCCGTCGCGGTAGTAGGCGCAGGTCACGTAACAGGGCACCTTGTCGCGGTAGCCCCCGAACAGGCGGTACAGCGGCAGGCCCGCCGCCTTGCCGACGATGTCCCAGGCGGCGATATCGACCGCCGCGGAAATGCGGATCAGAGCCTCGCGGCTCCAACCCTGCTCGTGCGCCAGCCGCTGCCAGGTAAGTGCGAAAAGCCGTTGATAGAGACGCTCGGGCGCGAGCGGGTCCGCGCCGACGATCTGCTCCGCGATGCCGGCACGCAACGCGTGCACCACCGCCTCGATCGGCGTGTAGCTGGTGGCAATGCCGACCCCCTCGATTCCCTCGTCCGTCTTCAGGCGGACCAGGAGCTCGTTGGCACGGGGTACCACGAAGTGGCTCACCCAATGCGGGCGGCCGCTGTCCGGCGCGCGCAGCTCGTACGCTTCCAGGGCGGTGACTTTCATCGCCGCACGATTACGAAGGTCTCGTCGTTGAACCACAGACCGTTGTACTTCTGCAGCACTTTCGCCGTGCTCTCGAGGTACTCGCCGCTGTGCACGGCCTCTGCGAGGCGCTGGTCCTCGATCTGCGCGACGTAGATGGCCGCATTCCAGGCGGCAAACAGGGTCGAGGTGCCGATGCTTTCACCGATCTCGCTCGGCAGCGTGTGCATGCGGTAGCTCAGCATGGCCCGGTCGTCCGACAGCGCGTCGAGAATGTACTGCTCGTGTTCTTCGCCGAGCTCGGTTTTCAGCGCCGCCAGCAGCTCGTGGCGATCGACCTGAAACGGCTGCTCGTCGGGCCAGATCTCGCGCACTATGTCCAGACCGGGGTCGCGACCGGTCGACTGAACCGCGAGCAGCCGGCCCTGGCTGCGCAGGCTGCGCGCCAGCGGCACCAGGACTTTCTGCGCTTTGAATTCCGCGCTCATCCGCGCGCGCCAGGGTTGCGAGGCGACCACCATGTCGTAGTCGGCCTCGACCGCGCCCGGCCTCGGGATCACCGCGTCGAGCAGGAAGCGGTGATCCTTGCGGTACAGCACCAGCACCGAGGGGCGCACATACAGCGGATTGCCGGACTTGCCCGCTTTCACCTGCCAGCCGTCGACCAGTTGTGCATCCAGATCGCGCAGCTGCTCGAAAAACTCGTAGGCCGAGTTGCCTTCGAGCGCCACGTCCAGCCAGTTGAGCGACCCGGCGGCCTCGGGTTTTGCCGGGGCCAGCCACGGCGCCTCGGCGTAGTAGAGATTGGTGATCACGACCACCGTGGCGGCGTGCTCGACGAACCGGTCGGGCAGCTTCTCCAGCGACAGGCGCACGTCCTCCAGGCTGATCTCCTTGCCGACCACGTAGAACGGCAGGGTAGCGAAACGCTTGTGCATGGCGCGCATCAGAATAGACAGCACGGTTCCGTCGCCCATGCCTGCGTCGAACAGGCGCAGCGCCGGCGGCTGCGGCGCGATCTGCGCCAGCTCCTCGGCCGCACGCTCGGCCACTTTCCATTTTTCGTTGCAGGTATTGACGAAAGCCAGGTACTTCTGGCGGTTGTCGTAGAAGCGGAACGGCCGTTTTTGGACGCTGTCATTCATCGTGCGGAGCCCGGTACGCCTGGCGCGCCACTTTCGGCGCGGACCCGATATTAACAGGGGAAACCGCAGCGACCGAACGCGCCGTGGCCGTATTGAGCAATGAAACTGGTGCCGGCGAGAGGAATCGAACCCCCGACTTCCTCATTACGAGTGAGGCGCTCTACCGACTGAGCTACACCGGCGCGGGCGGGGCCGCAAGTATAGAGCACGCGCGGCGCACACGGAAGCCGGCTCCCGTCGGCTGCTCAGCAACCGCCGTAACGCGGCGCGCCGCGATCCGCGATGTCCTCACCCGCATACATGCGAGTGACGCTGGCCCAGTAGGCGGCGGTCTCGCACATCGCACAGGCGGCCGTCGTCGAATACATCACGCAGCCGCGCAGATCGCGCGTGCCCAGTCGCCGGCACGCATCGCGGATCGCCTCTGTCTCAGCATGCGCGGTCGGATCGCCATTCACCACCACACGACTCGGCGCCTGACCTACGATTCGCCCGTCCCTGACGATAACCGCCCCGTACCCCTGGTCGCCGTCGGCGAGCGCCCGGGACCGCAGCTGCTCAGCGCGCGTCATAAAATCTCGGGCCCGCGCCGCCGCGGGTTGGGGTACAGGCGCGTCCGCGGCCCCACCGCGGGTCGCGTTCGCGAGCAGACCGAGACCGATGAGTTTCAACAGGCTGCGCCGGCTCGCGGCGCTGCGCGGATGCGCCGACACGCGGCGCCGGAGTGCTCGCAGCATCAGGAGACTCCCTGGCAACAATTAGCCTGCGTGTGTAGCACAATTGCGCGTCGCCTCGCCAGCAAGCCGCTAATGCGGCAGAATGAGCGCCGATGACGGTCCCGTCACCCAGAACCCGTGACACCATGCGACGAACCCTGCAGTCAATTCTGGTTTTTCTGGCCTGCCTGCCCGCGCTGGCCGGCGCCGATTTCAAGGCGGGTCAGGCCGCCTATCAGGCCGGCAACTACCCGCAGGCGGCGGAACTGTGGCTGGCAGCTGCGAAGGCGGGCAACGCCGATGCGATGTACGAGCTCGGCAAGCTGTACGGCGAGGGGCTGGGTGTGCTGCAGAACTTCACCCAGTCGCACGCGTTCTTCAACCTGGCGGCCTCCAAAGGGCACAGGCAGGCATTGCAGGCGCGCGCCGTGGTGGAGGACCAGATGACCGCCGAGGAGCGCGCGGGGGCGCGCAAGCTCGCTTCCCGTTACCTGAAATCGTGGAGCTCCGGAACGCCCGAGACAACGGCGGCGCCGGCGACCCAGCCGTCCCAGACCGTCGCCAGGGCCAGCCCCACGGCGGCGGGCGGACAGCGCACCCTCGTGCTGGTGTCGTTTATGAAGGTGCTGCCCAAGAGCAGCAGCGATGTCAGGAAGCTGGCGCGCGAGTGGCCGCAGATCACGCGTGACCTGGTTACGGGCGAGCTGGGAGAGGGCTGGCAGGTGGTACCCGCGGAGGACGACTACAACCTGTACAGCGGCCGGCGCAAGGACAAGCGAGTGAGCACGCTGTGCCGTCAGTACAGCGGCGACCGGCTGCTGGTGCTGCGCTTCCCCGCCACGCAGGACGACGAGGGGTTCGGCGGCTATCTGGAAAGCAACTGGAAGCGCAATCTCGAGCTCGCCAGCTTCGACTGCGAAACCGGCGAGCAGACCGCGAAGAAGAAGCAGCAGATCGAGGCCAACAACGACGGCTGGCCCGTCGAGAAACCCATCCAGCTGTTCATCCGCCAGTCAAAGCTGGTCCGCTAGCGCTTTAAGGCACCGCCGTCTGCACGCTGATCGCATTGTCCGTGCTGAGCGCGCGCACACCCTTGTAGTCGCCGCGCGGCACCGCGACGAGCAGACAGGGGCTGGTTATCACCTGCGCCGCATAACCGCCCGGCGTGTCAACCGAGAAGGTGATCAGGCCATCGCCCCGGTCCATCACCATGCGCTGCGAGGCGAGGCGCATCTGGTAGCCCGCCGTGGGGCGCTGCCCGAGCTCGATCAGCACCAGACCGTTGCGCTCGAAATCCACCCGGGGCGCGGGCTTGGCACCAATCGTGGTGCGGCGCATCCGCTGGAACACGTCGTCGAGCTGAGCGCGGTCCTGGATCCAGGTGATCTGCGAGGTTGCCGCGCTGCGCCCGCAATGCCGGCCCTGGTAGACCGGCGTTACCGTGCTGCTGGCAGGTGCGGGTTTCATCGCTTCGGCGCAGCCGGCGACGCTGATCGAGGCTGCCGCGAGCAGCGCCAGGAAGCGTGCATTCAGCATGATCAGTCTACCGATTTCCCCGCCGTGTCCCGTCTGCGGAATCCCTCGCGCCCAATGCGTTCCGCCAGCGCCTGGTTGCCCACGACCAGGTCGTAGCTGACCAGAAAGTCGAGCCCGACCAGATCGCTGTCCGCGACGGTGATGGTCTGCAGGGAGTCGAGGTCCGGATAACCGCCGCACGACTCGCCGGCGTCGCAGATGTTCAGGTCCGAATCGTTGTCCGACCCGGACAGTATCACATAGTCGCCGGGGCTCACGTCGCTGAACTCGAACGCGTACTGCCCGTTGCTCGGCCCCAGGTCGACCTGGGCGACCGGCGCCAGCGTCTCGGCGTCCAGGAGCAGCACGAACTGATGGCCGGAGTTACCGACCACCGGCGCGTTGCTGACCTGCATGATGACCGGCACGCTGATGTCGTTGGCATCCGAGTCGAGGGTGATCGTACCTGAGTAGACCCCTTCGCCGAGCCCGCTGCGATCGACCAGTACCTGGTACACGCCGGGCATCGTGTTGCCACCGGCGGGCGGCAGCAGCGACAGCCAGGCTCCGCCCTCATTGGTCGACGCGCTGACCGGTGCAACCAGCGCGGCATTACCGAACAGCTGCACGTCGAGGGTGGCCGAGCTGTTCACGGTACCGAAGTTCAGCGATCCCGGGTTCGCCGCAAGCGAAGGCGGCAGCACGCCGCCGGCGGCAACCACCGCCTTGGCCGCATCGATCATGCCATAGCCGAAGTTGTCGTCCCGGCCGGCGGGCGCGAGATCCTCGGTCAGCGCACCGTTCATCAGGTGCCCGTCGAAATCGCTCGGAGTGAGCGCCGGATTCACCGAGCGCATCAGCGCCGCGACGCCCGCCACGTGCGGCGCCGCCATCGAGGTGCCGTTCTCGAACACATAGATGAAGTCGATACCGTTGCCGTTCTCCGCGCCCGAGGTGCTCGCCACCCCGTCGCCGAAGCCGTCCCCGTTCGCGTCCTGCGAAAGATCGCCGCCGGGCGCCGCCACGTCCACGGTGGAACCGAACTGTGAATAGGGCGCCAGCGTTTTGTTCAACCTCAGCGCGCTGACCGACACCACGCCGTTGTAGCCTGCCGGGTAGCTTATATTGCTGGTGCCGTCGTTCCCCGCTGCCGCGACGACGATCACGTCACGGTCGTTGCGTGCAGACAGGTAGGCCGCCTCCTCGCTCGCCGAAAATCCGCCGCCGCCCAGGCTCAGGTTGATCACGTCCGCACGCGCCGCACCCTGATCCTGACCGGGGTTTCCCGGCGCGTCGTTGGGCTGACCCGCGGCATAGGCCACCGCCTGCATGATGTCGTAGGAGGTGCCGCCGCCGACGCCGAGCACGCGCAGAGGCATGATCATGCCGGCCCAGGTAACGCCAGCGACACTCGGCGCATCACCGTCATTGGAGCGCGCGCCGACCGTGCCGGCGACGTGGGTGCCGTGAAACGAGCTCTGCACGTTGCCGCCGCCGTCACCGGGGTCGTCCGGGTCCGGATCGATGCCGTCGCCGTCGTTGGAGATCGAGGTGAAGCGAATGAAATCGTAACCGTTGTTGGTCAGCTTGCCCTGCAGGTCAGGGTGATTCAGCAGCACCCCGGTATCGATGACCGCCACCGTCACCGGGTTGGTCTGCCCGGTCTCGATGTCCCAGGCCTGCGGCAGATTGATCAGCGGGTAGTGCCACTGCAGCGGGTAAGAATTGTCCGACGGCACGGCGAGCGGATAACGGTAGTAGTTAGGATCGGCGTGCAGCACGTCGGGACGCGCGCGCAGCGCCTCCACGACGGCCAGGGTGTCGCGCTCGTCGGCGGCGCCGGCGCCGGTCGCCCGGGCAACCCGGGTGAGTGTCTGCTCGGTTATCCCCAGCGTCTGCATGGCGAGCCGGCGCTGTTCGCCCTCGCCGATATCCAGCAGCATTGTGCGCCCGGCGCCGCCCGCCTTGGCCTGCAGCCCGACGCTGGCCGCCATGATCGAACGGTCGCCGCCGGCCGCCGTTTCCGTGTCGCTGCGGAAGCGCACGATCACCTCACCGGGGACGAAGTCAGCGCCCGGATCGAAACCGCCGGCGGCACTCAGCGACTGACCCAGGGTCAGCAGATAGTTGCTGGCGCCCGCCGCGACGCAGACTTCCACGAAGTAGGTGCCGGACGCAGGCACCGTGATCTGCTCGGCCGCGTTGCCGTTCTGCGTGGAGCTTTCGAGCACCAGCGTACCGCCCGGGTTCTTGGCACAGGCCGTCGCGCAGTCCGGATCGGCATCCGTGCAACTGCCGTCGAGCAGATAGAGTTCCAGGTCGTTGGTCACGGCGCCGATCTGCTCATCGGCGATCGTCAGACGCACCACCTGATTCAGCGTCGCCGTCACGCGGTACAGGTCCCGCTCGTCCCCGGAGGTGGTCGAGCGGCCCAGCGGCGCACCGGTAAACGGCCGGTTGAGGAAGCCGCCGACGGTCACCGGATTGGGCAGGGACTGCGCGGCGGCAAACGTCTGATTGGGCAGCAGGGGCGCAAGCACCTCGTTCACGTCGCCATCCACGTCCGTGCTCTGAGGTGCGGTCAGCACGCCGCGCAGACTGGCGATGGTGCTGGTGCTGTCGCCACCGCCGCCGCCACCGTCGCCGCCGCCACCACTGCTGCAGGCAGCCACGGTCAGCACCAGGGCGGTTGCGAAGGCACAGTGGAACGAGTTGTCGAGTCTGATCACTGGGTCCCTCCATAGGGTCAGGCTGCGACATGGCGAGCCGCGAGCGACGCACGTTAGCAAAACCACGGGACGGATAACGTGATTCGATTCACGCGCCCCTCATGCAGCCAGCTGACGGCGGCGGAAGGCTGCGGGGCGGGTGATGGGAATCGAACCCACGTTATCAGCTTGGGAAGCTGTGAGCATACCCCCAGCCACCTGCGGACTCCCCCGGTCGTCCGAGTGACCACTTGAAGGTGGGGTGAGTACCTGCCCTACGGAGCGTATGATCCCGACTCAAGGTACATCATGATCTTGGGAAGCTGTGCGCCTACCCCCAGCCACCTGCGGAGGCCCTGGGCCAACCGAGTGCCCACCTATCGGTGGGACGAGTTCCTACTCTCGTGGAATGCTGTAACGCTGTAACAGCACGCCCACTTGGCTGCGCAGTGGATGATCGTCAGTGCAGCCAGGACTACACTTTGTGGCTGGCCAGCGTTCACTCCCGGGGTCGAGATCGTGAATCTGTCGAGGACACGTGCTGAAATGACCAAATGACCTCGCCCTGATCTAACGGATACGATCTGGATCTGCGACTATCCCAACGCATTTTAAGGCTCCCTGTGAAAGCGGACCGATTACCACGCAGACTCGCCGCCATCCTGTATGCGGATGTTGCCGGGTACAGCCGCCTGACGGGGCAGGATGAGGACGCCACGCACCACACGCTCTCCGAGTACCTGGACCTGATTGCGGCAGCGGTGGAACGTAGTAATGGTCGCGTCATGCACTACGCAGGAGACGCAGTACTAGCTATGTTCGATGCTGCGGTGGACGCGGTCTCCTGCGCAATGTTGATCCAAACTCAACTCGCAGATCGTAATGCAGGTTTGCAGGACGGGCGAAAGGTCGAGTTCCGAATTGGCGTGAACCTAGGGGACGTGATCGAAGACCGGGGAGACATCTATGGAGATGGAGTCAACGTCGCAGCGCGCTTGGAGAGCATCGCTGAACCGGGCGGCGTGTGCATCTCCGAGGCAGTGCGTTTTTCTCTTGGCACGAAGCTCGAGTTCCACTACGAGTTCTTAGGCGAGCAACGAGTCAAGAACATCGCCGAGGCCATTCGGGCATACCGAGTAGTACCGGTGTCTGATGTAGTTTCCGCCAGAGTGTCGGTGCTAAAACGGCTTCCACGCACGCGGATTGCTTTCCTCGTCCTCTTTATCGCGCTCGTCGCCGTAGCACTTGCCGTGCTTTCTACTCGGAACCCGCATGAAGAAACGCCGCTAGCAGATTCGCCTACAACGCCACATTCGGAGACGCCCTCCATCGCCGTGCTGCCGTTCGAAAATCTCAGTAACGATTCAGAGCAGGAGTACTTCGTGGACGGCATGACCGATGACCTCATTACAGATTTGTCCAAACTATCGGGATTGATCGTCATTGCACGAACCTCCGCATTCTTGTTCAAGGATATGCCAAGGGACCTGAAGAAGATTTCTAACGACCTTGGGGTTCAATATGTTCTCGAGGGCAGCGTTCGCCGTGCTGGAGGAATGATACGGGTCAATGCCCAACTCATAGACACGACTAGTGCTGAGCACGTGTGGGCTGAGCGATATGATGCAGAAGGGGCAGACATATTTGCTATGCAGGATAAAGTAGTCCGAAACATTGTCTCAGCACTGGAGGTAAGTTTATCGGACGACGAAGAAATTCAGCTTGCACGAATCCCTACCAAAAATATGGAAGCCTACGACTTTTACCTTAGAGGTAGGCGCGACCTTTGGGTGGGCACCGCCCAAGGGAGGCGGGAGGCACTGATGAACTTTCAAAAGGCGATTAAGCTCGACCGCCAGTTCGCCGACGCATACGCGGGGGTTGCGAGAGTTGCATCGATGGTCTGGCGAATGAACGACGCTACCGTATTGCCTTCCCCGATCGCGCGCAAACTAGCGTATCAGGCGTCGGGGAAGGCCCTTAGTATGGACCCTCTTAACGCCCAAGCCTATTCCGTACTGGCGCACCTACAGTTAGCAGATGGCAATCATGAAGAAGCTGTACGTTCCGTGAAAAAGGCTATCTCATTGCGGCCAGGCACCGCAGAAATCTACGCAGACCTTACTGAGATATTGATTTATGCAGGGCACCCGGAAGAGGCTCTTGCGGCAATAGAGACTGCGTTCAGGCTGGAACCAGACCCCCCACCAAGTTTCTACTTCAGTCAAGGATTGGCGCTATTCTCTGACCGGAGATACCAAGAAGCGATCGAGCCTTTAGAAAAAGCGTTCGAGGAGGGCGTTCAGAAATTCGAACCCCTTGCCAAGACATATGCTCAACTGGGTCAGCTTGAAAAGGCGAAGTTTATGGTCGATAAACTCTTCGAAGTCTTCCCAGGCGCGAGTCTTGTTGAGTACAGGGCCAATGAGAGCAAACTCTACAGGCGACAAGAGGACCTTGACCATTCAATCGACTCATTGCGCAAAGCGGGTGTCCCCGAGTGGCCTTTTGGCTCCACCGCGCAGCCGGAAGACCGACTCATGGGCACGGCGATTCGTGAACTTGTGCTTGGTCAGGTCTGGACTGGTAATGACATTGTGAACGGCGGACCGTTCATCCAAGAAACTTCCGAGGACGGGAAGACGGCCTTCAGAAGCGGGTACTCCTTAGTGACCGGGAAAGCGTGGGTCGAGAACGACCAACTCTGTTTACATTTCCCCACCTTTGGCGAGCACCACAAAATCTGTTCATATCTATTTCGGAATACGAAGAGCGCGCCCGGACAGCAGAACGACTACGTTCTAGTGGGTGAAACGCAAGTCTTGCACTTTTCGGCAACCCCTCTCGACCGTGCGGTCGGAAACTAAGAACCTTTCCGGTTAGCCAAAGAGTTAATGCTTCATAAGGTCTAGCAACTCATTCTGCCAACTGGCGTTAGCCTCCAGGACTTCCTTGCTGGACGGGTCAAAGCGGGATGCTGTTTCCTCCGAATAGAATAAATACAGGTTCCCGTCGACTATGCGCCAAGCTTCGGGGTTCGCGCTATAGGTACCACCGCTTGATGCGCCGACGGCACAGTATCCACCGTGCTGAGGTGCATATTTAGTTGGATCGGCGGCGAATAGGTCCCGATGTTCGGCGCTCACAAAATGCCATTCTGCACCGAGCCATTCGAAGGAGAATTCTTCGGAACCCTTAGTAGCTTTTCCAAGGGTGAAGTAGGCAACCGCGTCGTAACCTTGGATCGCAGGCCCATCGCCGCCCCAAGTATTCTTCACCTGAGTGCCGTGCCAAGCTGCAACGGGTCCACTACTGATACTGATCGCCAAGAAAGCGAACAGAGGAGCGAGAAGTGAGAGACGCCATGAGTGCATCGTCATGGGAAAAGCCCTCCTTCGACACAGCCACAGGCCAACAGACCACCTTCGAGCTGCGTCGGCTCGCTATAATATTAGACAGTCTGTACCTGACAGAACCATGTTGCAAGCCGTGATTTCGCGGCAGCCCTGGGGGTATAGGACGCGACCAACTGGCTGCACTGACGATCATCCACTGCGCAGCCAGCGTGCTGTTACAGCGTTACAGCATTACTCGTCCCACCGATAGGTGGGCACTCGGCCCAGGGCCTCCGCAGGTGGCTGGGGGTAGGCGCATAGCTTCCCAAGATCATGATGTACCTTTTAGGCATCACTGGTGGACGATTTTGTGTCTTCTCCGCCCATGTTTCCCAATCCGTACTCATGGGGACCCGAATCGGGACATCACGTGGTGTCGAGTGTGGACCCGACCGCCGAGCAAACCCACTATTCATGCGGGACTTAGGTCACCGGCATGGTGGAACTGATGTCAGTTTCCCGGGGGACCCGAATATTGGGTATGGAACCTTGCCGACACTGGGTAGGGAGGTGGAGCGGGTGAGCGGAATTGAACCGCCGTCATCAGCTTGGGAAGCTGAGGTAATACCATTATACGACACCCGCTTTGTGCTTCTGTCTCCCCTTATCGAATACCGGTAGACGTTACCGGGTGGCTGACCCGAAGTCCCTTGTGGCAACCCGTCAGGTGCGTTCTGGCGGATTCTCGGGGGTTCCCTGTGTTCACCCGACCTCAGCTCACATCTTGGGAAGCTGAAATTCTACCACTGAACTACACCCGCGAAGGCGTCGCGCCGGCCTGTTCGCGCCGCGAACGGTGGCAACTTCGGGCCGGTCTCGCACCGGCGGCCGTCACGCGCACCAAGTGTACCCTCGAACGCGCCTCGTTGGCAGACTCACCGGGTGCGGCACCCGCCGCATGCGGCGCGTATAATAGACTTCTGCAACCACGCTCGGCTGCGTTAACATGCTGGTAATGCAGGTAAACATCAACGGACAGTCGAGGGATCTCCCGACCGGCGCGACGGCCGCCGACCTGATCGATCTGCTCGGACTGGGCGGGAAACGCCTGGCCATGGAGATCAACGAGGAGCTGCTGCCACGCAGCCGCTACCCGGACCACCAGCTGCGCGACGGCGACACCGTCGAGATCGTGCACGCCATCGGAGGCGGTTGAGAGATGAGCACAGCGGCAACTGAACTGAATGCGGACACCGGCGACCTGCTGCAGGTCGGCAACCGGCGCTTTACGTCCAGACTGCTGATCGGCACCGGCAAGTACCGGGACCTCGAGGAAACCGGGCGGGCCGTCGAGGCCAGCGGTGCGGAGGTGGTCACGGTGGCCATCCGGCGCACCAATATCGGCCAGAACCCGGATGAGCCCAACCTGCTGGACGTGGTGCCGCCCGACCGCTACACGATACTGCCCAACACCGCCGGCTGTTACAGCGCCAAGGACGCGGTGCGTACCTGTCGGCTGGCGCGCGAACTGCTGGACGGGCACAACCTGGTGAAGCTCGAGGTGCTGGGCGACGAGAAGACCCTGTTCCCGGACATCACCGAAACGCTCGTCGCAGCCGAGCAGCTGATCGCCGACGGCTTCGAGGTCATGGTGTACACCTCGGACGACCCGCTGATCGCGAAGCGCCTGGAGGAGATGGGCTGCGTCTCGGTCATGCCGCTGGCTGCGCCGATCGGCTCCGGCCTGGGCATCCAGAACCGCTACAACATTCTCGAGATCGTGGAGAACGCGGCCGTGCCGATCATCGTGGACGCCGGGGTCGGCACCGCGAGCGACGCGACCATCGCCATGGAACTCGGTTGCGACGGCGTGCTCATGAACACCGCGATCGCCGCGGCCAGAGAGCCGCTGCTTATGGCCTCGGCGATGCGCAAGGCGATCGAGGCGGGCCGCGAGGCCTACCGCGCCGGGCGCATGCCGCGGCGGCGCTATGCATCGGCGTCGAGTCCGCTGGACGGAACGATTTTCTAGGCATCGCAGCTTGCAGAACGTAAAAAGACGCTACTTTTGTTGCCTAAGCCCGCGTTTTGCATGAAGGACTCGCCTCTCAGGGAGAATGTGCAACTGATTTTTCCTGAAAGTGAACGGGTACAAAGCGTCACCCGGCAGGCTTGCTCTGATATATGCCTGACAGTTTGATTTGACTAACAAACGCGGACGCTCGGAACCGCCTTCATGCACTGTGCGGGCTGGCCCGCAGTTGTCGCCGGACCCGAACGTACGCCGCCCGACGCTTCGAAGTTTTGTACGCCGTCAAGGCCGGTTGACGCCGGCCCAGCGGCGCGCGCTGCGAACGCACGCCGCGCTCCTGGTGGACGACCAGGGTGAAACGCCACTGTGCACCCCGGCCCTGTTCGGCCGTCAGGCGCCGCTTTGGATAGAGATCGGCTTCGGCAACGGCGCAACGCTGGCGCACCTGGCCGCGGCCCGGCCGGATCACGATTTTCTCGGCATCGAAGTACACAACCCCGGCATCGGACGCTTATTGCTGAGCATCGAGAAACAGCAGCTCGAGAACATCCGCATCGCCAACGCCGATGCCGGTGAGTTCGTGCAACGACGCATCGCCGATGCCTGCGCGGCGCGCATCCTGATCCTGTTTCCGGACCCGTGGCCGAAGAAGCGCCACCACAAACGCCGCCTGCTGCAGCCGGCGTTCGCCGAGACGCTGGCGCGCAAGCTGATCCCCGGTGGTGTGCTGCATCTGGCCACCGACTGGGAGGACTACGCGGAGCAGATGCTGGCGGTGCTGGAGAACGTGGCGAGCCTGAGCAATTGCAGCGGCCCCGGACGTTTCTCGGATCCGCCCGGGTACCGCATCCCAACGCGCTTCGAGCTGCGCGGACTGCGTGAAGGCAACGCGGTGCAGGACCTGCTGTTCGAGCGCATCTGACGAGCGGGGCCGTGCACGGACGCAGCGCGGATGCAACGCTGCGTACAAATCAGGAAAGAGGAGCCCACAACTTGCAAGAACTGACCCTCACGCCGGACATGGTAGTGGTGCTGGGCGTGCTGGCGCTTACCGTGTTTCTGTTCGTCTCGGAACTGGTGCGTGTGGACGTCACGGCGGTATCCATCATGGTGCTGCTGGGACTGCTGACGATGGTCCCGGGGCTGGAGGGCATCATCGACACCCGGCACCTGTTCACCGGGTTCGGCAGCAACGCGGTGATCTCGATCATCGCGGTCATGATCATCGGCGCCGGGCTGGACAAGACCGGGCTCATGGGGCGATTAGCGGGCCTGATCCTGCACTACGGCGGCGCTACCGAGAAGCGCATCATCCCCCTGATCTCCAGCACCGTCGGGCTGATTTCCAGCTTCATGCAGAACGTCGGGGCAGCGGCCCTGTTCCTGCCGGTGGTCAGCCGCATCTCGACCCGCACCGGGCTGCCGATGTCGCGCCTGCTGATGCCCATGGGCTTTTGCGCGATCTGCGGCGGGACCATGACCATGGTCGGCTCGAGCCCGCTGATTCTGCTCAACGATCTGATACTCAATGCCAACCAGAGACTGACGGGCGATCAGCAGATGGCGACCTTCGATCTGTTCAGCGTCACGCCGATCGGCATCGCGATCGTGCTCACTGGCATCGGTTACTTCGTGCTGTTCGGCAAGATCGTGCTGCCGGAAGCGAAGGGCAGCAGCGGGGCGCAGGTGCCGGCGAAAGCCAGCGAGTACTTTCAGAATATCTACGGGATCGGCGGCGATCTGTTCGAGGCCCGCGTCACCATCGACAGCCCCCTGGTGGGCCTGACCATCGAGGAGATCGAATCGCGTTTCGAGATCCCGTTCATCGTCGCCCAGCGCGACGGCGACGAGCTGATCGTGGCCCCACCCCGCGACGAGATCGTCTGGGTCAACAGCACGCTCGGGCTGATGGGTTCGGCGGAGCAGATGGCGAACCTCGCGAGCGAGCACGCGCTGGTGCTCAACGCCGAGCTGCAGGCGTTCTCCGACGTGTTGAACGCCAGTCAGGCCGGTATCGCCGAGCTGGTCATCCCGCCCAGCTCCAACATCGTCGGGCGCACGATTCGCGACGTGCGCATGCGCAAGACCTATGGGTTGAACGTGTTGCGCATTCTGCGTGGCGGCAGCCCCATCGACTCCGACAGCCTGCGCGACGAGATCCTGATGGCGGGCGACATGCTGGTGGTGCACACGCGCTGGCGCGATCTGCACCAGCTCTCCGGCAACCGCAACTTCGTGATCATAACCGATCATCCGCACGAGGAGCTGCGCCAGCACAAAGTGCGCTACGCCGTGTTCTTCCTCGCCGCGGCCCTGGGCCTGGTGCTGTTCACCGACCTGCGCCTGTCGGTCGCACTGCTCACCGGCGCGGTGGGCATGATCGTGTCCGGGGTGCTCAGCATCGACGAAGCCTACGGGTCGGTGGACTGGAAGACCGTCTTTCTGCTCGCCAGTCTGATACCGCTGGGCCTGGCGGTGGAGTCGACCGGCACGGCCGCGTGGATCGCCCAGCAGACACTCGCGCTGCTCGGTGAAGTGCCGCTATGGGTGCTGCAGACCGTGCTCGGCGTGCTGGCGACGTTCTTCACCCTGGTCATGTCGAACGTCGGCGCCACCGTGCTGCTGGTTCCGCTGGCGGTAAACATCGCGATCGGCGCGGGCGCGGACCCGGCCGTGTTCGCACTCACCGTGGCGATCTGCACCTCGAACTCGTTCCTGATTCCAACCCACCAGGTCAACGCCCTGATCATGGGCCCGGCCGGTTACCGGGTACGCGATTTCGTGGCCGCGGGCAGCATCATGACGCTGTTGTTCCTGGCGGTCGCGCTGCTCATGCTGAACCTGATTTTCTGAGCGCGCATGTCGAGAAACCACCCCGTGATCGCGCTTACCGGTTCCTCCGGCGCGGACGCGGAAGTCTGGCGTCGACTTTCGCTACCTGCTCACCACCTGCACGCCTCGTTCGTTTCGCGCGCCAGCACAATCGTTGTGACCGGCGGTAAAATGGGCCTGGCCATGGCGCTGTTGCCGACTCCGATAATGCGCGACCTCGTCCGCTGCGCGCGTGGGCGGCGCGCTCGGGAGGACGGATAAGCATGACCCACACCGGCATGGGAGCGTTCACCAGCGCCTGCCTGACGGACGCCGACCCGCGGACCGTGGTGGCGCAGTGCCGGACGCGGTTCTCCGGCGCGCCGGGGGGCGCGAACCTGGGCTTTCTCTACGTCACCGACGCGCTGGTCCCGGAGCTCGACCCGCTGCTGGAAGCCCTGCGCGCGGTGACCGGCGTGCAGCACTGGGTGGGCAGCAGCGGCATCGGTATCTGCGCGGACGATCGGGAGATATACGACGCGCCGGCCGCCGCGATCATGCTCGGCGCGTTTGCGCCGGACAGCTGGATGGCGCTCGCGCCGGGCGATTTCACGGCAGTGCTCGGCCGTGCCGGCGCGTGGCAGGCGCGCTTTCCGGGAGGCCTCGGACTGGTGCACGCGCACGGCTCGGCGGCGGTGCAGGACGGGCACCTGCAACGGCTCAACGAGCGGCTGGGGGACACGTTCTTCGTCGGCGGCCTGAGCTCCGGCGACGCAGCAAGCCATATCTCGGACACCGCCGCGCAGAGCGGCCTCAGCGGCGCACTGTTCGCGCCCGAGGTAGCGGTCGCCGTCGACCATACGCAGGGCTGCACGCCGATCGGACCGCGGCATCGGATTTCGAGCGCCGAGCGCAATATCGCCATCACGCTCGACGAACGTCCAGCGCTCGACGTGTTGCGCGAGGACGTGGGCGAGATCATGGCGCGCGATCTGAGCCGTGCCGGCAACTACATTTTCGCCGCCCTGGGCGTGCCAGGGTCGGATACCGGCGACTACATGGTGAGGAACCTCATCGGGGTGGACGAGACGCACGGTCTGATCGCGATCGGAGACTACCTTGACGAGCACACGGAGCTGATGTTCTGCCGGCGCGATGGCAACAGCGCGCGCGAAGACCTGGAGCGCATGACGCACGCGCTGCGGCGGCGAATCGGCAACCGCCCCATTCGCGGCGGCGTGTACGTCTCGTGCCTGGCACGCGGCCGTCACCAGTTCGGCAGCGACAGCGAAGAAGTCCGCACGATCCAGGACACGCTCGGGCGTTTTCCGCTGGTCGGGTTCTTCGCCAACGGCGAGATCTACAACGGACGCCTGTATGGTTACACGGGGGTGCTGACGCTCTTCATCTGAGCGTGCGCACCATCATCTGCGCAACAACGGCACAAGCGATGAAATACCGGAAACTGGGCAACACGGATATCGACGTCAGCGTCATCTGTCTCGGCACGATGACCTTCGGGCAGCAGAACACCGAGCGTGACGCGCACGCGCAGCTGGATCTGGCCGTCGAGCGGGGTGTGAACTTCATCGACACTGCGGAGCTGTACGCGTCGCCGACCTAGGCCGAGTCGCAGGGCCTGACCGAGCAGTACATCGGCACCTGGCTGGGTGCACGCCAGGATCGCGAGCGCCTGGTGATCGCCTCCAAGGTGTGCGGACCGAAATGGCCCAAGTGGATCCGCAACGGCCCCAAGCTGACGCGGCCGCACATTCACGCAGCGATCGACGCCAGCCTGCAGCGCCTGCAGACGGACTACATCGATCTCTACCAGGTCCACTGGCCGGCCCGGGCGACCAATTTTTTCGGGCACCTCGGCTATGAGCACCAGCCCGAGGAGACCGGTACGCCGATCGAGGAGACGCTGCAGGCGCTGGCGCAGATCGTCGAGGCGGGTAAGGTGCGCTACCTCGGGGTGTCCAACGAAACCCCCTGGGGCGTGATGGCGTTTCTGCGCCTCGCCGAGCAGAAAGGCTACCCGCGCATCGTGAGCATCCAGAACCCCTACAATCTGCTTAACCGCGCGTTCGAGATCGGGCTGGCAGAGATGGCCTGCCGCGAGCGCGTCGGACTGCTCGCCTACTCGCCGCTGGGCTTCGGCGTGCTCAGTGGCAAATACCTGAACGGACGCAGGCCCGAGGGCGCCCGGCTCACGCTCTACGCGGACTACTTCCCGCGATACGTCACCGAGCTTGCCGTCGAGCGCACCGGCAAATACGTGGCGCTCGCGCAGCAGCACGGGCTGACTCCCGCACAAATGGCGCTCGCGTACGTCAACGCGCAGCCGTTCGTGACCGCCAACATCGTTGGTGCGACGCGCCTGGAGCAGCTACGCGAGAACATCGACAGCATCGGGGTAACCCTCGACCCGGTGGTGCTCGAGCAGATCGAGGAAATTCACAGGGAACACGCGAACCCCTGCCCGTGAGCGCGCCGCGGGGCGCCCCGTCGGGGTTCAATCTGCGGTCAGGCGCACCAGCACGTAGTCGAGTGCCAGGTAGTTGTTGATCTGCGCCGGACCGCTCGCCGCCACGTCGACGTAGTCGGGGAAATCCTCCTCGCTCAGGCCGCGCCAGCTCGCATGCGTGCCGCAGACGTGCACCGGCACATTGTCGGCGATCAGACTTCTGGTCACGGCGTGCGCTGCCGGATAGGTCAAGCGCTCGTCGACGAGCAGTGCGAACTGCTCGGCACCGTGCGAAACGACAGCAAACGCCATGTCCGGGAACCGCTTGCGCAGACGCGCAATGTCGTTGCGCACGCGGGGCAGTGCCTGCTGCAGGAACGCGTCGTTCCAGGCGATGATTTCGAACACCACGCCCGGTGGCGGTGCGTCGCGCTCCAGCAGCCGGTCAACGTCGCCGGCGTGCGAGGCCGCCGGCAGCGCCAGCGCGGCCAGCGCCACGCATACCCGGGTAATGTTCGCGGTGCTGGCCCATCGCCCGGTATCCTGCCCCGGGCCGTCAGACATCGGCCTGCCGGTTCGCCGCAATCTCCTGCGGCGCCTCGCCCTCGGCAGCCTCGATCAGCATTCGCAGCAACGCGGCGCGCAGCTGATGCGGCTGGACGGGTTTACTCAACACCTCGACCCGCGCGCGCTTCGCCAGCTTGGTCAGTGAGGCCAGGTGTTCCTCGCCGGCGGTCATGAGCACCGGGATGTTGTCGCCGAGGTGCTTGCGCAACGCGTTTACCACATCGAGACCGGATTCCTCGCCGCGCAGCTGACTGTCGCAGATCACGGCGTCGGGACGTACCGCCTCCATCTGTACCAGGCTCAGCGCCTCCTCGCCGGACAGCGCGGGCCACACCGAACAGCCCCAGCGGCGCAGCACCGGCTCCAGCGCCTCGAGCATTGCACGCTTGCCGTCGAGGATGAGAATGGTGTTGCCCTCCATCTGCATCTCCGGGTACTCGTCGCTCCACAGCGAATCGCGCAGCGCCCGGGGGCTGCCGCGCGGGACGCGCACCCGGAACAGGCTGCCCCGACCCGGGCGCGAATGGATTTCCACCGGGTGCTTCAGCAGCCGGCACAGGCGCTGCACGATCGCGAGACCCAGGCCCAGCCCGGCGCTGCGGCTGCCGTCGGCCGGCTCGATCTTGAAGTACTCCTGGAACACCTGGTCCTGCTGGTCATCGGCAATGCCGGGCCCCGTATCCCACACTTCGATCCAGACTTCCGTGGGCCGCAGGCGGGTGGCGAGCAGCACTCCGCCCTGGGTGGTGTGCAGCAGTGCATTGTTGACCAGGTGGCGGACGATGCGTTGCAGCAGACGCGGGTCGGATCGCAGCACCGCATCCAGAACGCGTGAACGGAACGTCAGTCCCTGACTGGCGGCAAGCGTCTCCCAGGCGCCGCGCAACGGCATTATCACATCACGCAGGTGAAAGCTCTGCTGGTCCGCGGGCACACGCTTCGCTTCCAGCCGCGACATGTCGAGCAGAGACTCGAAGGCCGCGTCCAGGCCCTGGAAGGACTGGTCGATCCGGTCGATGGCACTTTGGCGTTCGATCTCATCGGTGCTGCTGCGCACCGAGTCGATCAGCAGGTTCATCGCGTACAGCCGCTGGCGCAGCCCCAGCCCGGCCGCGGCCAGAAACTCGGCCTTGGCCGTGCTGGCGCGTTCCACCGCCTTGCGGGCCTCGCGGATTCCCGTGCCGCCAGCCTGCAGTTGCGCATTCAGCTCGTTGTTGCGCTCCAGCAGCCCGGCGCTGTGTCGCAGCGCCCGGTCCAGCTTGTAGGCGAGGTACAGGGCAACCGCCAGCACCGTGACGGTCAGGATACCCGCAACCAGAAAGCGAGCCGCGAACAGCACCCATACCAGCGACAGCAGCGCGGGTGTCACGAAGGCGAAGTACACCGATTTCAAGGCCGACAGCCAGACCAGGGAAACCGCGCTCAAGCTCACCACCACCAGCACCAGGAACACCGAGGCCGCGACGTTCTGCGCGTCGAAGAACAGCAGCGGCAGCACACCCCAGATCGCGCCGGCCACGGCGGCGGGTACGACCAGCGATACCGACAACGCGCGCTGCGGCACCCTGGCGGCATAGAAATGCATGAATACCTCGCGCAGCAGCGACCAGGAGATCGCCAGCGCCGCCCAGATCAGCAGGCTGTCGTGGACGGCCGCCGGCCATAGCGCAAGCGTCGCAATGATTGCAGCGAACACGCTGGCGACGGTGAACTCGCGCGATTCGTTACGCAGCGAGTCGATCTGGGCGGGCACCGGGTCCGCACCCAGCACCTCGCGCAGGGCATCACTGGTTGTGCTCGACATCTCGTTCATCGCATCAGGTTTGTGCAAGCGGTTCGGGCCGAGACCGTGCCGCTGGCGTTGGCCGGCGCCCTTGGCACGTATCATAACCCGCGATCGAGCCGCGTGTGGCACCGGGCATCCGGCCCGCCAGCCGTGCGCTTAGGGCCTGTTAACGCTATGCGAATACCCATCGTTGGCTCTGCAATGAGGCCAGGCAAGGCGCGCAGGGTGCAGTTTGGTCATCCAAATAAGGTCTGCGCAACGCC
>JAHELT010000166.1:3721-11010 GCA_024644045.1 Chromatiales bacterium | reverse complement strand
GCCATCCCGAGAACAGCGCGTACTTGCGGTAGCGCGTGTGCAACGCCAGGTACAGCAACAGCAGCAGCGCGTCCGCCCACAAGACGATGGCGGTGGCGACGCCGCAGCCCACGGCGCCCAGCGCGGGCGCGCCGAACTTGCCGAACATGAACATGTAGTTGGCCAGCGCGTTCAGCCCCAGCCCGAACACATTTATATACATGACCGGCCGCGTGTGCCCGGTGCCCTCGGTGACGAAGCGCGCGACGAAGAACAGGCACGTGGCCGGCATGCCCCAGGCTACCGCGAACAGGTAACCCCGGGTCACCGCGGCCACCTCGGGCACCGTTCCCGCCCAGTGCATCAGCAGCGCGCTGTAGATCGTGGCCGGCACCGAGACCACCGCGAGCACGCCGGCGAGCCACAACCCCTGGCGAAACGTGCGCCCGATTTCGCGATCCTTGCCGGCGCCCTTGAGCTGCGCGAAGGTCGGCGACAGCGCGTTGAGAATGCCGAAGAAAAGCAGGTACACGGCAATGAACAGCATCGACCCGAGTGCCACGGCGGCCAGATCGAGCGGGCTCAGGCGGCCCGCCATGACCGTGTCGGTAAAGCCCATGCCGACCTGCGAGACCTGGGCCACGATCAGCGGGCCCGCCAGCCGCCACAGTACGCCGCCTTCGGTGCCAAGCCTGTTGCGCACGTCAGCGGCGCCCGGCGGAAACGCGTTCGTGGCCCGCCAGATCGGGGCAGGTGTCGACGCTCGAGAAGCCGGCTGCCTGCAGCAGCTCGCGCACCGCATCCCCCTGGTCGAAGCCATGCTCGAGCAGCAGCCAGCCGCCGCGTAGCAGGTGCCGCGGCGCCTCGTCGATGATCGTACGCAGACAATCCAGACCGTCGCGACCGCCGTCGAGCGCGAGGCGCGGCTCGAAGCGCACGTCGCCCTGCTCGAGGTGCGGGTCGTCGCTGGCCACATACGGCGGGTTGGCGACGATCACCTCATAGGCATCGCCGAGGATCTCGAACCAGTCGCTCTCGCGGAGCTCGACGTTGTCCGCGCCGAGCGCCTTGCGGTTGACTTCGGCCACGCTCAACGCGGCAGCGGACACGTCGCTGGCCGTGATCGCCAGGTGCGGGAAGCGCAGCGCCAGGGCGAGGGCGATCGCGCCACTGCCGGTGCCCAGATCGAGCACCCGCGAGGCCGCGCTCTGCTCGATCACGGCGGCGGCGCGCTCGACCAGCAATTCCGTCTCCGGGCGCGGGATCAGCGCCGCGTCGTTGACCTTGAGCGCCAGCGACCAGAACTCGCGCTCGCCGGTCAGGTAGGCGACGGGCTGCCCGGCCGCACGCCGTTCGACCAGCGTGTTCAAATAATCAAGCGCCTCGCCCGGGAGCGTCTTCGCCGGCCACGCGATCACGTACGTGCGCGGCTTGTCCAGCACGTGCGCGAGCAGCACCTCCGCATCCAGACGCGCCGAGGGGCTGGTGTGCGCCAGGCGCTGTTCGGCGTCGCGCAATGCAGCGGCAAGGTTCGACATGCGCGCAATCTAACGGCTGCCCGCGGTCGAGTACAGTCTGCCCTCCGGATTCCGCGGGCTGCTACACTCTCGGCTGCAACGGGTCGCTGCCGGCGGATCAACCGGCCGTTTTTCCGACAGCGGCAAGAACAACATCATCGGAGGAACCTGCCATGAAGAAACATGTGCTAATGCTGGTGTTCGGTGCGTTGTGCGCCGCGCACGTCGCGGGCGCCGACACGCTCAAGATCGGCTTCAACGCGCCGCTGACCGGCTTCGCCGCGGCTGACGGGAAATCGGCGCTGACCGGCGCGGAGCTTGCCGTCGAGCAGATCAACGCAGCGGGCGGCGTAAACGGCAAGCAGCTGGAGCTGATCGTTTACGACGACCAGGCATCGCCCAAGGAGGCGGTCCCGGTCGCCAACAGGCTGATCGAGCAGGACAAGGTCAACATCGGCATCTCCGGCAGCTACTCCGGCGCCACGCGCGCCGCCGCCGGCGTCTATCAGGCGGCCGGCGTACCCTACATTTCCGCCTATGCCGTGCATCCCGACATCACGCGCTCCGGGGACTACGTGTTCCGCACCTCCTTCGTGGGCGAAGTGCAGGGCCGGGCCGGGGCGAAGCTGATCGGCGATATGCTCGCGAAGAAACGGGTGGTGCTGATCACGCTGAAGAACGACTTCGGCAAGTCGCTGGCCGCGGGCTTCCGCGAAGCCGCGGGGCAGTTCGGCGTGAACATCGTCAACGAGTACGAGTACTCGATCAAGGACCGCCAGTTCGGACCGATCGTGGCCAAGGTCAAGTCCGATAACCCGGAGGCGATCTACGCCTCGGGGTACTTCTTCACCGCCGGCCCGCTCGTCAGCCAGCTGCGCTCGGCAGGCATCGACGTACCGGTCATCGGCCAGGAAGGCTACGACTCGCAGAAGTTCATCGAGATCGCCGGCGCGGCGGCCGAAGGGACCATCATCACCACCTCGCTCGACCGCGATTCAAACGCCGGCGAGACGCGCGACTTCATTCGCGAGTTCGAGAAGAAGGCCGGCTACAAGGTCGACATGGTGGCCGCCTCCGGACACACCGCAGTCAAGGTCGCGGCCGCGGCGCTGGCCAAGGCGACCAGCGGCAAGGCGCTGCGTGACGCCGTCGCCGCGACCCGGCTGGTCGCGTCCACCGGCGAGATCTCTTTCAACGATCTCGGCGAAGTGCGCAAGGACGTGCAGGTGCAGGTCGTAAAGAACGCCGCGTGGCACCACCACTCGACCATCAGCGATGCCAAGCTGCTTGCGCCGCCGATGAAGTAACGCCCGCCGCCGGGCTCCCCTTCCTCCTGCGCGGAGGAAGGGGGGCGTGCGCGCACGATGCTGTTTCTCGAACTCTTTCTGCAGGGCCTGGTGCAGGGCAGCATCTATGCCCTGATCGCGATCGGGCTGACGCTGGTGTATGGCCTGCTGCGCGTGCTGCATGTGGCGCACGCCGGCCTGTTCACCCTGGGCGGTTACCTCGGCGTGCTGGTCACCAATGCGAGCGGCAGCCTGGCGCTCGCCATGCTCGTTGCGATAGCGGTGGTCGGCAGCCTGGGGATGGCCATCTACCGGCTGTGCTATCAGCCGCTGCTCGAGAAGCCGCCCTTCGTTGCCCTGATCGCCTCGATCGGGTTGTTCATCGCCATGGAAGAGTTGTACCGGCTGATTTTCGGGCCGTACGGCATGTCCTACGTGCAGCCGCCGCTGCAGGACGTTATCGTTTTCGCCGGCCTGTCGCTGAAGCTCGCCGAGCTCACCACCATGGCGATTGCGCTGGCGGCGGTCGTGGGACTCGCGCTGCTTGCCGGGCGTACGCGCCTGGGGCTGGCGTGGCGCGCCAGCGTCACCGTGCCGCAGATGGCGGCGTCCTTCGGCATCGACATCGTGCGCATCCGTTACCTGAACTTCTTCATCGCCTCGGGGCTCGCGGCGGTCGCCGGTGTCATGGTTGCACTGCTCAACAATCTCGTCGAGCCGACCATGGGCAGCGTGCCGAGCTACAAGGCGCTGGCGATCATCGTGCTCGGCGGGCTCGGCAATGTGCGCGGCACCCTGCTTGCGGCGCTCGCGCTCGGCGTGATCGAGTCCTACGGCACGATTTATCTCGGTCAGCTGCTCGATCGTGACGCCATCGCGTTCGCGTTTCTGATCGCGGTGCTCATGGTGCGCCCGCAGGGCCTGTTCGGAAAGCGCTGACATGCTCGGCCTCGACGCCTATCACCTGAGCCTGATCACCGCCGTCGGCATCAGCGTCGGCGTGGCGCTGAGCCTCAACCTGATTACCGGGTTCTGCGGTCAGATCAGTCTCGGGCATGCGGCTTTCTACGGCACCGGCGCGTACTGCGCGGCGCTGCTGACCAAAGCCGGTGTACCGTTCGCTCTGGGCCTCGCGAGCGGAGCACTGCTCGCTGCGGTGCTCGGGGTCGTGGTCGGGCTCGCCTCGCTGCGCGTGCGGCATGATTTTCTGGCCATCACCACCATGGGCGTGGGGTTTCTGTTCATCGGCGTGGTGCGCCAGCAGGACGTGCTGGGCGGCGAGCTGGGAGTGTCCGCGATTCCCGATCCGGGCCTCGGCAAGGCCGGCTTTGCGTTGCTGTGCGTGGGCTTCGCGGCGGCGGTCTCCGCCTTCAGCGTATACGTCAAGCGGTCCTGGATGGGCTTCGTGTTCGACGCCGTGGCCAGCGACGAGGACACCGCCCGCGTGCTCGGCATCGATGTGCCGCGCTACAAGCTCGCGGCGTTCGCGCTGGGCACCGCGCTCGCGGGACTGGGCGGCGGGCTTTACGCGCACAACGTGAAGTTCATCGCCCCGGACAGTTTCGGGTTCGTCGAGTCGATCACCATCCTGGCGATGGTGGTGATCGGCGGCATCGGATCGGTCGGCGGGGTGGTGCTGGCGGCGGTAGTGCTGAGTCTGCTGCCGCAGTGGTTCCAGTTCATCGACGACTACAAGCTGCTGCTCTACGGCGGTCTGCTCTTTGCCGTGATGCGCTTCAGCCCCGGCGGGCTCGCCGGTGCGACGCGCGCCGTGCTCGCACGGATGCGCGGCGCATGAACGGTCAGCTCCTGAAGCTCGAATCGGTGACCGTCACATTCGGTGGTGTGGTGGCGCTGAGCGAAGTTACCTTTTCGCTCGAGAGCTCGGAGCTGCTCGGGCTGATCGGACCGAACGGCGCCGGCAAGACCACGGCGCTGCGCAGCATCACCGGCGTGGTGACCCCGCAGCACGGCACCGTGACGGTCGCCGGGCACGATCTTTCCGGTCTGTCGATACAGGCGCGCGCCCGCCTCGGTCTGGGGTTCTCCCAGCAGCTAGTGCGCCCGTTCTTCAATCTTTCGCTGCTCGACAATGTTGCGCTCGCGGCCGGGCATGCGATCACACGGTCGCCCCGCCGGGCGCTGTTCGCCCGCGACCGCAGCCGGCAACGTGCGCAGGCGCTGGAACTGCTCGAGCGTGTCGGCATTGCCGATGCCGCTGCCAGCGCGCCGGCCGAGTTGCCGCTGGGCTACCTCAAGCGCCTGGAGGTCGCGCGCGCACTCGCGCTTTCGCCACGCCTGCTGCTGCTGGACGAGCCGCTGGCCGGCCTCAATCAGCAGGAGGCAAGACGGCTCGCGGATACGCTGCGCGAGCTGAATGGCGACGGGCTCAGCATGCTGCTGATCGAGCACAACCTGAGCGAAGTCATGCGCATCTGTGCGCGTCTCGTGGTGCTCGACAACGGCCGCAAGATCGCCGAGGGTGTGCCCGGCGAGGTGATGAGCCGGGCCGATGTGCGGCGTGCCTATCTCGGCGAGTCCTATGCTCAGGCTTGAGCAGCTGACCTGCGGCTACGGCGCTTTCAGCGCCGTGCATGCGCTGGACCTCGAAATCGACAACGGTGCCGTGCACGCACTGATCGGCGCCAACGGCGCGGGCAAGTCGTCGACGCTGATGGCCATCGCGGGACACGTGACCGTGCAGAGCGGCCGCATCCTTTACCGGGAACACGACGTCGGCGTGCTGCCGGTGGCGCAGCGCGTGCGCCGCGGCATCGCCGTTGCTCCGGAAGGACGGCGCCTGTTCTCCGATCTGTCGGTGGACGAGAATCTCGCGGTCGGCGGCTACGCGTTCGACAAAGCGGAAAACCGCGAAGCGCGGGAACGTGTGCTGTCGCTGTTCCCGCGCCTGGCCGAGCGCCTGAGCCAGGCGGCCGGCTCGCTGTCCGGCGGCGAGCAGCAGATGCTCGCGATCGGCCGTGCGCTGATGGCGAACCCGAGCCTGCTGCTCATCGACGAACTGTCGCTCGGTCTGATGCCGAAGGCGATCGACGCGTGCTACGCTGCCCTTAAGACCCTCAACGCAGAGGGCATGACCATCCTGCTCGTCGAGCAGAGCACCGAGCGCGCGCTGGCCATCGCCGGGCGCGTCACGGTGCTCGAATCCGGGCGTGCCGTCTGGGACGGCACCGCCGCCGAGGCCCGCGCCGACACAACGCTCGTCGACGCCTACCTCGGCCTCACCTAGGGACTGATAAAGGGGTCAGGTTTATTTAAAGAAAAATAAACCTGACCCCTTTAATGAGAATGCCGGCAGGCCGCTATTGATACATCGACCCGTGGGTCCGTTTACTCAGCTGTTCGGGGTAACGATGAAACAGGTAGTGGTGGTTCTCAAACGTGCCCTGATGATATGGGGTGCAGTGTCCTTGCTGGGCATAATCGCTCTTTACGGGACCATCGCGGTTCAGCTACTCACAAGCACCACAAGAATCGTTGAAAATGATGATCAGGACGTACGCTTTGTACGCGAGTGGTTTGGGCTAAGCGACGATCGTGAGTTCAAAATAGAGCACAGCTATCATCCAACCGGCTCGTGGGCCGGAGATTACGGAAAGGTATTTGCGATCAAGTTGATGCGCTTTGAAAAGTCAGAAATAGTGCAAAGAACTGGTGTGAGCCGTGGAGACAGGCTTACGCCCGTTATTCGTGACGCGGTGGAGTTCATTACGAGTTTCACCGACGATGGTCAGGTGCCCTGGTTTCCAGAGAGAGGGCAGATACTCTCAAGCGACTACTATGTCTATCCCGTGCGGATGTTTCATCAAGGCGCATACGCTGATTCGGTACATCTCATCTTCATTCGGCCAGCAGATGAAGTGGCATTCTTTGCCGCCTTCAAGATTTAGAGCGCCGCTTCGGGGCTTTCTCCTCATTCCGATCCTCCTCCCGCCTGGAAGGGGAATCAATCGAGTCTGACCGAGTCTGACCGAGTCTGACCCATCGATTCAACGTTGGCTTGCGACGTCAGCCGTCGTTGACGGCGGCCAGCAGGTCGGCCTGGTGCTCGGCGGTCAGCGGATCGATCACCTGGTCGAGTGCGCCCATCATGATGTCGTCCAACTTGTAGAGCGTCAGGTTGATGCGGTGATCGGTGACGCGGCCCTGCGGAAAGTTGTACGTGCGAATCCTTTCCGAGCGATCGCCGCTGCCGACCTGCAGGCGCCGCGATTCCGTCTGCTCCGCCTGCTGCTTGCTGCGCTCGACATCGAGCATGCGCGCCTTGAGCAGCGACATGGCCCGCGCGCGGTTTTTATGTTGCGAGCGTTCGTCCTGACACTCCACAACAATACCGGTAGGCGCGTGCGTGATGCGTACCGCCGAATCCGTCTTGTTGACGTGCTGGCCGCCGGCTCGGCCGCGTCGTCACCGCACGCGGCGAGCAGCGGCAGCAGCGCCAGGGTGCCCGCGATCGAACGTAGCGTCGTCATCTCTCCCACCTCCGATG
>JAHELT010000166.1:0-3711 GCA_024644045.1 Chromatiales bacterium | reverse complement strand
GTGTCGATGCGCAGATCCGCCGGGTTGATCTCGACGTCCTCGACCTCGTCGGCTTCGGGCAGGATCGCGACCGTCGCCGCCGAGGTGTGGATGCGCCCCTGCGACTCGGTCTCGGGCACGCGCTGCACGCGGTGTGCGCCGGACTCGAACTTGAGCCTCGAGTACACACCCTGCCCGCTGACCCGTGCGATCACTTCCTTGTAGCCGCCGTGCTCGCCTTCGCTCTCGCTCAACGTCTCGAGTTTCCAGCGCCGCGATTCGGCATAGCGCGCGTACATGCGAAACAGGTCGCCCGCGAAGATGGCCGCCTCGTCGCCGCCGGTGCCGGCGCGGATTTCCAGGAACACGTTGGCCTGGTCGTGCGGGTCCTGCGGCAGGAGCAGCCGCTGCAACTCGCTCTCCAGCGCCTGCAACCGCTGCTCGCACTGCTCGACCTCCTCGCGTGCCATGGCGCTCAGCTCGTCGTCCTCGTCCTCCAGCATCTCGAGCGCCTGCGCGCGCGCCGACTCCGCCTCGCGGTAGGCCTCGAACTGGCGCACCACGGGCTGGTTCTGCGCGTACTCCATCGACAGCTTGCGGAACCGGTCCTGGTCGCTGATGGTCTCCGCGTCGGCCAGCAGCGCGGCCACCTCTTCGTGACGGGCAGCGAGATGTTCCAGCTTGCTGCTGATCGAGGTTTTCACTCGATCTCGTTCCACCCGCCGAGCAGCTGCTGCGCGGCGCGCAGCAGTTCCTCGTCACCTTCCTCGCCGGCCTGGCGCAGGCGGCGCGTGGGCGTATGCAGCAGCTTGTTGAGCAGCGTGCGGCCGACGAACTCGACGACTTCTTCCGTGCTCTTGCCCTGCTTCGCCATCTCCAGCGCACGGTTCTGCACCTCGAGGCGCAGCTTATCGGCGTGCTCGCGGAAGCCGCGGATGGTGGTCACCGAATCCAGCGAGCGCAGCCAGCTCATGAAGCGCTCGACCTGCGAGTCGATGATCTCCTCGGCCAGGGTTGCCGCCTCGCGGCGCGATGCCAGGTTTTCCTCGATCACTGTCTGCAGATCGTCGACCGCGTACAGAAACACGTCGTCGAGCTCGTTCACCTGTGGTTCGATGTCGCGCGGCACGGCGATATCGACCATCAACATCGGGCGGTGCTTGCGCTGCTTGAGCGCGCGCTCGACCGCGCCCTTGCCGAGGATCGGCAGCGGGCTCGCCGTAGAGCTGATGACCAGATCCGCCTCGTGGAGCACCTTGGGCAGGTCGGACAGTGTGATCGCGCGAACGTTGGCTTCGCTGGCGAGCGTCTGTGCGCGGGCCAGCGTGCGGTTGGCCACGATGACCTGGCCGATGCGCTGCGACTGAAGGTGGCGCAGCGACAGCTCGATGGTATCCCCGGCGCCGATCAGCAGCGCCGTGGCCTCGTCCAGATCGCCGAAGATCTGCTTCGCCAGGGCCACCGCGGAAAACGCCACCGACACCGGGTTGGCGCCGATATCGGTGTCCGTGCGCACCTGCTTGGCCACCGAGAACGCGTACTGAAAGAGGCGGTTCAGCTGCGCGCCGATGGTTCCGTTGCTGCGGGCAATCTCGTAAGCGCTCTTGATCTGCCCGAGAATCTGCGGCTCTCCCAGCACCAGCGAGTCCAGGCCGCTGGACACGCGCAGCAGGTGGCGGACGGCCTCGTGATCGGCGAGCGAGAACAGGTAGGGGTCGACGTCACTCGGCGCCATGGCATGAAACGCGCCCAGCCACGCTGCGATCTCGCTGTTCGCGGTGTGAGCTGCATCACAATAAATTTCGGTGCGGTTGCAGGTCGAGATGATGGTCGCCTCGGAAACGCCGCGGACTTGGGACAATTCTTGCAGCGCAACGGGCAGGCGCTCAGGCGCGAACACCACCCGCTCACGTACCTCGAGCGGTGCCGTTCTGTGATTCAGTCCCAGCGCTAGTAGTGACATGGGGGCGATTATAGGGCTTTCCGGCGCTCGGATAATTCCCGCTCGATCTCGGAACTTACCCACAATCCGGAGCCTGCGGTATAGTGGCGGCCACGGGAGAACGTATGAAACATTGCCATTTTTACGACGCGTTGCGAGTGCTGAGCACAGCGGCGCTGGCGCTTGCGCTGGCTGCCTGTGCCGGCACGCCGCACATGGAAACGGCCGAGGAGGCAGCGCCGCCGGCGAGCGCCGCGCCCGCCGAGCCGCGCACGGCCATTGACGGCGACATGCTTTACCGCCTGCTGGTTGCTGAGTTCGCCGGGCGGCGCGGACAGCTGGACGTCGCCCTGGATAACTACCTGAGTGCGGCTTACGACAGCACCGACCCGCGGGTCGCCGAGCGTGCGGCGCGCATTGCCGTCTATGCACGCGACAATGCGAGGGCGCTGCGCGCTACCGAGCGCTGGGTGGCGCTGACGCCGGACAACATCGAGGCGCACCAGGTGATCGCCACGCTCTATATCCGCAACGACGATGTGGATCAGGCCGAGCGCGCGCTCGAAAAAGTGATCAACCTGAGCGACGGCGGACCCGACCAGGGCCTGACCCTGGTGGCCTCGCTGCTCGGGCGTGAGCAGAACACGCGCGTCGCCCTGGAAGTCGTCGGCCGCATGGTGGAACGCTATCCCGACCGCGCCGTCGCGCACTACTCACAGGCCTCGCTGGCCAGCCGGGTCGGCGACAAGGCGCTCGCGCTCAGTGCCGCAACCCGCGCGATCGAGTTGCAGCCCGATTACAGCGACGCCATCGTGCTGCGCGCCCGGCTGCTGGTGGACCTGGGCCGCGCCGAGGAGGCGTTTGCGGGTATCGACGCGGCGCTGGCCGCAGACCCCGGCAACCTGCCGATCAAGGTCGGCTACGCCCGGCTGCTGGTCGAGTCGGGTCAGTTCGAGCGCGCCGCCGAGCAGCTGCGCGAGCTCTACGAGGCGAACGGCGACAACGCCAACCTGGTCTACGCGCTGGGCCTGCTCGCGATCGAGTCGCGGCGCCTGGAAGACGCGCGCGAGTACATGCTGCAGGTGCTGGGGCTCGGTGTGCGCAACAACGACGCCAACTACTACCTTGGCCGGATCGCCGAGAACCAGCGCGATTACGGGCTGGCCGCCAAGCACTACCTGCTCGTGAACGGTGGCGACAACCAGCTCGATGCGCAGATACGGGTCGCCGAGATGCTGGCTCGGCTCGACCGCCTGGACGAGGCCCGCGAACACCTGCGCAAGCTCCAGGTCATGAACCCCGGCCCGCACAACGCCGTGCGCTTCTACCTGGCCGAGGGCGAGATCCTGCGCCAGGCCGGCCGCTACGGCGAGGCCATGCGCGTGCTGAACGAGGCGCTGGACGAGCTGCCCGGCAACACCGATCTGCTTTACGCGCGTGCCCTCACCGCCGAGAAGGTCGACCGGCCCGATATCGTCGAGCAGGATCTGCTCGAGGTGCTGCGGCGCGAGCCGGAGAACGCGCATGCGCTGAACGCGCTCGGCTACTACCTGGCCGACCGCACCGATCGGCTGCAGGAAGCGCAGGACTACATCACGCGGGCGCTGGACCTGCTGCCCAACGACCCTGCGGTCATCGACAGCATGGGCTGGCTGCACTACCGGATGGGCCGCCACGAGAAAGCCCTGGAATATCTGAAGCGCGCCTACGACAAGCTCGAGGATGCCGAGATCGCCGCGCACCTGGGCGAGGTGCTGTGGGTCACGGGCGACCGCGAAGGCGCCGCCAAG
>JAHELT010000280.1 GCA_024644045.1 Chromatiales bacterium | reverse complement strand
GCAGAGCCCGGCGCCGCACCTGCAACCACCGAGATTGATCGGTAATACCGGCGAATACCCGGTCTTCGTCATTCCGCAGCTCACGCAAAATGAAGACGGCTCCTGGCCATCGGTGTAGACATCTTCCTCGGCGCCTGCCTCAGCTGCCGTCACCATGTTGTCTTGCAGCGAGCTGTACCCAAGCGTTCCTTCCGCGAATCCGACCAGGATCCAGTCACGCGGTGCGGGTTCGATCCAGGCGCGCAGCTCCTGCGTGCGATCGTTGGCGAACTTCAATCGAACGGTCGCTTCACCGGTGACTGTTGTCGGCTCGAGCTGCAGGTAAGCAATACCGTTCGGTCCCACGCGATAGATCGGTTCGCGATCGCCAACCGCCACGAGCTGATTCTCGGTCAGCGCCTCGACTTCCCAGAGCGAGCGATACGGCGCGTTGACGGCGAATGCACCGGTCGTCGATGGGCGTGCGGGCCGGCCATAACGATCGAATAAACGCAGCGCAACGACCGGCGGGGTGCGGCCATCGGCGATCAGCCTCGATGCTTCTTTGTCGAGCACGGCCCTGACAGGACCGCCACCAAAGTGGACGCTCGTCGTCAGCGTCGTCATCGGGCCACCGTCCGCATCACTGATGTTCGCGGTCAGGACGTTGTTGCCGTCCTCGAGATCGACACCGCGCCATTGGCTTATTGCCACGCTCTTCCTGCTATTGACTTCGGTGCCGACAAAATTCAACGGGTCGACGGCAGCGCCGTTCACCGAAAGGCCCACGTGCGTACCAGGCTCATGCTGGATAGCGATTTTCATGCTCGGTATCGGCGGACCGAAGTCGCCGACCGGGGCCAACCAGCGCACGCCGGGCTGCAGGGTTTCGATGAAACCGGGCTCGCGAAATACCGCGGCTTCTACTGGCTCGTCTTCCGGGAGCTCCAGCTTGTTCGTTTCGACGGCGTGCGTTCCCGTGGTTCGCGTTTCAACGCGGCCGCTACCAGCCCCCGCGGTATCCAGCGCCGCGGCACTGACCAGCACCCGACTTTGCAGCTGCAGATCGACCCGGCGATTTTTTGCACGTCCAGCGGCGGTGGCGTTGCTGGCGATCGGCTCATCGGGTCCGCGCCCATCGATCCGCAGCTTGTCGTCGGCGATCTTAAGTTTGCCGGCGATATAGGCTGCCACGGCCCTGGCGCGTGCCAGCGACAGTTCGTGGTTGTTCGCGAACCGGGCGTGTCCGGGCCGAATTTGATGAGCGTCGGTGTGTCCGGTAGCGATCAGCATGGCGTCGGCGCCGCCCTGCCAGTCGGCGATCAGGGTGTCCAACTCGAGCCGATCTCTATCTGTAAGCTCGTCACTGAGTGTCGCAAAATGCGGCGCGAAACTTAAGGCTCTGTTCTTGCTGAGCTCTTGTCGGTAGTCAAATGTTTTTGTGGTGAGCGGCGTGTGACCGGTCTCGCCATTGGGCAGGTGGAACGTGGCGACCGCATTGGCGACCAGTTCGCCGTTGGCGTCATCGTTCAGGCGTGCCTGCAAAGTGATTTGGTTACTCCAGCTCTGCGGCTTGTCGCCGAGCCGGTAGCTGATCGTGTTGCCGCGGATGCCCGGCGCGCCGGCAGGTTGGTCGTCGATTAACGATGAGTCCGGTACATACTTGAGCCCCGCGGGCAATACGACGTTGACGACAAGACCGCTAATCGGCACACCGCTGCCGGTCAGGTCCAGTTTGTAGCGAATCGTATGACTGTCGGCGGGTTCGCCGTCGAGCTCGAGTGTCACGTTACCGGTCGGCAACGACCGCTCGCGCAAGTGAAAATCGGCGCGCCACACGCTGCCGCCGCGCAGATTCACGAATTGCGAAAAGTTGCGGCCCGCAAAACGCGAGTCGGACTTGCAGTCCGCCAACTCCAGGTGTAGCGGGATCGTATCGCGGTCCAGTTGCACAACATGCGTGCCGGGCTCCAGCCCTTCAAAATGGAAGCGCCCACCTTCATCCGAGATCGCATAGCGACCGTCTTCCATGTAAATACCAAGGCCGGCGACACCGTCCGGGGCGGTGCTGACGTCATCACCACAGATGCCGAGAATGGCGCGCCCAACAATGGTCGCCTTGTCAGTGAACAGGTCCTCGACCAGTCTCAGCGTGGCATTTGCCGCGTTGGACTGAACGCCGGTTGTGCTGCTGGCAGACGCGGTGTTGATCGCCGTCTTACCCTTGGCACCAACCGTGATTTCGGTAACGTAGCGAACTGTAATGCTCATGCCCGGACCGAGATCGCCAATACTAATGCTCAGCAGGCGGCCGTCCGGGCCGATGACAGGATCCGGCGCCAGGGTGTCGTTGATATAGGTAGAACCGGGCATGAGGCGAAAACCTGCCGGCAGCCAGTCGGTGACGGTGACCGCGGTTTGCACGACCGCACTCGAATTCTCGATACGTAGCGTGTACGGCACGAAGTCGCCGGGGCTGGCGACGGTAGTCCCCGTCGTTTTTTGCAGGTAGAGCAGGGAAGCACTCCGATCCAGCGGCAGGTCACGACGGAACATGTGTGAACCGTCGACCGTAAACGCTGCGCCGAAAGACCCACTGTCGAGCACGAAAGGTGCGCCGGGCAGTTGCTGCAACACAGCCATGTCGAGGGTGGACAGACCGGTGTAGCCGGCCGGGGGTTCTATCTCGATTCGGTAATCGCCAGCCGGTAGTACCGGGAAGCGGTAACTGCCTGCCGGGAAGTCGTAAATTTGCCCGCCACTGTCACTGACGCTGCCGCCGCTCGTAACGGTGGCGGGGAAG
>JAHELT010000279.1 GCA_024644045.1 Chromatiales bacterium | reverse complement strand
CCATTGGCCTTGGCCCCAATAGTCGTAACCCCACCAAGCTTCCTCTCCAAGCCAACTGGTGTCGTCTACGTAGCAATACTTGATCTGAGCGAAAAACGCGCTGGCGCCATGGACCGCGCCGGTCAGAACGTGAAATATGGGATCGGCTTCGTTTGGGTTGTCGTGCCAGTGCGCCGGAATCGTCGATGGACCGTCGTCCTCGCTGAGAAACACAAAATCGTACCCGAAAGCCTGCACGTCGCTGGAGAAACTCGCGAAACTTTCGTGCTCGCTGCAATGTCCGGGAGGCGGATCATCGACCGGAGGTTTGTCAGACAGCTCGAGTTCAATGATCCCCCAGCGCCTTGGAACGAAGCGATTGGGCTCGCCGAAATGCTGCACCAGGACCGGCGGAATGGATTGCCCCTTCTCGGTCAGCGCCCAGACAAGATCCACCGGATTGGCTCGGCGTAACCGTTGATTCTGCGCTATGCGCTTCGCTCCAGCTGGACTGGATTCGGTAACGATAAAGCCCCGAGTTCTGTTCCGCCGAGGCTCTCCCTCACCGTCTAGTGACGCTGCCACCCCATTCTCGCTCCGAACCTCGATGACCTTTACGCGGGTGCCGTTGGGAAAGTTTAGATTGAATACGTTCTGAAACCCCGATACGTTCACAGAATCAGGACTTCGAATAAAATCGTATGGTAGCGTTGCGGCCGAAACCCACAAAGTCGTCGTAAACAGTGCGGCTGAAACCATAAACCTCAGCGAATTGGAGACAACACGGTCACCATACATGATCAGTAATCCTCGGTGTTCTTTGATCGCAAGTTACTCACGATGATTCTCAATCGATCCAAGTAATGTTCGTGGTTTTTCAAATGCCCGTGTTTCCAATAATAATCCGCTGTGAGGTACGAGCATGAATATGTTCGGTCCTACTCGCGGTGAGGTATTCACCGTCTCGTTGTGTACGATTCACGGTTTATTCATTTCGGACGTCGGTGGTTATCGAGAAAACCCTTGTGCGCGTCTAAGGAAAGTTTGAGCAGTTCGTCTGGATACCATAGGTTTGCCCGAATCCGACACCTCCGATGCCTTCTGCCGGTATGCCTGGGATGAAGCGAACGACCTTCGCTTCGCTGAACTAGCCCGGAAAATTCATCACGGCGGGTTAAATAGGTCGGCGGATCTTTAGTTTTCCTTTGTCATTCAGGCTGCTACACAAGAATGAGGAAAAGATCCGCCGATGACAGATCGTACCCAAACGGTACTCGATTTTCCTCCCCTGAAACGCCGCCGCGTGGTGGCGGAATTCTCCGGGCGGTGAGATCACCTCCGACGCCGGCGTGCTGCTTCTGCGTGCGGCTGATCACCGCCTGGGCCTGACCGCGGCGGTTGACCGCGTGCTCGCCGATCCGCGCGCTGCCGATCGCATCCACCACCCGCAGCTCAGCCTGCTTCGCCAGCGCATCTATGGCATCTGCCAGGGCTACGAGGATCTCAACGACCACGCTACGTTGCGCGCCGATCCGGCGATTCAGACGGCCGTCGAGCGCGAGGTCGCACTCGGCAGCAGCGCGACACTGTGTCGGCTCGAGAACCGCGCTGACCGGGCCGCGGCGGTGGCGATCCACGAGGTCCTGGTCGAGCAGTTCATCGCCTCGTTCGAGGAGCCGCCCGAGGAACTCGTTCTCGACTTCGATGCCACCGACGATCCGCTGCACGGCGCCCAGGAGGGGCGCTTCTTCCACGGCTACTACCGCCACTACTGTTTCTTGCCGCTGTATGTGTTCTGCGGTGAGCAACTGCTGGTCGCCTATCTACGGCGCAGCAACCTCGACGCGGCGAAGCACGCCTGGGCGATCCTCGCGCTGTTGGTCAAGCGGCTACGGCAAGCGTGGCCGGCGGTGCGCATCATCTTCCGTGGCGATTCGGGCTTCTGTCGGTGGAAGATGCTCGCCTGGTGCGAGCGCCACGATGTGGGCTACATCGTCGGCATCGCCCGCAATACATGCCTGGTGGAGGAAATCGCGGTCCATCTCCAGGGTGCCGAGCGCTTGCACGAGCACCTGGGCGAGACGATCCGCTGGTTCACCGAATGCCGCTACGCGGCCGCCACCTGGGATCACTCCCGGCGGGTCATCGCCAAGATCGAGCATATGGCCAAGGGCTCTAACCCGCGCTTCGTCGTCACCAACCTCGCCGGCGAGCCCGAGGCACTCTACAAGCAGCGCTACTGCGCCCGCGGCGAGATGGAGAATCGCATCAAAGAGCAGCAGCTGGGACTGTTTGCCGATCGCACCAGTTGCCACAGCTGGTGGGCGAACCAGTTTCGCCTCCTGCTCTCGAGCCTGGCCTATGTGCTGTTCGAAGCGATCCGGCGCCTGGCACTCGCCGGCACCGAACTCGCCCGCGCTCAGGCCGGCACCATTCGCCTGAAGCTACTCAAAATCGGCGCGGTGGTGCTCACCAATACCCGCCGCATTCGCCTCCTGCTGCCCAGTGCCTACCCCTATCAGGAGTTGTTTCGCATTGCCGCGGCACGACTGAGCGCAGGGTAAGGCCCCGCGAGTGCTGTCCCCGGCACGCTGACAAATAACGGGGGTAGGGGGCGGTGTGCCCAGGGCCGGCGATTTACCTTATTGCGGAATGTCGCTCTCGCATTGTGGCGCCTCCATTCACGAAAACGTCCCACAGTCACCCGAGCCAGCCTGCCGCCCGCGCCGGACCTGCTAATGAAACATTGGGGCTAGGGCAAGCGATTGCCCGTCCTTCACGGTACCGTGCAACCACGGCATCGAAGT
>JAHELT010000165.1 GCA_024644045.1 Chromatiales bacterium | reverse complement strand
GCATCCACGAAATACCGCACGCTAGGCACGCCCGGTTGCTGTGAGAGGTAACGGTTCTTCCGACATCCGAGGCAGTAACTCGGCCAAGTTACACGGTCGATGGCGCACGTCGAGTTGAGGCAGGATCAGCTCGTTCCACCCTAGCCGTGTGGCTCCGGGTGAGCCCGGGATTGAAAACACGATTGTCGCGTTGGCGATGCCGGCTACTGCCCTGGATGTGATTGCTGAGCTCCCGAATTCGCGGTACGACAGCGTGCGAAAGAGTTCGCCAAACCCAGTCAATGTCTTGTCCAGCAGCGGCTCGATCGCCTCCGGCGTCACGTTTCTTACCATGACACCGGTACCGCCGTTGATGATGATACATTGCACTGCCGGATCGGCAATCCAGCCGGACACGAGAGCCCGGATTCGGTAGAGATCGTGACCAACAACACTCCTGTCAGCCAGCCCATGGCCCGCCCGTGATACTTGCTCGACTAGCCATGCTCCGACATCGTCGGTATCGGGGGTGTGACGGTCAGTCACAGTTAGCAACGCGATCTCAAGCGGACGAAAGTTCCGTTGAGGGTTGGTTTTTTTCATCGTCTGGCCTCCTCAAAAGAAAGCGGGCGCGAAAAGACGCCCGCTCTTCGATCAAGCTGATCGACTTCCGATCAAACGTAACGCCGGCGCTTGAAGCTCACCGTTTTCTTGTAGTCGTCCATGCTGCCGACTTTACGCAAATCGGCCCAAGTCCCCTTGTAGTAGGGCACCACGTTACGGTCGGTCCACTCGGTAACGACATCTCCGACTATGCCGTTCCAGTAAGCGAACACCATGAACGTCTGGCCGCGTTTGATGTCTGGATCCGGATAAGCCATTGCGAAAGTCGAGCCATAGTCGTTGTAAACCTCGACGATGTCGCCGGCTTCGATACTGAGTTCCTCGGCATCATCTGGGTGTAGCTCAATGGGCGCCATCGGATAGCGCTTGCGGCGGAAATCGACATAGCGATCGTGATAGGCGGTCTGCCACAAGTGGTTAGCACGCCCGTTGTTGATCCAGAAACGATACTTCTTCTTTTGCGCAGCAACCGGTGCCGGCAAACCGTTCCAGGGCGAGGACTGAAAATGCGCTTTCCCGTCACTCGTCGAGAACTTGTAGTCGGCGTAGATCATCGGCGTACCGATGAGCTTGCCGTCCTTGTATTCTTTTACCGGAAGCTGAACGCCGTTGTTACCCATGGCCCGCAGGCGTTCGTAGGTGACGAGATGCCCGGTACCGCCACCCTGGCTGTCGATACCTTCGGGCTTGCGGAAACCGTCGTTGAACGCATCTTCCTCAGTCTGCCAGTCGAAGCCGACGAACCGCTTCGCCATTTCGGCGTTGTCCTCGCTCTCGTAGAGCGCCCTCATAGTGTTGGCAATATCGGCCGCAATCAGGCAGTCCGCTTTCGCCACGCCCGGCGCCTCCATGAACTGCTCGGAGAGTCGCATGCGACGTTCGCCGTTCATGGAGGTGAGGTTCATCTCACCCGGATGCGCTGCCGGCAACACGAGATGAGCGGCATCGGCGAACTTCGTCGGATAGAGGTCGATAACGGTCACGAACAACCCGCCGCGATTCTCGACCGCATCGTAGATGACGTCCACGAGATCGTCGGCATACGCCCCTCGAGCCTTGGCCAGCGCTTCTTTCACCACATTGGAACGCCGAATGACCACCTCTCTGTACTGCTCCGCGTTGAGGGTCGTCTGGAACGAATTGCACGCCCAGACGGTCAGCATCTTGCCGTTACCGTTGATGATTTCCTGATCGATGTAAGGCGCGGGCCGTGGACCCGGATACGGTGGTCGCGCATAGCCTTCCTGATGACCGCCGAGGCGCACCACGCCGGTACCGCGTCGTCCTACATTGTGGGTGGCGAGACACAGATCCACCAGCGAAGACTGGATGCGGTAGTTGTCGTTGCCCCAGATGATCCCTTTCTCGTAGCCGTGCATGGTACGTGGACGATGACCAGAGGCCTTCGGTTTGTAGGCCCACTCTGCGGCTTTCTTGATATTGGCAACTGAGACCCCGGTGACCCTGCTGGTTTCCTCCAGACTCATTCGGTTGGCCTTGAGCGCGGCGTCGAAGCCGGTCGTGTGCGCAGCGATGAAGTCTTTGTCGTGCCAGCCCTGATCGACGACATAGGTGAGAAGCCCGTTGTAGAGTGCGGTATCGGTCCCGGGTTCGATCTCGAGATGTAGGACGTTCTCTTTGCCGGCTGCATGTTCGGCAACGGATACGGTGAGACTCCGCCTCGGGTCGACGAAGATGATGCGGCCACGCTCGGCGGTCTCCCCCGGAAACCATTGCTTTTTCTTGTCGATTGTAGTGCCCGTCAGATTCGGTACCCAGTGCGCCAGAAAGTAGTTCGTCTGCGTTTCATACGCATTTGCGCCGATGGAGAAGATAACGTCGGCGACCTCGGCGTCCTCGTAGGAGTTGTTGAGTTCTCCCACACCCATGTCGCGGCTCGCGTGGCACTCCGAGTTGTACGCCGGGCGGTTGTGTATGCGCACCATCTGCGTCTGGAAGGCGGAGAACATGAGCTTACCGGTGCCCCAGGTGTTCTCGAAGCCGCCGCCGGCGCCGCCGTGGTCAAAGCAGTTGAACATGATCTGGTCAGGGCCATGCTGGTCGAGCAGACGTTTGGCAACACCCGCGTAGACAGCCATGGCCTGTTGCCAGTTGGTATCGACGCGGTCGTCGCCGGTGAAAATACTCGGGTAGCGCAGACGGTTCGCGCCCGGCCCGTCAGGCGTGTAGAAAACACTGGCCATTTGGCCGCCTCGCGTTGAGGACAAGCCCTGATTGACCGAACACTCCTTGTCGGGCGAGACAAGAACATTGTGCCGGCTGCCGTCCTTGTCCGTGATCACGGTATGCATCGCCGGGGTCATGACGGTGGCCAGCGTCGGTAGCTGTTTACGGAAATCCAGGCCAAGCGCGTTCTCGTGCGGCGCCCTGCCACCTTCGCGATTTGCGTCCCATTTGTAGACGTTGTAGCCGCAACCGACGATACAGAAATGACAAGTCATCAATGTCTTTTGAGCGTCGACCGGCGGTAGCGGGATTCGATCTTTATTCATGCTCATCGTAAGCCCCCTTACAGGATGTTGGCCTGCCGGCCGTAGATCAGGCCATCGACGGCGACGGCCTGGACGCTGTCATCGGCGGCGTCGTACTGCAGCACGATGCGCGGCAAATCCTCCGTGGCCTGTCCGCAGACCATTTGTCCTGCCATTTCGGCATCGAAGGTGCTGTAGTGACAGGGGCATTTGAAGACTTTGCGATCCGCGTCATAGACGACGGGACACCCCATGTGAGTGCAGAGACTGCTGTAAGCGACGATATCGCCATCGGGTCCGACCCCACCCGGAGCAGCTTGGCCGAGCTTGATCAGCGTGCAGGGCGAGGAAGCGTCGGGATAGGTGAAGCTCATCGGAACGTTCGTTTTCAGCGTCTCCGCCTGGGCAACGGTTTTCTTTTCGTACGGTGACGTGGCGCTGGTTGCTGCTGCCCCACCTGTGCTTGGTGCAACCGCTACACCGGTAATAGTGGCAGCGGCCCCGGCAGCTACGCTCGAGCCGCTGGTTTTGAGAAAGTCTCGTCGGCTGACTTTGGGCATCTCCTCATCTCCGTGTTGAGTTGTTCTAAAGTGAGGCGGTACTGGGTTGGCGTTACGAAAGCTGCGCGCGCACACAAAGTGGGTACACACCCCTTTCTGCATGAAAGGGCAAGGGGCATGCCACTAGCGAACCACTTTCCGTTTCTGAGAATCGCTCTATAATTTCAGTGAGTTACATGTCCGCCCGAGCGCGGAAAATACTGATCGTTGTTGAGGGTGTTACCGATCAGTAACCACCTGGAGCATGACTTTCCGCGATTTGGTGTATGACATCGTGTGCTGGCGGGCGGTAACCCATTGAGATACAAAGAAGTTTCTTCGAGACGAGCGTGACGTAGGTCTCGGCGTGCGATTCCGGATTGATGTTACCGATCGGTAACGACGATGTGCGAGTAGCTATCGAGACAATTCAGCGCCATTGTGGAATCTTAAAAAGGGGCAACAACAATCCGCCTCACAACAAATCTAGGACGGAGGAACATGGGGGTCTTGCTCAGAGCACTTGTGGTTCTTGCGTTACTGTTGACGCTCGCCGGCAGGACATGGGGCACCGAGACCGCGCCGCTCCGGTTCGGGACGACAGCGGTTATCCTGCAGGACCGGGCAGAGTTCCTTACGAAGTGGGCACGGTATCTAGGCGAGCGCCTCGGTCGCCCGATTCAGTTTGTGCAACGCGGCAGCTACGCGGAAGTCGGCGAACTGCTCTCGACGAGTCAGATTGACATCGCATGGGTGTGCGGTGCGCCCTACGTGCGCAACCGTGGTCGCTGGCAGCTCGTTGCGGTTCCACTGCACCAGGGTAAGCCACTTTACCAATCGTATTTGATCGTGCCCGCCTCGGACACACGCACGAAGTCGTATCGCGACCTGGAGGGTACGGTGTTCGCGTACTCGGATCCGGACTCGAACTCGGGCTACCTGGTCCCGCAGTTTCAGATGCTCGAGCAGGGGCTGCGGGCTGGGAATCTCTTTCGCAAGACTTTCTTTACCTGGGCACACCAGGACACCGTCAAGGCGGTTGCCGTAGGTTTGGCGCAGGCGGGAGCCGTGGACGGGTACATTTGGGAGGCGTTGGCGGATATCGATCCTGCGCTCATTGCCCGGACGCGCATCGTCTCGAGGTCCGCGTGGTATGGGTTTCCGCCCATAGTGGCCCGTGCATCCCTGGAACCCGACTTGCTGAAGGCAGTGGGCGAGGTGCTCGCCTCGATGAACGCAGATGCTCGAGGCAAGGAATTGCTCAACCAGATGCGGCTCGACGGGTTCGTGCCTGGCGAGGATTCTCTGTTTGACGGCATTCGCCAAATCAACCAGTTTGTGAACAAGCACTATGCTCAGGGATCTTAGCTACAGGTACAAACTGCCGCTAGCTTTCATCGCGGCAATTCTGGTTACAGCTATTGCGCTTGCAATCACCAGTGCGGCGAAAACATACGACACCGCCAGGCAGCAATTGCTCGTTAGTGCGGAGCGCGTCGGAGCCGTGCTCGCTAATGCATTGGTCGAGCCGTTGCGCAAGGATGCGATTTGGTCGGCTTATCTGACGGTCAAGACTGTCGCGGGCGCGAACGAGGAGTCTTCCGATCCACCGGTGGTCGTTGTGCTGGACGCGCTCGGGCGCGTGTTCGTGTCGAGCGAACCGGAGCGATTTCCCGTCCTGTCTGTCACGACAGAATTCGCCGAGGAGGGAAATACGCGATCCGGTGTGGACGACCACCTCGTGGTTCGGGTACCGATCGTGCCAGAGCAAATCACGGTGGGTGAAGTGATTTTGCAGTATCCGCGTGCGTGGCTGCTTCCCCCGCTCTACGACATTGCTCGGAGCACCGCGTGGACAACGATCATCGTGCTCACCGTGCTCGTGCCTATTGCGTGGTTCTGGGGCCGTCGCGTAGCTGCGCCGCTGGTACATCTCGCGGACAGCATGCCCAAAGTCGCGGCACTGCCTGCGGAGCAGATCGAGCTACCAAAAGTCGTATCTCGCGATGAAATCGGCGATCTTACAGAGCGCTTTCGAAGCATGGTCACGGATTTGGCCGACAAACGGGAAGTAGAACGGCGCATGATGACGACCGATCGTCTTGCCGCGCTGGGGCGGTTGGCTGCAGGTGTCGCGCACGAGATTAACAACCCCCTAGGTGGCATGCTGACAGCGCTCAGCACCTATCGTCGCCATGGCGCTACAACGGACCTGCGGGAGAAAACACTATCGTTGCTTGAGAGAGGCCTGAATCAGATCAAGGAAACCGTGTCAGCATTGCTTGTCGAAGCAAAACTCGAAACTCACCCACTTTCGCCGGAGGACATCGAGGATGTGCGCACGCTGATTTTGCCGGAAGTCAAGAAAAAGCACGCACGGCTGATCTGGTCCAGCGACATCGATCGCCCCATGGCGCTGCCTTCAACTCAAGTCCGACAGGTATTGATTAATCTACTGCTCAATGCGACAAAAGCGGTTGACGAAGGTGGAGACATCGCGTGCACGGTGGATCGGTGTGACGGGCTGCTCCGCATCACGGTCGAAGACAACGGCGAGCCGATTGCCAGTGCTCAATACGAGCGGCTGTTCGAGCCGTTCTCGGGGCAAGATGTAAGCGGCAACGGTCTGGGTCTCTGGGTGACTTACCAGATCGTACAGCAATTCCACGGCGAAATTTCGGTGGACAGTCACCCGGGTCTCACCCAGTTCAAGGTCGAACTGCCCGTGACAAATTGAGTGGTATTGATAACCATGGACATGCAACGATCCACGATCTGTGTCGTAGAAGACGATTCGATCATGGGCGAATCGCTTCGCGAGCGCCTCGAACTGGAAGGGTTCGCGGTCGATTGGCTTACCACGGCTCGCAGTGCGAGCGATGCCATCAGGGAGAACCGCTACGACATGTTGATTTTCGACGACAGATTGCCGGATGGTTCTGGCGGCGATCTGTTCTCTGAACTCAACGGCAGCGTGGCAGCCATGCCACCGACGCTGTTCATCACAGGATACGGTTCGATCGATCGGGCCGTCTCTCTGCTCAAGCTGGGTGCGGTTGACTACGTGACGAAGCCGTTCGACATTGAGGATCTGCTCAACAAAATCAACACCTACTGTCGGCGTGAACACACTGGGGACTACGAAATAGCCTCAGCGTCCCCGCTCGGTGCGTCGCGCTCTATGCGCAAGATCGACGCCACACTCTCGCAGATCAGTCGCTACGCAACCTATGTTCTCATCACCGGAGAGTCCGGAGTAGGTAAGGAGGAGACGGCGAGGCGACTGCACGGACTGGCATTCGGCGGGCAAACGCGACCGTTTATTGCGGTCAATTGCGGGGCGCTATCTGAGTCGCTGCTCGAGTCCGAGCTATTCGGACACGAACGAGGTGCCTTTACCGGGGCCGTGCGGGCCAAACGCGGTTTGTTCGAGCAAGCACACAACGGTACACTTTTTCTAGACGAGATATCCGAGATGCCGCTCAGCATGCAGGTCAAACTGCTAAGGGTGCTCCAGGATCGCCAGATCACGCGTGTCGGCGGCGAGACCACCATTCCTGTCGACTTCCGACTGACTTGTGCGACCAACCGAGATCTCAAGGCATGCATTGAGGACAAGAGCTTCCGGGAGGATCTTTACTATCGGATCAACGTCGTTCACCTCGAAGTGCCACCGCTGCGCGAACGCCACGAAGACATCGTTTGGTTAGCCGAGCAATTTCTTGATGTTCACAATGCAGTGCATCCTGAACGCCGACGGCTATGGGCGCCGGCCGCGAAGGCGTCGTTGGTGCGCTATACATGGCCAGGCAATGTTCGCGAACTCAAGCACTGTGTAGAACGGGCCTGGGTCCTGGGCGACGGCCCCACCATTGAACTGAGCGACCTTGCGAACGGCCTGGAGCCCGATTGTGCGCAAGGTCTGGAACACGTGAACGAGCTCAAGCGCTTTCTGGAAGGTTGCGAACGCATGCATATCGTTGAAACTCTCGAGGAAAACGCTTGGGCCGTCAGCCGTACAGCCGTTGCACTTGGAATCAGTCGCAAGAATCTCTGGGAACGGATGCGGCGGTTAGGTATCGAATCAGTTGGCTGAGAGTGCTCAACTAAGCAACTCGATGAAATCGGCCGGAGTTCCAACACAACGAATGCGCCGCAACAGGCCGAGGAAGCCACTTAGCCCTGTCAGCAGCTCGGTGTAAACCGGTAATCAGCAATGGTGGCGAGATAGGGATGTCACAAGGCATTCCCTTTTTACTGAAGAAAATGATGGGAGCCCGGAATAAATCCGGTGCACCTCCTGGCGCGGGTCATTACGATTTTCCGTGCAGGTACAACAAGCGTGCTACACAAAACAAACCAAGCACGATGATGCCGAACGGATAGGGCAGGAAGCCGCTCATGTAGCCAGCAAGTGTCGCCGCTATCAATACAACAAGCAGCAGAAAGATAGTGTCCGAGTAGACAGCTTTTTTCATAGTGACGAAGCAGTTCCCGTCTCTCCCTGCAGGAAAGCTTCTCGCATCCATTCGAGAGAAACTCTGATTGTTGTCCGGCGACGTTTGAGCTTCGATTCACACCAGGGGGTGTTCAGGCAGTAATGCGTCCAGCACAACGGAATCAGAATCGCATCACCAAGATTGGGGTCGTCGCTATGCGCGAAGGCCGCTTCACTCCTGCAGCAGATCATTTGCCGCTGAGGTACCAGCTATCGTGGAAGGTAGCGATCCATTGCGGGCGGTATGCTACCACCAGCGTGATTGCACCGCCATTGATGAAAGCTTCGCCAAACATCAGCAACGGCGAGATCTCCAAAAGATTCCAGGCGATCGTATTGCCGGGATACACCCCGGCGACATGGTGCAGTAACGCAGAAGCGGATACGGCGATCAGTATTGATACTGCACCCGCCAGAAAGGCGTTGACAAAGACATAAATGAAATAATTGTGTGGCAGCGACCGCTGAGAGACATAGAGGCAAACCCTGGTAAACAGTACCGGCAATGCACCCGTCAGCAGCACGTTTACGCCGAACGCTTCCCATCCCGCGGGGCCCTGTGCCGTCGATACAACAACCACGAGGCTCGCTGCGAACAACGCGAACTGCCACTCGAACATAAGGCACAGCGACGTCATGCCCAGCAAGTGCAGACTCAGACTTTCCGGGACGCCTGCACGCATCAACCACAACAGGCTGACTGCGACGATAGCCCCGAGGTAAACATGCTGTGCCTCACTGTCGCGGACTTTCGACCACGGTGCGGTTATAAGAGCGGCACCCGTCGCCAGCATATAAAGTAAAGCGCCGGACCATAGATAACTGTCCGGCAACAGATCGGTGGGTATGTCCAAGTTGCTAGTCAAACTCCATATCAACAGTCTACGGAGACGAGCCGCTCCCCGATTGACCGGCCAGAATCCAGCAGCGAGCCGGCCGAATGTCCGTAAAGAACGTAGCCCCAGTGCTCACCGCCGGCACGGGCATTCATTGGACCGGCCATTCGCCGTTCAACGCAGAGAGGGCTGCTACATGGTGCGGGTGACGGCCTTGCGAATCCTGCGCACGCCGATCGCCACAAACACCACCACGACGGGAATGCTGATACCCACGGCGAGCTCGGCGTTCACCGCAAGGCCCGCAGCTGCCAGGCTCTTGCTCGCGTAGCCGACCAGGCCCACGATGTAGTAGGTGATCGCCGCTACCGACAGTCCCTCGACGGTCTGCTGCAGGTGCAGCTGCAGCTTAGCGCGGCGGTTCATCGATTCCAGTAGTGCCTGGTTCTGCTCTTCGCGGATGATGTCGACACGGGTCGACAGCAGCCGGGTGGTGCGCGCGGCCCGCTCGAGCAACGAGTGCTGGCGCTCGGCCACCGTGGTGCAGGTTTGCATGGCCGGGGCCAGGCGCCGTTCGAGGAATTCCTGGAACGTCTGCAGCCCCGGCAGTCGCCTCTCGCGCAGTTCGCGCACGCGCCGCTGCACCAGCGCGTAGTAGGCGCTCGCAGCCCCGAAGCGGAAAGTGCTCTCGGCGGTGCGGTTCTCAATGCGCCCCTGCAGTCGCGTCAGCCGCTCTAGCAGCGCGCGCTCATCCTGTATGCCGCCTGCCGAGAGCTCGCGGGTGATCTCGGCGAGCTCACCGTCGTAGCGGTTGAGTTCCGGCATGAGCTCGCCCGCGAGCGGCAGCGCCAGCATGGCGAGAATGCGATAAGTGTCGATCTCCAGCAGACGTTGCACGGTACGCCCGCGCTGGCGCGGGGTCATGCCCCGATCCTGGACCAGCCAGCGGCTGAAGCCGTCGGCGTGTATGCAGAAATCGGTCCAGGCCGCTCCGGCACCCTCCGCCACGGCCGCGCCGACCAGCGGGTTGCAGGTAAAAAGGTCGGTGCATATCGCATCGGCATCCTGCAGTTCCGCATCGCTGTCGAGCAGCACCACATGGGCGGCCACCATCACCTCACCGACCAGTGCGCTCACCCACGCCGGCGGCAACGCCGCGATCGCCGGGAGCGCGAACGGCTGCTCCGCGCCGCCGGGGACCATGAAGGTGTAACGCGCGTATTCTGTGTGACGCTCCCACATGAACTGGAATTCGCCGCAGTCCGCGCTGAAGTGGCTTGCCTCGCGTGCGGGAGCGGCAACGCCGAAACGCTCGCAGAGCTCGCACAACTGTTGCCACTGACGCTCGCGCAGCTCATCGTCAGCCACCAGCGCCAGGTACGACAGCCGCAGCGGCGGCGCCAGCTCCGGCGGGGGGCGTGCGTGTGCTTCATTGTGCAGACGCAACCTCAGAGGATGGTCGGCGGGTATGGAAACCCCGGCGGCTGCTCCCCGATCAGGCGAGACTTCGTTCATGGCCCCAGTTTACCCGCAGTGGATGCGCCGAAAACAGCTACCGGGCGCCGGCCCGCAGCTGCGGATCGGCCGCGTGGGACCGCTGTATGAGCGGTTGACTGATCTCCCTGCTATTTCCCGGTTTCTAGAATGTGAATGATCAAGATTGCGATATTACGTTAACTAAATCAACGGGTTAGGAGAGGGCGACCCAAGTGCGAGGACAGTTTTACCTTGTATTTTCCCGGGAATCAGGCAAGTTCGCGAAAATTGTGTCTTCAGTTCGCTTTCGGACCTGGAAAATTGCCTGGAGATCGTCGATCGCCTGGACCACATCTTCCATCTCAGAGACGGCCGCCTGGACATTGAAACGTAACCAGAAATGTCCACAGTTACCTGGTGCGCCGCGCGCAACGCGGCGGCAGAACGATCAACCCAAACCAGCGGCCTGACGCACGCGGGCCGAGCATCAATCGAGAGGCAATCCAATGTCGAGCAAAACAAAAAGGGAAAGTGCGGATGAAGCCGGGCGGTTTTCGTTGCCACCGGCATTGTTCAATGAGGAGATTACCCGCGACATCGATCGACAAGTAAACGCCGGGATTGCGCGGTTCACCGGCGGGCTTGCACCGCAGGTGATTGCGATGGCCTATCTCACGTGGCTTGTGCACCTGTTTTCTTCGCCTG
>JAHELT010000026.1 GCA_024644045.1 Chromatiales bacterium | reverse complement strand
CGCCAGATTCCGGTTGCCGAGATCGCGGTACACGCCGGCATACAGCCAGAGACTCTCCGGCGACTGCGGAAAAATCTGATGGTAGCGTTCCAGATAGTTCAGTGCTGGCCGGTATTGCCGCTGCTCACGGTTCACGTTGACCATGTCCAGCAGCGCCGGGCCAAAGCGTGGATTCGCTTCCAGCGCACGCTGGTAGTAGTCCTTCGCCTTGCCGATGTCGCCTTCGGAAAGCGCGCAGGTGCCGGCATTGCGGTAGGCGAACTCAGGGGTTTTGTAGAGCGGGTTGGAGGCCGCCTCGAGGAAGTACCTTTCGGCATCCAGCGGGCGACCCTGCTCGCACAGGTAGGCGCCGTAGTTGTTCAGCACCTCCGAGTCGTCCGGATCCAGCTTGATGGCCTTCTCGAAATAGCGGTCTGCTTCCTTGAATTTGCCGAGACGCGCCTGCAGCAGGGCGTAGCCGCTGTTGGCCTTGGCGTTGGCCGGATCCTGCTCGAGCGCTTTCTCGAACTTGACGTTGGCCTGCTCCAGGTTGCCGCGCGCCAGGTAGCCCGCCCCGAGCTCGGCATTGTAGGTGGCTGCTTTCTTGAGTTTGGCTTCGAAGCGCCGGTCCGTGGTCGTCGTGCAGGCGCCGAGCAAGGCAATCATCACGCTGACTGCAACCAGCCTCAGCACCGCGTTTCTCCAAACCGCGGCGCGCTGAACCGGCGGAAGCGCCGGCTGCGGTCGACGATCCGGCCGGCGAGCTGGCCGCAGGCGGCGTCGATGTCGTCGCCGCGCGTTTTCCGGGTAATGGTCATGGTACCGGCGCGATAGAGGATATCGCGAAATCGCTCGATCGCGCTCTGGGTGGAGGTTCGGTAACCGCAGCCGCCGAACGGGTTGAACGGGATCAGGTTCACCTTCGCTGGCATCCCCTGCAGCAGCTTCAACAGTTCGCGCGCATGCCCGGGGGTATCGTTGACGTCGCGCAGCATCACGTACTCGAAGGTGATGAATTTCTTGCGATCACCCTGCACGTAGCGCCGGCAGGCGTCCATCAGCTCGGCTACCGGGTACTTGCGGTTCAACGGCACGAGTTCGTCTCGCAGGGCATCATCCGGTGCGTGCAGGGACACGGCCAGACTGACGTCGACCGCCTCGCGCAGCCGGTCGATCGCCGGCACCACGCCGGCGGTGCTGACCGTCACGCGGCGCTTGCTGAGCCCGTAGCCGAGATCGTCGACCAGCAGGCGCAGCGCGGGCACCAGATTGTTGAAATTGAGCAGCGGCTCACCCATGCCCATGAACACGATGTTGCTGATGGTGCGGCCGCTGCCGGCGCGGTGATCATCCAGCAGCTCGTGCGCCAGCCACACCTGGCCGATGATTTCCGCAACGCTGAGATTGCGGTTGAATCCCTGGCGGGCGGTGGCACAGAACGAACAGTCGAGCGCGCAGCCGACCTGCGAGGAAATGCACAGCGTGCCCCGCTCCGGCTCCGGAATGAACACCATCTCGATACAGTTGCCGTCGTGCAGCCGCAGCGCCCATTTGCGCGTTGCGTCTGCAGACACCTGTTCGCTGACCACCTCTGGCGGGCGCACCTCCGCGACCGGCAGCAGAGAATCACGCAGCGTCTGACTCAGGTCCGTCATCTCGGCGAAATCAGTCACCCCGTGGTGGAACACCCAGCGCATGACTTGAGTCGCACGATACGCACGCTCGCCGCGCGCGGTGAAAAAGCCGCGCAGCGCCTCAGGCTCCAGATCGAGCAGGTTTTGTTTGATCTCGGCGTGCATCGGTCGTGCGCTCAGCGGGTGCGCTCGCAGATACCCTCGGGAAAAAAGAACCCGATCTCGTGCGCGGCGGTGTCCGCCGAGTCGGAGCCGTGCACGGCGTTCTCCTCGACGCTGCTCGCCATGTCGGCGCGGATCGTTCCCGGCGCCGCGTCGGCCGGATTGGTGGCGCCCATCAGCTCCCGGTTACGCGCAATCGCATCCTGGCCCTCGAGCACCTGCACCACGACCGGTCCGGAGGTCATGAACTTCACCAGATCTTGGAAGAAAGGCCGCTCCCGGTGCACCGCGTAAAACGCTTCCGCCTGCTGGGTGGACAGGTGCAGCATCTTCGCCGCCACGATCCGCAGGCCGCCCTTCTCAAAGCGGTGGTAGATTTCGCCGATCCTGTTGTCCGCGACCGCATCGGGTTTGACGATCGAGAGGGTGTGTTCCAGGGCCATTGACAGGGGCTCCACAGTTAACGAATAGCCGAGATAAACCCGTAATTTTACTCGGCTCGACCTCGACAATGAAAGGCTGCCGGCGCGCCGCGCCGACTGCGGATCACGGCTCCAGCGCGACCACGCGCTGGTTCGCCTCGGCGCCGTCCGTGCCGCGCTGCCGGCGCGCCACTTCGCGTACGGCCTGGCGGCGCTGCAGCTCGCCGAGGCTGATGTTCTCGAAAAACCGGTGAATGCGCTCGCTGAGCGAGGCCCACAGGTCGTGAGCGAGGCAGTGGCGCTGCTCGCTGCAGTCGAACTCCCCGCGGCAGCGCGTCGCATCGACGCTTTCGTCGACCGCGCCGATGATCGCGGCAATCGCGATCTCGTCGGGATCGCGGCTCAGCGTGTAGCCGCCGCCGGGGCCCCGGGTGCTCGTAACCAGCCCCTCGTTACGCAGCTTGGCGAACAGCTGCTCGAGATAGGAAAGGGAGATGTCCTGACGCCGGGCGATTTCGGCAAGCGTAACGGGCTGCTCCCGGCCGCCGTAAAGGGCCAGGTCCAACATGGCGGTAACGGCGTATCGTCCCTTGGTGGTCAGCTTCATCGCAAACGGGAAATAACCATGCGTCTCAGCGGGTTATTATAGCGGTTTCCGGTCGCGAAACGCACGCAGCGTCTCGCTCTGACGGTCGACCGCGGTGAGGATGCCGCGCAGGATCCGCAGTTCCACGTCGCTCACCTGGGCCCGGTTGAACAGCCGCCGCAGACGCCGCAGGAGCTGACGCGGGTTGTCGGGATCGAGAAACGCCAGCTCGACCAGGGTACTTTCCAGCGCGGCGTAGAAGCGTTGCAGGTCCTCGTGCCGGGCCGGCTGTTCGTCCCCGGCGCGCGCTCCGCCGGCGGCCAGCTCGGCGGCGAGGCGCAGCTCGTAGCACACGATCTGCACGGCGGCCGCCAGGTTCAGTGAGCTGAACCCGGCGTCAGTGGGAATCCGCAGCATCGCCCCGCAGCGTTCCAGCTCGGCGTTGCTCAGGCCGCTGCGTTCCGCTCCGAAAACCACGGCGGCGTTGCCTTCCCGGGCGCCCGCGAGCAGTTCCGTGGCTGCCGCCCGCGGCGTGAGCTCCGGCCAGCTCAGGGTGCGCGTGCGCGCGCTCGTTGCGATCACCCGGACAGCGTCCTGCAGCGCCTCGTCCAGGGTCGCGAAGACCCGCGCGCCGCCCAGGACGTCGTCGGCACCCGAGGCGCGCGCGGTGGCTTCCGCGCACGGGAAGCGCCCCGGACGCACCAGGCGCAGATCCGTCAGCCCCATGGTCTTCATGGCGCGCGCAGCCGCACCGATGTTGCCCGGGTGCGAGGTATCGACCAGGACCACGCACACCCGGCCCAGCGCCGTTCGCTCAGTCATCCTGCGCTTGCTGCGCGGCCGGCGTATCCGTCGATCGCTGCAGCCGCTTGCGGAAACCACGGCTCAAGACCTGTCCCCCGGTTTGTCTGCTATCCTACGCCCCGCTTCCGGCTGCGGGTCGCATCGTATGCACGCACACCAAATAAGGCCCTCGTACGAAACGGCTGCCGCACCGCCGGGTGCGCCCGACAGCGCATGATGCAGCCGATGCTCAACATCGCGATCCGTGCCGCGCGTGCCGCGGGCAACGTGATCATACGTCATGTGGAACGCGTCCATACACTGCGCATCGACCGCAAGCAACGCAACGATTTCGTCAGCGAAGTCGACCGGATGGCCGAGCAGGAAATCATTGCGATCGTTCGCAAGGCCTATCCCGACCACGCGATCCTGGCGGAGGAAAGCGGGGCACAGGCCGGCACCGACTACGAATGGATCATCGATCCGCTGGACGGCACGACGAACTTTCTGCACGGCATGCCGCATTTCGCGGTGTCCATCGCGCTGCGCCACCGCCAGCGCCTCGAGCACGGCGTGATCTACGATCCCATGCGCCAGGAACTGTTCACCGCCTCTCGCGGCGCCGGGGCGCAGCTCAACAACCGGCGCATCCGGGTTACCAAGTTGCGCCACCTGCAGGACGCGCTGGTGGGCACCGGTTTTCCGTTCCGCGACGGCCAGCCTCTGGACGCGTACCTGGCGGTGCAAAAAGCCTTCATGCAGTGCACTGCCGGTATCCGCCGACCCGGCGCCGCCGCACTGGACCTCGCCTACGTGGCGGCCGGCCGTTACGACGGGTTCTGGGAATCGCAGCTCAAGGTGTGGGACATCGCCGCCGGCGTGCTGCTGGTGCGCGAAGCCGGGGGTCTGGTCGCCTCCCTGAACGGCGGCGAGGACTACCTGGAAACCGGCGACGTTCTCGCGGCCAACCCGCACATCTTCGCCGAGATGCTGAAGATCACTCGGGCGAACCCGATCTAAATTGCGGCTCTCGCCCTCGCTGCGCGCTGCATCTCTTCATCCCCGGCCCTTCTCCCAGGGAGACGGGTGTTCTTCGTTTCCCGCTCCCGCGGAGAGAGGACTTCCCTGTACACGCCCCCTTTCCCTCCGGAGAGGGGTGAGGGAGTTGCTCCGCTCAGGGCTGGTTTTCGAGCTCCGCGCCTTCTTTCTTTACCGGCATCAGCGACTGCTTGGAGACGCCAAGCGCCAGCACGCTGGTGCTCGCCACGAAAATCGACGAGTATGTGCCGACCACGACACCGATGATCAGGGCGAGCGAAAAACCGCGGATCACCTCACCGCCGAGCGTCAGCAGCGCGAACAGCACCAGCAGCGTCGTGAGCGAGGTGATGATCGTGCGTGACAGGGTCTGGTTGATCGAGCCGTTGATCACCTCGAGCGGTTCTTCTTTACGCTTGCGGCGGAAGTTTTCGCGGATGCGGTCATACACGACAATCGTGTCGTTCAGCGAGTAGCCGATCACCGCCAGCACCGCGGCGAGAACGCTCAGATCGAACGTCAGCTGCGTGGCGGCGAACACGCCGAGCGTTATCACCACGTCGTGCACCAGGGCGGCCACCGCGCCCAGCGAGAACTGCCACTCGAAACGCAGCCAGACGTAGATCAGGATGCAGCCCAGCGCGTAGACCACCGCCAGCCCGCCCTGCTCGCGAAGCTCCTCGCCGACCTGCGGGCCGACGAACTCCACCCGGCGCACGTCCACGCTGGCGTCGTGCAGCCGCAGCGTCTCGATGACCCGGTCGCTGATCGCGGCGCTGTCCTCGCCGGCCCGCGGCGACAGGCGCACCAGCACGTCACGCACCGTGCCGAAGTGCTGCACGCTGGCGTCCTCGAAACCGCCCGTGCGCAGGGCATCGCGCAGCGGACCCAGCTCCTTCGCCTGCGGATAACCGACCTCCACCAGGTAGCCGCCGGTGAAGTCGATGCCGAAGCTCAGGCCGCGCGCACCCAGCGCACCCAGCGAGAGCACCATCAGCGTGATCGACATGATCATGGCAAGCTTGCGCTTGCCCATGAGGTCGAATTGGCGTTTCAGGCTGACTTGCATCGCACCGTCTCCGCTCAGATCGCCAGGCGGCTTACCCGCCGCCCGCCGTAAATCAGGTTTATCACGCCGCGCGTCCCCATGATGGCCGTGAACATCGAGCTCGCGATGCCGATCATCAGGGTCACCGCAAAGCCCTTGATCGGGCCGGTGCCGAAGCTGAACAGCACCAGCGCGGCGATGAACGTGGTGATGTTCGCATCGGCGATGGTGGTCAGCGCCTTGTCGTAACCGGCGTTGATGCTCGCCTGTACGCTGACGCCGTTGCGGAGCTCCTCGCGGATACGCTCGAAGATCAGCACGTTCGCATCCACTGCCATACCCACGGTCAGTACGATGCCCGCTATACCGGGCAGGGTCAGCGTCGCCTGGAACAGCGACAGCACCGCAACGATCAGCACCAGGTTGACGAACAACGCGAGGTTCGCCACCAGACCGAACACCTTGTAGTACACAGCCATGAAAACAAGCACCAGCAGAAAGCCGATGATCACGGAGTTGCGGCCCTGCTCGATGTTGTCCTGGCCGAGGCTCGGGCCCACGGTGCGCTCTTCGATGATCTCCACCGGCGCACGCAGTGCACCGGCTCGTAACAACAGCGCCAGGTCGCGCGCTTCGTTGCCGTTGAGCCCGGTGGTCTGAAAGCGGTTGCTCAGCACGTCGCGGATGGTCGCCATGTTGATGACCTCCTCGACGCGGGTGCGCTTTCGCGTAAGCTCACCGTCGACGATCTGCGTGTCCACGCGATTCTCGATGAACACCACCGCCATCAGCTTGCCGATGTTCTCCGAGCTCACCGCCTGCATGCGATTGGCGCCCTTGCCGTCCAGCGTGACGAACACGGCCGGCTGCCCGGTCTGCTGGTCGAAGCCGGCAGAGGCGTCCTTGATCTGGTCGCCGGTCACGATCACGCGCCGTTCCAGCAGCACCGGGCTCCCGTCGCGCTCGCGGTACAGGCGCGCATTCACGGGGACGTTGCCGGAAGCGGACGCCGCATCCCAGTCGGCCGCGCTGCCGTGGACCAGGCGGTACTCCAGCGTCGCCGTCGCGCCGAGTATCTCTTTTGCCCGCGTGGTGTCCTGCACCCCGGGAAGCTGAACCACGATGCGCTCGGCCCCCTGGCGTTGAATGATCGGCTCGGCGACGCCCAGCTCGTTGACCCGGTTACGCAGGGTAATAATGTTCTGCTCCAGCGCCGCATCGCGCTCCAGGCGCGCTGCCTCCTCGCTCAGCCTGGCATAGATGAATGCGTGCTGACCGGATTCGCCGGTCTCGTACACCAGGTCACGGTAAGTGTCCTGCAGCTCTTCCAGCGCCTTGTCGCGCTCCTCGGCGCTCTTGAAGCGCGTCTCCACGCGGCCCGCATCGCGGCGGATGCCAAGGTAGCGGATCTTCTGCTCGCGCAGGTAGGTGCGGATTTCGCTCACGTAGCGCTCCTCCGCCTGCCCTATCGCAGTCTCCATGTCCACCTGCATCAGAAAGTGCACACCGCCGCGCAGGTCGAGGCCCAGGTACATCGGCGCGGCGTTCAGGCTGCGCAGCCACTTGGGCGTGGCCGGCGCCAGATTCAGGGCGGTGAGGAAGTTCGTTCCCAGCGCGTCGCCTTCCAGCAGGTCGCGACCGGCGAGCTGGTCCTCGCTGGAGCTGAAGCGAATCAGCAGCCGCTCCGCCTGCGGCTCGATGTCGAAGGTTTCCACCCCACCGAGGCGCAGCAGGTCGCCCACGCGCTTGGTTGTGTCGGTAATATCCATAGCCCCGCTGCGTACCGATATCTGCACCGCCGGGTCCTCGCCGTAGAGGTTCGGCAACGAGTACAGCGTGCCCACCGCGAGCACGGCGACGATGATCACGTACTTCCAGAGAGGGTATTGATTGACCATGCTGGCTATTAGAGTATGGCTTGGGACCGGAGTTGCGTGACGTGGACCGCGCGGCCTCAGTCTTTCTTCAGCGTGCCTTTGGGAAGCAGCTGGCCGATCGCCGTTTTCTGGACTTTCACGACCACGTTGTCCGCGATCTGCAGCGACACGAAAGTATCGGCAATGTTCGTGATATTGCCGGCGAGCCCGCCGTTGGTCAGTACCTCGTCACCTTTCTTGAGCGCCTCCACCATGGTCTTGTGCTCTTTGACCCGTTTCTGCTGCGGCCGGATGAACAGAAAGAAAAACAGCACCAGAATCAGCACGGGGAACAGCAGGCCGATGTAACCGCCCTGTCCCGAACCGTCTTGTGCCCATGCGTTGGCGATCAGAAACTCCATCGTGTCTACCTCTTGTAGTCCGCGCGCCCGCGGCGGGCACGGTAACCCTTATTGCTGTTCGAGAACTGTGGTTTAACAGGCTGACGGCCAGACCCGCCGCGTCGGCATTACCACGAGGCGGTGCCGGGGCCCGGCCGCTCGAAGCGGCGCATTATGACATAGCTGGCGGGCGATTCTCACCCGTAATCCTGACCGCGGGATCGCCGACCCGCGCCGGGGCATTACACATCCCCCGTCTGTGCGGCGTAGAACCCGCGGCGGTACTCCGCCAGGGTGCCGGCCGCGATGGCCGAGCGCAGCCCCTGCATCAGGCGCTGGTAGTAGCGCAGATTGTGGATCGTGTTCAGCCGGGCCCCGAGAATCTCGCCGCATTTGTCGAGGTGGCGCAGGTAGGCGCGGCTGTAGTGCGCACAGGTATAACAGTCGCAGCCCGGCTCCAACGGCCGGATGTCCTCGCGGTAGCGGGCGTTGCGGATCTTCAAAACGCCCGCGGCCGTGTACAGATAGCCGGTGCGCGCGTTGCGCGTGGGCAGGACGCAGTCGAACATGTCGACCCCCCGGCACACCGCCTCCACGATGTCTCCGGGGAGCCCGACCCCCATCAGATAGCGCGGTCTTTCGGGCGGGAGGTGGCCCAAGGTCGCCCCGAGCACCACCTCGCGCAGCTCGGCATTCTCGCCGACCGAAAGGCCGCCCACCGCGTAACCGTCGAAGCCGATTTCGCACAACGCCTGCGCCGAACGCTGCCGCAGCGCCGGGTACACCCCACCCTGCACGATACCGAACAGCGCGCCGCTGCCCTCGTGGGCCTGTTTGCTGCGTGCCGCCCAACGCATCGAGCGTTCCATGGATTCTGCGGCCCGCGCCTCGCTGGCCGGGTTGGCGATGCATTCGTCGAGCACCATCATGATGTCCGACCCCAGCGCCTGTTGCACCTCGACCGCACGCTCGGGGTCGAGGAACACGCTGGCGCCGTCCACCGGTGAGCGAAAGCTCACCCCGCGCTCCTCGAGCCGGGCCAGCGCCGCCAGGCTGAACACCTGAAACCCGCCCGAATCGGTGAGTATCGGCCCGTCCCAGTGCATGAAGTCGTGCAGCGTGCCGTGCCGGCGCACCAGCTCGGTGCCGGGGCGCAGCATCAGATGGAACGTATTACCCAGCAGGATCTGCGCGCCGCTGGCCCGGACCTCCTCGGGCGTCATTGCCTTGACCGTGCCGTAGGTGCCGACCGGCATGAAGGCGGGTGTATCCACCACGCCCCGCTCGAACTCGAGCTGCCCGCGCCGCGCCTCACCATCGTGAGCATGCAGCGTGAACTTCATCCGCGCTCGTCGCTGTCGCGCTCGACCAGCATGGCGTCCCCGTAGCTGTAAAAGCGGTAGCCGGCGGCCACGGCGTGGCGGTACGCCGCCATCACCCGGCGGTAACCGCCGAAAGCGCACACCAGCATCAGCAGGGTCGACTCGGGCAGGTGAAAGTTGGTCACCAGGGCATCCACGGCGCGAAACGTGTAACCCGGCGTGATGAACAGCGCCGTCTCGCCGTCGAACGGCGCCAGTGCCTGCCCCTGCCAGGCAGTCTCCAGCGCCCGCACCACGGTCGTGCCGATGGCGACGATGCGGCGACCCTCGGCGCGGGCGGCGTTGATCTTCCGGCACAGCGCCCCGCCGACGATCACACGCTCGCTGTGCATGGTGTGGTGGTCGATGTCATCACACTGCACCGGCTTGAACGTGCCGGCACCCACGTGCAGCGTCAGAAACGCCGTATCTATACCCTGGCCCTGCAGGCGCTCGAGCAGCGCGCTGTCGAAATGCAGGCCTGCCGTCGGCGCGGCGACGGCACCGTCGCTGCGCGCGTACACGGTCTGGTACCGCACCGCGTCGTCGCTCTCGGCCTCACGCTCGATGTAGGGCGGCAGCGGCACCTCGCCGCAGGCGCCGAGCACCTCGAGCAACGGGGCATCGAATCGCACCAGCACGAAAGGCGGTTTGCGCTCGACCAGGTGCGCAACGCTGTCGTCGCCCGCGGTCAGTCGCTGGCCCTCGCGCAGCGGTTTGCTGGCACGCGTCTGGAAGAGCCCGGTGTGCTCGCCGGTAACCCGCTCAAGCAGCAGCTCGACCCGGCCGCCGGTGTCCTTCCTGCACCGCAGGCGCGCGGGCAGCACGCGGGTGTCGTTCAGGACCAGCAGATCACCGGCACGCAGGTAATCGGGGAGCTCCTCGAACCGGCTGTCGATGAACTGCGCCGCATCGCCGGGCACCACCAGCAGCCGCGAAGCCGCGCGCTCGGGCAGCGGCAGCTGGGCGATACGATTGGCCGGCAGGGTATAGGCGAAGTCGCTCTTGCGCATGGGGCGCGGATGGTAGCACGCGACGGCCACCTCAAAGGGCAGATCGGGGCGCCCACGGGCACCTTCCCGCCATCAACGTCGGCCCCGCCTTTACGGAACGATCCAGATGACGCGTGCCCCCGCGAACCGCACGCATCCGGGGACAGAAGACCGGGTGAGGCAGGCTACCTCACCCGATATCGATATCACCGATGTTTTGCTGCGCGCCTAACCTTCAGTCATCGTGATCGTCATCGTGATCGTCATCGTGATCGTCATCGCGCCGATGCTTCTTTTTCGGCCGCTCACGGACGGCGTCGATCTGCGACGGCACGCACAGCGTCCTCGACCGCGTGACTTTGAGTTCCTGCTTACCGAACTGGTTCTCCACGTCAACATCGACGCGTGCATTGTTCTGCGGATGGATCTCATAGCACGTCAGGTGGTTTTCCGCATCGGCGATTCCCTCGCCGTTTTTATCCACCGGCACACAAAGAAGCTTCGCTTCTCCGACGTGCGCCCACTCACCGTGGAACTGGTCCTCGAGCCGAACGAATTGATGCGGAAGCCCGCTGAGATCCCTGGCCCGGTAACACGCGAAGTGATCCCGTTGCGCCGGTTCGTCGCGGATCAGTGTGATCGCGCTGCCGTCCGGGCCGACCGGGCCCTCGCGGACGCCAACGCCGAAGCCGCCAACGTCGGGCACGCCGGCATTGATCACGACTTCCGTGGGGGTGAAAACCGCCGCGTTGAAGGTGGCGAAAACCGAGTGGAAGCTGCCGTCTGAGACGTTGGCGGCAAAGGAGCTGATCGAGTTCACCCCGAACCGTGCATCGCTGAGCCCCTGGTAAATCGGGTGCGTGGCGAAGGCCGGCAGGATATCCGTATAGCCGCCGGAGCGCGGTGCGCCCCCGGTTTGGTTCAAATCTGTAATGCTCCAAGCGGCCGGCAGGTTGAGTTCAGGGTTGTCCCAGCCAATTCCGGCAACCGTGGGGAAGAACCGCGCGGAGTCGTTGAAGATCACGAGACCGGTGGACCTGCCGCTGCCGGCCCACACGACCGTGTTTCTTACCAGGTCATCCGCACCGAAGGGCTCCATGCCGGGCCCCGGTGTGCCCGCGCCGAAGTAAGCGCGTCCCGGCTGAATGATTATCTTGAAGCGCGCCGCGTCGTGGCTACTCAGCACAACCCGGCCGCCGCTTTCGATGCCGATCACATTGTGCCAGGTAGTTCCGAGCCCCACACCCGAGCCGCAATCGATTCGTGATGGGTTGTTGTTGATTGCGATGACATTGAATGCAGCCAGTTGTGCTTCAGTCAACGCCCTGAAATCGGCGGGCGTAACCTCGGTAACGTTGAACTGACCACCCATGTCCACCTGCTGCACCGACATCCCCATGGTGTTCGATGGCCCGAACGAGGTGTTGCTGGGTGATACGAATGGCGTGCAGTCGACCGTGAGCACGTCGATCTGGGCCTGCGCAATTGACGGCAATACGAAGACTGAGAGCAGTGCCGCGAGTCCGATCGCAAACGACGATCTGCTGGCGAGGAAACTTTTCCCGGAATCCATCATGGTTCTCCCTACCGAATACGGAATTAATCGCGATATAGATTTAGATGGCGATCGTGGCCAACTATGAGCACGTTAGTTTAGCGAAATGTTCTTATAGGTGTAACCGGTGTATAGATCATATTGCGGTAATTGCAAGCGAATCATCGCTTCGGCTGATACGGAATGGGGCCGCCTCGCGCACTGTGGTGTGGATCGACTGCATCAAAACGTGCATGGCGCAACTCGTGTGGCGCTTGCCCTGCTGTGCCAATTGTTCTACCTTGTCCGTCCGTGCCGGGGTGGTGGAATTGGTAGACACGCCAGACTCAAAATCTGGTTCCCGCAAGGGAGTGCCGGTTCAAGTCCGGCCCTCGGTACCAGCTCTCACAGCAGGGCGAGCTTCCCGCAGTTCGCCAACTCGCTGATCCCCTGCTTCCCTGTATCCCTGAAGACGGGCAGAACAGAGAGAGTCCGGGAAATCTGGACCTCGGGCGATCGCTTCACAACCACACCGGTCATGGCGCGGCCTGTTTCGAAATCCCGCATGCAGAAGCATGAACGGTCGACTGCGGCGGGTTTGTCCGGCGGACGAGCTGAAAAGCGACATCCTCGACCTGCCGGTGGAGTTCGACGATCTCGACGTTTTCATCGACGCGCTGCTCGATCCCACCAAGCCGCTGTCTGAGCACTCCGTGTCAAATTCGATCCGCTCGCGCGGCGCAGTGCAATTATCTATTGCCCTCAACTGTTTCGCCCCTGCACCGGCCGGTGCGGCGGGCCCATGGCGGGCCCGCCGTTTATTGCTGAACCCCCTTTTGCTAGTCCACCGTGATCCGCTCGCGGTTGATGTCCACCGTGCGCTGGCCGATGCCCTGCACCCGGCTGAGCGAATCGACCGTCGCGAACGGTCCGTTGGTGTCGCGGTAGTTCACGATCGCCGCGGCCTTGTTGGGGCCGACCCCCAGCAGGGTGCGGGCAAGCGTTACCGCATCGGCCGTATTGATGTTGACCATCTCGGTCGCCCAGGCGAACAGCGAAAGCAGCGACAGGGCAATGCCGGCGATCAGGGATTTGAGCTGCATGTTGACCTCCTTGTGTGACGCAGTATCGGCGCGGCGGACGCACCGCAGGCGAAAACCGGCGCGCGCAGGCGTATCGCGTGCCGTCATCGCCAGCGGAGGTTCGCCGCGGGGCTTCTTGCCCGTGACCAGGTTAACAAAGGTCAGTGCGGCGAGACGTCGGCGATTTCTTCATTGATTGTCAGCAACGTCCGACAAGGATCGTCGGACTGCGTTACCGGTCTGCCGATCACGAGGTAGCTCGCACCCGCGCGCACCGCATCACCCGGCGTCATGATGCGGCGTTGATCGTCGGCACTCGCGCCGCCCGGGCGAATGCCCGGCGTGACGTACACGAACGGCGCGGGCATCGCCTTGCGCAGCGCCTCGACTTCTCGCGCAGAACAGACGACGCCGTCGAGTCCCTGCGCTGCGCACAGCGCGGCCAGGCGATGCACCAGCGCCTCTGTCGACGTATCGAGGCCGACGGCGCGCAGTTGCTTGTCGTCCAGGCTGGTCAGCACGGTGACGCCGATCAACAGGACATCGCTGGAACCTGCGGAGCGCGCCTCGGCCGCCGCCTGCAGCATCTGCGGACCTCCCAGCGCGTGCACGTTGAGCATCCACACCCCGAGGTCCGCGGCCGCGCGTACCGCACCGGCGACCGTGTTCGGGATATCGTGAAACTTGAGGTCCAGAAACACGTCGAAGCCATGCTTGACCAGCTCGGCAACCACGCCGGGGCCCGCCCGGGTGAAGAGCTCCTTGCCCACCTTGAGTCGGCAGAGCTCAGGCGTGACGGTGTCTGCGAAATGCAGCGCCGGTTCGGCCGCGGGGTAATCCAGTGCCACGATCACGCGCGGCGCTGACCGCGCCGCGTTCACTCGCCCTCGACGCCGATGATCGGTTTGACGCTGTTCCAGGTGCGGCAACCGGGGCACTGCCAGTGCAGCATCTGTCCCTTGAAACCGCATTGCTTACAGTGATAGCTGGGTTTGGAGTCGACCACCCGGTTGAGCAGATCGAGCACGACCTGCGCGTCCTCCCGCGGTTTGTCCGCCTGGCGCTCGTACTCGGCACGCACCCATTCGCGCAACCCGCGCAACGACGGACGTTTCAGCAGCTGCTCGCGAAAGAAGCGGCGCGCCGCCTCGTCGCCGTCGAGCTTGCGCAGCAGATCGGTGACTGCGCGGACCACGGTGAAGCTGTTGTGCCGGTCGCGCAGCTCCTCGACGTAGCTCAGCACTGCTGCCCGGTCGTCTTCCAGCAGCATGCTGTCGAGCAGCGGTTCGATGACCTCGGGCAGCAGCTCCGGGTCATGCTGCTCGATGCGCCGGTAGCAACGGACCGCGACGCGGTGTTTGCCCTGTGCCGTCGCGAGCCTTGCCTCCAGCATGCTCGCGCGGCTGCAGTCGGAATCGGCCTCGGAGGCTTTCTTGGCCAGCCGCTGCGCCTCGGCTTCGTCGCCTTTCTGCAGCGCGAGCTCGCCGAGCTCGCAGTAGTAATGCGCGATCAGTTCCGCCGAAGTATTGCTGCCCTTGCGCGGCAGCTTCTGCGCCACCGCCACGGCGTTGGTCCATTCCTTTTCACGCTCGTAGATGTCGAGCAGGTTGCGCAGTGCCTCGTCGGTTTCCAGTCCCGAGTCGAGCAGCTCGCGAAACAGTTTTTCGCTGCGGTCCAGCAACCCCGCCTTCATGTAGTCCCGCGCCAGCTCGAAAATGGCGTGCGCGCGCTCCTGGCGACCCAGGTTGGGCCGCGCCATCAGGTTCTGATGGATGCGGATGGCGCGGTCTACTTCGCCACGCCGCCGGAACAGATTGCCCAGCGCCAGATGCGTTTCCACCACCTCCGAGTCGACCTCGGCCATGCGCAGAAACACTTCCAGCGCTTCGTCCTGCTGCTCGTTGAGCAGGAAATTGAGGCCTTTGAAGTACTCCGGCGAGTACGCCACGCGCAGCTGCCCGGGCCCGCCCGAGCGCCGGCCCAGCCACCAGCCGCTGGCCGCCGCGACCGGCAGCAGGAACCACAGCAGCTCGATCACTACTCGACGTCCTTCATCGGCACGCGGCGTAACTCGGCGAGCTCCTCCGTGGATTGCCGGAGTCGACGCTCCAGGCGCGCGATCTTGCGATTGCGCAGAAACACGCGCGGCAGGTAGACGATGACGCTGATCAGCACACCGATCGCGAACGCGGCAACCACCGCGAGCGAAATCGGCAGCTCCAGCGATCGAAAGTAAAGATCCAGCTGCACGGGCTCGGTGTTGAGGTAGCCGAATGCCAGCACCAGGGCTGCAATCACAGCCACCACAATGACCAACAACCATTTAAGCATGATGGCTACGCCGCGTTATGCCAGCCGGCGCGGTACCGCATCCGGCTGGACTCAGATTTTCGGTGTGGCGTTGTGCTGATTGACCCGCTCGCGCAACTCCTTGCCCGGCTTGAAGTGCGGCACGAACTTGCCGCGCAACACGACGGAGGTGCCGGTTTTCGGGTTGCGTCCGGTACGCGGCGGGCGAAAGTGCAGACTGAAGCTGCCGAAGCCGCGTATTTCGATGCGGTCGCCGTTGGACAGGCACTGACTCATCCGCTCCAACAATCCCTTGACCGCAAGCTCCACGTCTTTGCACGCCAGATGACTCTGTTTTCTTGCCAACGAATCGATGAGTTCGGATTTAGTCATCGTTACTGGAGGTCAGGTCGGTTGTCCGCTGCGCACGAGCCGGCGTTGCCGTACGGCCCGCCGACCTCTTGCTTTACAGACATCTCGGCCGCCGTTACGAGCCGTCTTCCTCTTCACCGGTGCCTGCCATTTGCTCTTTCATGATATCACCCAGCGTGGGCGCACTTGTAGCCGTCGTGCGGGTGTAGTCACTCAGCGCTTGAGCCTCCTCGTCGGATTCCTTGGCCTTGATCGACAGGTGGATGATGCGGTTCTTGCGGTCCATGCCGATGAACTTGGCTTCGATGTCCGCGCCTTCCTTGAGCACGGTGCGGGCATCCTCTACACGGTCGCGCGAGAGCTCGGTCGCGCGCAGCAGCCCCTCGACGCCATCGCCCAGATCGATGGTCGCGCCCTTCGGGTCGACCGCCGTCACCACGCCCCGGACCACCTGGCCCTTCGACGTATCGGCAACGAAGTTGGCGAACGGATCCTTGTCGAGCTGCTTCACGCCGAGCGAGATCCGCTCGCGCTCCGGGTCCACGGACAGCACCACGGCCTCCAGCTCCTGGCCGCGCTTGTAGCCCTTGACGATGTTCTCGCCGGTCTCGTTCCAGGACAGATCGGACAGGTGAATGAGGCCGTCGATACCGCCGTCCAGCCCGATGAAGATGCCGAAGTCGGTGATCGATTTGATGGTGCCGTGCACCTTGTCGTTCTTCTTGTGGTTGACGGAAAACTCTTCCCAGGGGTTTGGCTGACACTGCTTGATACCGAGCGAGATGCGCCGCCGCTCCTCGTCGATGTCGAGGATCATGACCTCGACCTCGTCGCCGAGCTGCACCACCTTGCTCGGGTTCACGTTGCGGTTGGTCCAGTCCATCTCGGAAACGTGCACCAGGCCTTCGACACCCTCCTCGATCTCCACGAAGCAGCCGTAGTCGGCGATGTTGGTCACCTTGCCGAACATGCGCGAGCCTTCCGGGTAACGGCGCGCGATATCCACCCACGGGTCTTCGCCCAGCTGCTTCAGCCCGAGCGAGACGCGATTGCGCTCGCGGTCGAACTTGAGCACCTTGATCTTCACTTCCTGGCCGACTTCGACAACCTCGGAAGGATGCTTCACGCGTTTCCACGCCATGTCGGTGATGTGCAGCAGGCCGTCGATCCCGCCGAGGTCGAGAAACGCACCGTAGTCGGTGAGGTTCTTGACGATGCCCTTGATTTCCTGGCCTTCCTGCAGGCTCTCCAGCAGCGCCTCGCGCTCGGCGCTGTACTCCGACTCGACCACCGCGCGGCGCGATACCACCACATTGTTACGCCGCTGATCGAGCTTGATGACCTTGAACTCCAGCTCCTTGCCTTCGAGGTAGCTGGTGTCGCGCACCGGGCGCACATCGACCAGCGAGCCCGGCAGGAACGCGCGGATGTCGCTGATGTCTACCGTGAACCCGCCTTTGACTTTTCCGGTGATGATGCCGGTGACCACCTCGTCGGCCTGCTGGGCCTCCTCGAGCTGAGCCCAGGCACGTGCGCGCTTGGCTTTTTCCCGCGACAGCCGGGTTTCCCCGAAGCCGTCCTCGACCGTGTCCAGCGCCACCTCGATGGTGTCGCCGACGCCGACTTCGACGTCGCCGGACTCGTTGACGAACTGGGCGGTGGGAATGACGCCTTCAGACTTGAGGCCGGCGTTGACGACCACATAGTCGTCGTTTATCTCCATCACGGTGCCCATCAGAATGGCACCGGGTTTCATGTTGGTGTTAGCGACGCTGTTTTCGAACAGCTCGGCAAAAGATTCAGACATTATGAGTAAAGACCTGCAAAAAACTGCTGTTGTAACGCGGCACGCCACCCTGCGCACCTGCGATCATTAAACGTCCCGGGCAATCCCTGCGACCGGTGTGTGCGCTGCTATCGGCCGCTCGCCGATATCAGCCGTTGCGCGGCAAGCTCGAGCACCCGATCCTGCACCTGATCGATGGTGAGAGCCGTGGAGTCCAGCACCACCGCATCGGCCGCCGCAACCAGCGGCGCGACCGGGCGCTGGGTGTCTTGCAGATCGCGCGCTTCGATCTCCCGTAAAAGGGCGCGCAGATTAACATCGAACCCTTTATCTTTCAACTGCTTATAGCGCCTCTGAGCGCGTTCTTCGGCGCTCGCGGTCAAAAAAATTTTCAACCCGGCATCGGGAAAAACCACCGTTCCCATGTCGCGGCCGTCCGCCACCAGTCCCGGAGCCCGGCGGAAGCCGCGCTGGAACGCCAGCAGCGCGCTGCGCACCGCGGCGAGGCCGGCGATCTTTGACGCGGCCATGCCACAGGCCTCATCGCGGATGGCGAGGGTGACGTCCGCCCCGTCCAGGTGCACGCTCACCGCATCCGCCCGGCCTCGGAACTCGATGGCCAGGCGCCGGACCAGCGCCGCCAGGGCCGTCTCGTCGTCCTCGGCGATGCCGTCGCGCCGCGCCGCATGGGCGACCAGGCGGTACAGCGCGCCGCTGTCCAGCAGGTGGAACTGCAGCCGCGACGCCACGCCCAGCGCGATGGTCCCTTTACCCGAGCCGCTTGGCCCGTCGATGGCGATCACCGGCACCGCGGCGTTCACGCAGTCTCCTGTAAGCGCATCCCGAGCGCCGCCGCCTGCGCCACAAAACCGGGATAGGAGGTCGCGATGTTGTCGCTGTCGGTTATCGTGACCGGCCCGCTCGCCGCGGTGGCGGCGACCGCCATCGCCATGCCGATACGGTGATCGCCGCGCGACTGCACCGACCCGCCACGCAGAGGCCCGCCGCGCACCGTCATCCCGTCGGCGTGGGGCTCGGCGCTAGCCCCCAGCGCCTGGAGCGCGTCGGCCATGGCGCCGATACGGTCGCTTTCCTTGACGCGCAGCTCGGCGGCGCCGCGCAGCCGCGTGACCCCGGACGCGCAGGCTGCCGCCACCAGCAACACCGGAAACTCGTCGATCGCCAGCGGCACCAGCTCGGCCGGAATGTCGATGCCGTGCAGCCCGGCACTGCGCACGCGCAGGTCAGCGACCGGTTCCGCGCCCCAGTGGCGCGCATTGAGCACCTCGATGTGCGCGCCCATCAGCCGCAGGATTGAGAGCACGCCGTCGCGGGTGGGGTTGACGCCCACGTCACGCAGAAGCAGATCGGCATCCTCTGCGATGCTGGCCGCGACCATGAAAAACGCAGCCGAGGAGATATCCGCGGGCACTCGAATGCTCTGCCCGCTCAGCCGTCCGCCACCGCGCAGCGTCACCTCACTGCCGCACGTCGCAATGGCGTAACCGAAGGTGCGCAACATGCGTTCGGTGTGATCGCGGGTTGGCGCCGGCTCCTCGATCACCGTTTCACCGTCCGCATACAGGCCTGCCAGCAGCAGCGCGGACTTCACCTGCGCGCTGGCCACCGGCAGGCGGTAGCGCAGCGCGCTCAGGCCTGCAACCGGCTCTATGTGCACCGGTGGCGTGCCGTCACCCTGGAGGGTGATCGAGGCACCCATCTCGCGCAGCGGATCGGCGACCCGGCGCATCGGACGCGTGTTCAACGAGGCATCGCCGCCGAGGTCGCTCGCGAACGGCTGCGCGGCCAGCAGGCCGGTCATCAGGCGCATCGCGGTGCCCGAGTTGCCCAGGTAGATGGCGCTGCCGGGCGCGCACAGCCCGTCGACGCCGACACCATCGATGTGCAGCGTCTCGTCGTCCTCCCAGCGCGTCTGCACGCCCATGCCGGTAAAGGCCTGCAAGGTGTGCAGGCTGTCCTCCCCGCGAAGAAAGCCCTCGACGCGGGTCGGCGAGTCGGCGAGCGCACCCAGCATCACCGCCCGGTGTGAGATCGATTTGTCGCCGGGGACCCGCAGCTCGCCGCGCAGGCGCGCACCGGGATCGACCACCAGCGAGCTCATCGCCCGTCGCTGCCCGGGTCGCCGAGGTGCGCATCGCGGGCGCGCTTGGCGCGCTGAAACAGTGCCAGCAGACCGTCGCCGTCGCTCTGTCGGACCAGTTCGGTGAGCTGCTGCAGGTCGACCTGGTAGCGAACCAGCACCTCGAGCACCGCATCGCGGTTGGCGATGCACACGTCCCGCCACATCAGCGGGTCGCTGGAGGCGATACGGGTAAAGTCGCGAAACCCGCCGGCGGCGTAGCGGAAGATGTCGTCCTGCTCGCGCATGTCGGCCAGCGTGGCAACCAGGCCGAACGCCAGCAGGTGCGGCAGGTGACTGGTCGCCGCCAGCAGCCGATCGTGGGTCGCGACGTCGGTGGTCTCGACGATCGCGCCGGTCATCTCCCAGAGCTGGGTGACACGGCGCACGGCCTCCTCGCCGGTTTCCCGGGTAGGGGTGAGAATCACGCGATGCTCGACGAACAGGGTCGCGAACGCCGCTTCCACGCCACTGCGCTCGGTGCCCGCGATCGGGTGCCCCGGCACCACACGCCGCGGGTTACCCAGGACCGCCGCGTCGCGCACGAAGCTGCCCTTGCTGCTGCCGGCATCGGTGACGATAGCCTCGCGCGGCAGCGCGTCCGCCAGCTGCTCCAGCAGCGGGCGCATCGCCAGCATGGGTACCGCGAGAAACACGATGTCGGCGCCCGCAACCGCGGCAGCACAATCGGTGCTCCAGCGGTCGATCGCGCCCAGATCGACGGCGCGGCGCAGCGCCGCCTCGCGGCGCCCGCAGCCGACGATCTCGCCGGGGTAGCCGGCGGCTTTCAGGGCCAGTGCAAAAGACCCGCCGATCAGGCCCACGCCGATGATGGTCAGCCGTTCGCTCACGCCCGCAGCACGCTGGCGAGCGCGTCGATCACCCGCTCGTTGTCTTCGGCACGGCCCACGGTGATGCGCAGATGATCGGGCAGCCCGTAGTTCGCCACCGGCCGTACGATGACCCCGCGCTGCAGCAGGCCTTCGTAGACCGGCGCCGCGGGCCGACCGACGTCCACGCACACGAAATTCGCGATCGAGGGAATGACCTCGAGGCCCATGCTCTGGCACGCCCCGCGAAGCTGTGCCAGGCCGGCCCGGTTAGTCGCCGCACTGTGGGCGACGAACCCGGCGTCATCGAGCGCGGCCGATGCGGCGGCAAGCGCGAGATTGTTCACGTTGAAAGGATGCCGCATGCGGCTGAGGAGGTCCGCAACGGGCTCGCTCGACAGCGCGTACCCGCAGCGCACGCCCGCCAGCCCGTAGATCTTGGAGAAGGTTCGCGTCACGACCAGATTGGGGTAGCGGCTCAGCCAGGCCGTACCATCGGGAAACGCCGCGAGATCGACATACTCGATGTAGGCCTCGTCCAGCACGACGATGGCGTGTTCGGGCACGGCGTCGAGAAACGCCTCGAGCTCGGGACGCTCGACCCAGGTGCCCGTCGGGTTGTTCGGGTTGGCGAGGAACACGACCCGGGTCCGTGCATCGATGCTCGCGAGCATGGCAGGCAGGTCATGACCGTAAGGCATCTCCGCATGCGAGGAGGGCAGCGCCGGCACGACCTTCGGCTCGGCGCTGCACGCCAGCGTCGCCAGCCAGTACACCGCGAAGCCATGCTCGGAGAAGACCGCATTGCAGCCGGGCAGGAGAAAGGCGCGGGCCACCAGATCCAGCACGTCGTTGGAGCCGTTACCCAGGGTCACCGCAGAGCCGGCAACACCGTGGCGTTCGCCGAGACGCTGCACCAGGGCATGCTGATCGGGGTAGTAGTTCACCCCCTGCAGCACGGCTTCCAGCGCCCGCTGCGCCATCGGGCTCGGCCCCAGTGGATTCTCGTTGGAAGCGAGCTTCACGGCGTCGGTGATGCCGTACTCGCGTTCCAGCTGCTCCAGCGGCTTGCCGGGCTCGTAGGGTTGCAGCCTGCGCGCGCCGGGGGTCGCCAGCGCGTAGGCATCGAAGCTCATCGCGCCACTCGCGGGTAGGAGCCCAGCACGCGGAACAGCGCGGCTTGCGCCTCCAGCTCGCGCAGCACCTGACTCAGCGACGCGTCCTGGCGATGGCCCTCGACGTCCACGAAGAACACGTACTCCCACTTCCCGAGCCGCGAGGGCCGCGACTCGATCTTGGTCATGTTGATCCCGGCCTTGGCAAACAGCCCGAGCAGACCGTACAGCGCACCGGGCCGGTTGTGCGCCGCCATCAGCAGCGAAGTCTTGTCTTCGCCGCTGGCGTCGATCGCCTGGGCGCCGACGACCAGAAAGCGGGTGGTGTTGTCGGGCTTGTCTTCGATGTTGGCCGCAAGCTTGTTGAGCGCGTAGTGCTCGCCGGCCCAGGCGCTGGCAATCGCCGCCGCGCCCGATTCCTGCACGGCCAGACGCGCCGCCTCCGCATTGCTGTTGACTGCCTGCGTCGCCGCGTCGCGCAAATGACTCTGCAACCATTCGCGGCACTGAGCCAGGGCCTGGTTGTGGGCATACACGCGCGCGACCTGTTCGAGCTTGGTCTCGCGCGACAGCAGCTGGTGGTGCACACGCAGCTCCACTTCGCCGCAGATCCCGAGGGGTGAGGTGATGAACATGTCCAGGGTGTGGTTGACCACACCCTCGGTGGAGTTCTCTACCGGCACCACGCCGAAGCTCGCCTCGCCCGACTCGACGGCGCGGAACACCTCGTCGATCGTCGCCATGGGCGTGCTTGCCACCGCATGCCCGAAGTGTTTGAGCGCCGCCTCCTGCGTGAACGTGCCCTGCGGGCCGAGGTAGGCCACGGTGAGCGGCTCTTCGAGCGCCAGACAGGCCGAGATCACTTCGCGGAACAGGCGGCACACGGCTTCGTCGGGAAGCGGGCCGGGGTTGCGCCGGGCGATCTCGCGCAGAATCTGCGCCTCGCGCTCCGGCCGGTAGAAGGCGCCGTCCTGCCCGTCGTTGCGTTTGATCTCCGCCACATCCAGGGCGAGCCCGGCGCGCCGGTTCAGCAGGGCGAGCAGTTCCTCGTCGAGCGCATCGATCTTCGCGCGCAGCTTGTCCAGGCCCGGCGTCTTACTCACGGCACGTCCGCGGCGCGTCCGCAACCCGCCGCCAGCGCGCTTCGCGCGGACGCCCTAGTGCAGTGTCGGGGGCTCACCGGGTTCGTCATCGCCGTTCAGCGCCGCGACGCGCTCCAGTTCCGCAACGGTCTCGCCCGGGTTGAGCCGGATGAGCCTGACGCCCTGGGTGTTGCGGCCCAGCGTGGAGATCTCCTTTACCGCGGTGCGCACCAGGGTGCCGCGGCTGGAGATCAGCATTATCTCGTCGTCGTCGCTGACCTGCTCGGCGCCGACCACCGCGCCGTTGCGGTCGGTGGTCTTGATATCGATGACGCCCTGCGCGCCGCGTCCCTTGCGCGGGTAATCGCTCGCCGGGGTACGCTTGCCGAAGCCGTTCTCGGTCACCGTCAGGATGTCGCCCTCGCCTACGATGATGAGCGAGATCACACGCTGTCCCTCGCCGAGGCGGATGCCGCGCACGCCACTTGCCGCGCGCCCCATCGCGCGCACATCCCGCTCCGAGAAGCGCACCGCTTTGCCCGCGCTGCTGAACAGCATCGCATCCTGTTCGCCATCGGTCAGCGCCACGCCGACCAGGTAGTCGTCCTCGCGCAGGTCGACGGCGATGATGCCGTTGACGCGCGGGCGCGAGAAATGAGATAGCGGCGTCTTTTTCACCACGCCGCTGGTCGTCGCCATGAACACGTAGCGGTCCTCGGCGTACTCGCGCACGGGCAGCAGCGCATTGATACGCTCGCCCTGCTCCAGCGGCAGCAGGTTCACCATGGGGCGACCGCGCGAGGAGCGTCCCGCCACCGGCAGCTCGTAGACTTTCTTCCAGTACACCTTGCCGCGGCTGGAAAAGCACAGCAGCGTATCGTGGGTGTTGGCGACGAACAGCTTGTCGATGAAATCCTCTTCCTTCACCACCGCGGCCGATTTGCCGCGCCCGCCGCGACGCTGCGTCGAGTAGTCGGACAGGGGCTGCGCCTTGGCGTAGCCGGCGTGGGAGAAGGTAACCACCACTTCCTCGTCGCTGATCAGGTCCTCGACCGTGAGGTCGTAGTGATCCACCTGGATCTCGGTTCTGCGTTCATCGCCGTACTCATCGCCGATGGCCACCAGTTCCTCGCGAATCACGCTGAGCAGCCGGTCCGGATTGTTGAGGATGTCGAGCAGGTCGTCGATCTTCTCCAGCAGCTCGGCGAAATCGCTGACCACCTTCTCCTGCTCCAGACCGGTGAGCCGGTGCAGGCGCAGGTCCAGGATCGCCTGCGCCTGGTTCTCGGACAGGTGGTAGCCGTCAGCATGCAGGCCGAAGCGCGCATCCAGGTGCTCCGGCCGCGACGCCTGCGCGCCGGCCCGCTGCAGCATCTCCGTGACCACTCCCGGCTCCCAGACGCGCGCCACCAGCGCCGCCCTGGCCTCCGTCGGATTGGCGGATTCTCTGATCAGCTGAATCACTGCATCGATATTGGCCAGGGCCACCGCCAGGCCTTCCAGCGTGTGCGCCCGCTCGCGAGCCTTGCGCAGCTCGTAAACGCAGCGCCGGGTCACCACCTCGCGGCGATGGCGCACGAACGCCTGCAGGATCTCCTTGAGATCGAGCTGCTTGGGCTGACCCTCGATCAGCGCCACCATGTTGATGCCGAACACCGACTGCATGGCGGTCAGCTGATACAGGTTGTTCAGCACCACATCGGTGTTCTCGCCGCGGCGCAGCTCGATCACCATGCGCATGCCGTCCTTGTCGGACTCGTCGCGCAGCTCGGAGATGCCCTCGAGGCGGCGCTCCTTGACCAGCTGTGCGATCTTCTCGAGCAGCCGCGCCTTGTTGACCATGTAGGGCAGCTCGGTGACCACGATGGACTCGCGTCCGTTGCCGAACTCCTCGGTGTGCGTGCGCGCCCGCACATAGATGCGCCCGCGCCCGGTCCGGTAGGCCTCGCGGATCCCGCGCGCGCCGCTGATAACACCGGCGGTGGGAAAGTCGGGCCCCGGCAGGTGCTGCATCAGCGACAGCACGTCGATGTCAGGGTTGTCGATCAGTGCCACGCACGCGCTGATAACCTCACCGAGGTTGTGCGGCGGGATGTTGGTCGCCATGCCCACGGCGATGCCGGTCGAGCCGTTCACGAGCAGGTTCGGCACGCGGGTCGGCAGCACCACCGGCTCGGTCTCGCTGCCGTCGTAGTTGTCGGCGAAGTCGACGGTTTCCTTGTCCAGGTCCGAGAGCAGCTCGTGAGCCAGGCGCGACATGCGGATTTCGGTATAACGCATGGCGGCCGGTGCGTCGCCGTCCACGGAGCCGAAGTTGCCCTGCCCGTCGACCAGCAGGTAGCGCATCGAGAACGGCTGCGCCAGGCGCACGATCGTGTCGTACACGGCCACGTCCCCGTGCGGATGGTATTTACCGATGACGTCGCCCACCACGCGCGCCGATTTCTTGTAGGGCTTGTTCCAGTCGTTGCCCAGGACGTGCATCGCATACAGCACACGGCGGTGCACGGGTTTCAGCCCGTCACGCACGTCCGGCAGGGCACGCCCCACGATGACGCTCATCGCGTAGTCCAGGTAGGACTGGCGCATTTCGTCTTCGAGGTTTACGGGCAGAATTTCTTTGGCGAAATCAGCCATTCAGATCAGTGCACTTCTGGTGTGTCGCCGCTGTTGCGGGGAGTCTGGATTTGTCGCGTTCAAAACAGCAATTGTAACACACGCCACAATTGCAAAGCAGCGCCGGATGGCGTCTGCGCCCGCCCTCAATCGAGCAGCGCGGCAATCGTCCGGGTATCGGGTGGGGAGGCAATGCCCCGCTCGGTAACGATCGCATCGACCAGCGTTGCCGGGGTGACGTCGAACACCGGGTTCCAGACCTGCACCCCGGCAGGGTCCTGTGCGTAGCCGGCGGCCGCGAGCAGCTCGCCGCCCGGTCGCTGCTCGATGTCGATCTGCGCGCCACTGGGCGTACGCGGGTCGATCGTGGAGGTGGGCGCCACCACCATGGTGCGCACGCCGTGCTGGCGTGCCAGCACCGCCAGATTGTAGGTCCCGATCTTGTTGACCACGTCGCCGTTGGCGGCGATCCGGTCCGCGCCGACGATCGCCCATTGCGGCTTGAACGTACGCATTGCGCTGCCGACGCTGCCTTCGCAGATCAGGGTCACCTCGATCCGGTCGCGGTTGAGCTCCCAGGCGGTGAGGCGCGCGCCCTGCAGCCACGGTCGGGTCTCGCTCGCCAGGACGCGCTCGATCCTGGCCTGCGCTACGCCGCTGCGGATCACGCCCAGCGCGGTGCCGTAACCGCCGGTCGCCAGAGTGCCCGTGTTGCAGTGGGTGATCACCGCCCCGCCCTGCAGCAATGTCGCGCCCAGTTCGCCCATCCGGCGATTGGCCGCGATGTCCTGCTCGTGGATGTCGCGCGCACGCGCCGCGAGTCGCTCGAGGCATTCCGCCGCGCCGCCGTCGCCGAGGCACTCGCGCATGTGCTCGATCGCCCAGCGCAGGTTCACGGCCGTCGGCCGTGCCTCCCCGAGCTCGTGCAGCGGTTGTGCGAGCGCTGGCGCCTCGATCCGGCCGTGCGCCTGCAACGCCTCGCGCGCCGCCAGCACCACACCGTAGGCGGCCGTGACACCGATGGCGGGCGCGCCGCGCACCACCATCTCGCGGATCGCCCGGGCAACCTGCGCCGCTGTGGTGCAGGTGACGTAGACCTCGGCGGCCGGCAACTTGCGCTGATCCAGCAGGCGCAGGGCGTCCCCGCGCCAGTCGATGTGGCGATACGCGTCGGCCTCCGCCGCGTTCGATTGATGCATTGCGATACTCCATCCGTGCGCCGGATCAGACGGGAATACTCCCCCAAACCCGGGACGCCCGCAAAGGAAGATGTTCAGCGCGTGATCCCGTTGGGCCTGACGACCCCGGCGAGAAGACCCGCGGGCGTAAGGTACCGTTCGAAAGAGGGTGCTGCGCGGCGACGGCGCGCACCGTTACAATCCTGCCCTTTCACGGTCCGCGCGGAGTTGCTGGATGGAGAATGTGGATCTGATCATCGAGGCCGCGTGGATCGCCACGGTGGACGTCGACGATACGCTGCTGGCGGATCACGCCATCGTGGTCAAGGACGCTCGCATCCTGGACCTGCTGCCGAACGCAGAGGCCGGCCGGCGCTACCAGGCGGTGCAGCGGCGGTCGCTGCCTACCCACCTGCTGTTGCCGGGACTGATCAACGCGCACACGCACGCGGCGATGACGCTGCTCCGCGGCTTCGCCGACGACGTGCCGCTCATGGCCTGGCTGAAGGAGCACGTGTGGCCGGCCGAGTCGCGCTGGGTGAACAAGGATTTCATCCGCGACGGCACGCAGCTGGCCGTGGCGGAGATGCTGCGCGGCGGCACCACCTGTTTCAACGACATGTACTTCTACCCGGAGATCGCCGCCTCCGTGGCGCAGGCGAGCGGCATTCGCGCCACGATCGGCATGATCGTGCTGGATTTCCAGACGATCTGGGCGGTCGATCCGGATGAGTACTTTCACAAGGGCCTGCAGCTGCACGATCAGCTACGCGACGATCCGCTGGTGCAGACGGCGCTCGCTCCGCACGCGCCTTACACGGTATCCGACGGGCCGCTCTCGCGGGTGCGCATGTATACCGACGAGCTCGACATACCGGTGCATATGCATGTGCACGAAACCGCGCACGAAGTGCAGCAGTCAGTCGAGCAGCACGGGGCCAGTCCGTTGCGCCGGCTGCGGCGCCTCGGCCTGTTGAATCCACACCTGGTCGCCGTGCACATGACGCACCTGGACGACGAGGACATCGAGCTGGTGGCGCACGGCGGCAGCAGCGTGGTGCATTGCCCCGAGTCGAACCTCAAGCTGGCGAGCGGTTTCTGCCGGGTGAGCGACCTGCTGAACGCCGGCGTCAACGTGGCCCTGGGAACCGACGGTGCCGCGTCCAACAACGATCTCGATATGCTGGGCGAGATGCGCAGCGCCGCGCTGCTGGCGAAGGGGGTCGCGCGGGACGCCAGCGCGCTGGCGGTGAACCAGGCGCTGCGCATGGCCACCATCAACGGGGCACGCGCCCTGGGCATTGCCGACCAGACGGGCTCGCTCGAGATCGGAAAGTCGGCGGACATGGTCGCGCTCGACCTGAATGCCCTCAACACCCAGCCGGTCTACAACGCGGTGTCCCAGCTGGTGTTCGCGGCCAGCCGCGAGCAGGTCCGGCACGTCTGGGTGGCCGGGCAGTGCCTGGTCGAGGACGGCTCGCTGACCCGGATCGACGAAGCGGCATTGCTCGAAAGAACCGCGGACTGGGGAAGACGCATGCACGCCGGCGGCTGAACCCCCCGGCGCGCCGGGCGCCGCGGCGGCCGGTGAGGCGCAAAAACCGCGCCGCGCCGTGCCAGGGCCGTTACAATGCCGCAGCGAACCGCCGGTCCACCGCATGCACAACGCCGCGCCCGAAGAAGTTGCCAAATTCGATGCCCTGGCCGGGGAGTGGTGGAATCCCACCGGCGACTTCAAGACGCTGCACGAGATAAACCCCACGCGGCTGGCGCTGATCGCCGCGCACGTGGCGCTGCCCGGTGCGCGCCTAGTCGACGTGGGGTGCGGCGGCGGCATCCTCAGCGAAGCGCTGGCCGGCGCCGGCGCGCGGGTTACCGGCATCGATCTGTCCGAAGCCGCCGTGCAGGTGGCCCGCGATCATGCGCAGGCGGCGCAGCTCGACATCGAGTACCTGACAACCAGCGCCGAGGCGCTGGCACGGCAACGGTCGGAAAGCTTCGATGCGGTGGTTTGCATGGAGCTACTCGAGCACGTGCCCGAACCCGACGCACTGGTCGACGCCTGTGCCACGCTCGCAGCCCCCGGCGCCTGGGTGTTCTTCTCGACCCTCAACCGCACGGTCAAGGCGTACGCCCAGGCCGTGCTCGGCGCCGAGTACGTGCTGGGGCTGCTCCCGCGCGGCACCCACGACTACCGCAGGTTCATCCGGCCCTCGGAGCTCGCCGCCTGGGCACGCGGCAGCGGGCTGATCGACATCCGCACCACCGGGCTGCGCTACGCACCGTTTTCGGGGCGAAGCGGCCTCAGCGACGACCACGCGGTCAACTATTTTCTGATGTGCCGGAAGCCCGATGCCGGTTGACACCACGGCGCAGGATGCAGCGGCCGCGCCGCACACCCGGGCCTTCCGCGCCCTGCTCCTGGACCTCGACGGAACGCTCGTGGACACGGCACCGGACATGATCGGGGTGCTCGACACCTTGTGCGACGAGTGCGGCGTGGCGCGGGTGCCTTACGCGCGCGCCCGGAGCCGCGTTTCAACCGGTGTCTACACCATGCTGGAGCTGGCTTTCGGCAAGCTGCCGCCCGCTGAATCGGAGCGCCTGCGCGAGCGCTTCCTGTACCACTATGCCGACAACCTTGCCCACGGCTCGCAGTTGTTTGACGGCATCGCCGAGGTCCTCGGCGAGCTCGATGGCGCCGGCGTTCCCTGGGGCGTGGTGACCAACAAGCCCAGCGCCTACAGCGAACCGCTGCTGGCCGCGCTCGGCGTGGGGCAGCGGGCGCACTGCGTGGTCAGCGGAGACACGACCGAGCACAGCAAGCCGCACCCGGAACCGCTGCTCGCGGCCAGTCGCGCGCTGCAGGTCGATACCAGCGCGTGCCTTTTCGTCGGCGACGCCGAGATCGACATCCGGGCGGGAAAGGCGGCCGGCATGTTCACGGTGGCTGCGGCTTACGGCTACATCGAGCAGCGCGACAGCGTGGACCGCTGGTGCGCCGACGCGGTCATCCAGGCGCCGCTCGAGCTGCGCCGCTGGTTCGGTGACGCATGGAGCTGACGGTGCCGCTGCTGGCCGAACAGCCTCTGCTGGTCTACGCGTTGCTGACCGGCCTGATCGCGGGCGTCGCCGTTTTGGTCACCTACCTCCTCGTCCAGCGCCGCGTGCGCCGGCTGAGCGAGGACAACACACGGCTCACGGTCCAGCTGGAAGCACAAAAAGAACTCGCCGCGCAGCGCGACGCGGCACGCGACCAGTCCCGGCAGGTGCTGTCCGATCACTTCGCGGCCCTGTCGGCCGACGTGCTGGGCCGTAACAGCGAAGCGTTCCTGAGACTCGCCCAGGAGAGCCTGAAGCAGCACCACGTGCGCGCCCAGGCCGATCTCGAGCGACGGGAGCAGTCGATCGACGCCATGGTGGCACCCATTCGCGAGGCCCTGCACAAGACCGAGCGTCAGATTCAGCTGATCGAAAACGAGCGCAAGCAGGCCTACGGTGCCCTTACCCAGCACCTGCAGTCGCTGGCGCAGACCCAGACCCAGCTGCACACCGAAACGCGCAACCTGGTGCAGGCGCTGCGGCGTCCCGATGTCCGCGGTCAATGGGGCGAGCTGACGCTGAAACGCCTGGTGGAGCTGGCCGGCATGGTGGAACACTGCGATTTTGTCGAGCAACCCCACGTGCCGACGGGCGACAGCAGCATTCGTCCGGACATGGTGGTGCGCCTGCCCGAAAAGCGCAGTATCGTGGTCGACGCCAAGACGCCGCTCGATGCCTATCTCAACGCCGTGGAGGCCGCGCAGGATGCTGAGAAGCGCGATGCGTTCATCGCGCACGCTAAGAACGTACGCATGCGCATCCGCGAGCTGTCCGAAAAAGACTACTGGGCCCAGTTCGAGCGCTCCCCCGAGTTCGTGGTGCTGTTCATCCCCGGGGAGCAGTTTCTCGCCGCGGCGCTGGACGTCGATCCCAAGCTGCAGGAGGACGCGCTGGCCTCCCGTATCGTGCTGGCCACGCCGAACAACTTCGTGGCCCTGTTGAAGACCATCGCCTTCGGCTGGCGGCAACAGTCGGTCACCGAAAACGCCGAACGCATCCGCCAGCTGGGCGAGGAACTGCACGGGCGTCTGGCGACCTTTTTCGAACACCTGGTGCGTACCGGGCGGCACCTGAATTCAACGGTTGCGGGCTTCAATCGCGCGGTGGGTTCGCTGGAACGCCAGGTGATCCCGAGCGCGCGCCGCTTCGGCGACCTCGGTATCCAATCGAAGAAACCGCTGCAGCCCCCGGTGCAGCTGGCCACCGCCGCCCGCCAGCCGCAGGGCCCGGCAACCGAAGAACCGCAGCCGGACGAGGACGCGGGTCGCGATGGTTGACGCGTGGACGTTCGTGCCCGACGCCGCGGCGCTGGCACGGCGCACCGTGCTGATCACCGGCGCAAACGGTGCGCTCGGCAGCGCAGTGGCGCTGGCCTGCGCACGCCACGGCGCCAGCGTGGTCTTGTGCGGGCGCGCCGTCGCGGCGCTGGAAAGCCTCTATGACCAGATCGAGGAAAGCGGCGCGCCACAACCGGCGATTGTGACGCTGGATCTCGAGACGGCAGGCGACGACGATTACCTCGCCTTCGGCGAGGCGCTCGCGGGTGGACTGAGCGCGCTCGACGGCCTGGTGCACGCGGCCGGCACGGTGGGCCCGCTGACACCGATAGAGCACGCCGCCGCGGCGAACTGGCAACGCGCCCTCACCGTCAACCTGACGGCACCGTTCCGCGTCACGCAGGCTTGCCTGCCGCTGCTGAAGCGCTCGCACGATGCGAGCATCGTGTTCACCCTGGACGACAAGACGCGCGCTTACTGGGGTGGATACGGGGTGGCCAAGGCCGGGCTTGCAGGGTTTGCGAAGATTCTCGCGCACGAGTGGGCGCCGCCGCCCGGCGAAACGCGCACCGTGCGCATCAACGCCGTCGACCCCGGACCGCTGCGTTCCCGGCTGCGGCGCGCGGCCTACCCGGCCGAGGACGCGCTGCAGCTGAGCGAGGCCGCCGAGCGGGTGAACCCGTACCTGTATCTGCTGGCCGACGCCAGCGGCAGCGTCAATGGAATGCGGTTCAGCGTCAACGAACCGGCGCGCGCGCTGTAAAACCCGGCGGAACGCGCGGACGAATCAGAGCCTGTCCAGCAACTCGCGGACCGTACAGCGGCACTCGCCGAGAAACAGCACCTGATCGACCTCCACGTAGCCTTCCTGGAGGCGCAGTTTCTTGCCCTCCTTCTCGATGAAGGTACCATTGGTGGAGTTGAGATCCCTGAGGAAGAACCGCCCGTTCAGCACGTCGAGCTCCGCGTGCACGTTGCTGACAGTGTCGTGGTTGACCCAGATCACGGTGCTGCGCCGGTCCCGGCGTGCTGTCGGGCCCATCCGCGGTCCGCGGCGCCGATCCTTGCGTCCGATGGTGTAGGTCCCGTTGTCCATGTCGGTCTGCGGCGCGCCGTCTCTAACCGTCGACTTATTGTACACATTGGAATCTACGGCGTGATTAACGAACTTTCCGCGCCTTGGATCAAACTTACGCGCAATGATCGTGCGCATCTTGTGGGTATCCACTGCCCCTCTACTCCTGCACCGGGGGTGAAAGCGGCAAATCCGCGGCCCGTATGACGAAAACACCGCTGCCGCCGTTGGCCAGTTGCGGCCAGACGAAACGCCCGTCCGGAAAGCGCCGCAGCAACTCCTCCCTGAAGTCGCCGACCTCTACCACCAGTATGCCTTGTTCATGCAAGTATAAGCGCGCCTGATGCAGAATCCGTGCCACGAGGTCCAGCCCGCGTTCGCCGCCGTCCAGGGCGAGGCGCGGCTCCGCCTGCAGCTCGGCCGGAAGCGCGTCCACCACCGCGCTCGGCACATAGGGCGGATTGCTGACAATCAAATCGTACCGCTCACCGCGCAAGGCCGCAAAGAGATCCGAGCGCAGGACGCGGACGCGTGGCTGCAGGGCGTGTGCGCCGACGTTGGCACGGGCCACGGCGAGCGCCTCGCCGGAGATGTCGCTCGCGTCGACGCGGGCGTTCGGAAAGGCGCGGGCACAGGCGATCGCGATGCAGCCGCTACCGGTGCAGAGATCGAGGATGCGGCTGAGCGCGGGCGGGTCGCACCAGGGCTGGAAGCGCGAGCCGATCAGCTCGGCGATCGGCGAGCGCGGAATGATCACGCGGCGATCCACGCGGATCTCGTGACCGCAGAACCAGGTCCTGCCCGTCAGATAAGCCGACGGTACGCCGTCGATGCGCGTCTGCAGCAGGGTTGTAACCGCCCCGATCTGGCGATCGGTCAACGCACGATCGGGATCTTCGATGGGGGTGTCCGGTGCCTCGCCGAGTGCATGCAGAACCAGCCACGCCGCCTCGTCGTGGGCGTTGTCGGTGCCCTGCGCGAAGCAGGCACCGGATTCGCTCAGCATCTGCGCGGACCACGCCAGCACACGCCGGAGGGTCAGCGGTTGGCCCGGCGGCTTGAGGCGTGCGCTCATGCCGCCCCCCGCGAGCGCCGGGTAGCGGCAAAGGCGGCCCTGCGCAGCAACCACACCGTCCGGCGCCACCGGTGCTGGGCCCGCCAGGCGACATGCGTACAATGCGCGCACGCCCAACCGGACTGGATCGCACCACCCGGCCACCGACAGGAGCACTCATGTCCAGCGGGAACGCCCCGGCCAACCCGATTACTTTTCGCCAGCGTCTGCATGTCGCCCTGCTGTACTGCCTGCCGCATCACCTCGTTTCGCGCGGGCTGTATTTTCTCACACGCCGGCGCCTGCCCGGGCTGGCGCTGGTCATCGGCTGGTTCGTGCGCCGCTACGGCGTCGAGCTGCAGGACGCGGTGCAGCCCGATATCCGCGAGTACGCCACCTTCAACGCATTTTTTACCCGCGCGCTGCAACCCGGGGCACGGACCATTGCCGAGCTGCCGCACGGGTTGATCAGCCCGGTGGACGGCACCGTTTCCGCCGTCGGCCGTATCACGGCCGGCCGCCTGCTGCAGGCCAAGGGCATCGACTATTCGCTGGCCGCGCTGCTCGGCGGCGGCATCGACCCGGACCCGTTCGAGGACGGCGCATTCGCCACGCTGTACCTGTCCCCGCGGGATTATCACCGCGTGCACATGCCCTGCCGGGGGACGCTGCGCGCCATGAGCTACGTGCCCGGCCGGCTGTTCAGCGTCGCGCCGCACACGGTGGCCACCGTGGCGCGGCTGTTCACGCGCAACGAGCGGGTCGCCAGCCTGTTCGATACCCCGCTCGGCCCGGTGGCCGTGGTGCTGGTCGGCGCCATCAACGTGGCCGCAATCGAGACCGTCTGGAGCGGTCTGGTCACGCCGACGCAGGGCCCGCGGCCGCGGCACTGGTGCTACGCCGACGCGCCCGTCGAGCTCGCCGCCGGCGCGGAACTGGGCCGCTTCAACATGGGCTCGACGGTGATCGTGCTCGCCCCGCGCCGCCTGCGCTGGGCCGCGCAACTGGCCAGCGGAACGCCCGTGCGGCTCGGCCAGCCCCTGGGCACGAGCGACCGGCAGCGCGAGCCGAATAGCGAAATCCCGGACGCCTCGTGATGCAATGCGCACAGAAGATCATGCCCGCCCGTCGCACGTCGGCTTGCTCGCAGGTTACGCGCGCAATCGCCAGGTGAGCGCGTCGCCGCGGTCGAGCAGCCGGTGTTGCTGCAACCACTCGCGGGCATCCTCGGCATCGCGTTCGAACCAGGCGCCCGCGTCGCCCAGCCGGAACGAGTACCCCCAGGTATTCATGTCGGCGAACATGCGCGCCCGGCTGACGCCGCAGTGCTCCGCGAGCCGCACCTGCAGGTAACACACGGCGGTTTCTTCGAGGTCGCTGCTGCCGGCGTCGGTGTGCAGACCCCCGCGCCGCTCGCCGCTCATGCACACGTAATGTGCCGTTTCGTGCAGCAGCGAGTGCAGCGGGGTGTCGTCCCGCACGTACACCGCTCGCGCCACCAGCCCCGCTTCAGCGCCGCCCCAGAAGCTGCCGGGGATCGACACGCCGACGGCCACTCTGGCGAGCTGGAGCCCGTAGCGATCGAGGACAGCCCCGGTTTCGGCGGCGTGCCATGGCAGACACGCGTGACTCATGCGTTGTCCGCCGTGAAGCTCAGCACCTCCTCGAGGTGCTGAGCGCCTAGCAGCTGCATGGCCAGGCGATCCACGCCCAGCGCCACGCCGCTGCAGGGCGGCAGGTGCGGCAGCGCCGAGAGCAGGCGCTCATCGAGGGGGAACTCCGCAAGGCCGCGCGCGCGCCGGGTCGCGATCTCGGCCTCGAAGCGCGTCCGCTGCTCGGCGCTGTCGGACAGCTCGCGGTATCCGTTGGCCAGTTCCAGCGGTCCGCAGAACAGCTCGCAGCGATGCGCGGTCACACCGTCCTCACGCAGTTCCGCCAGCGCGGCCTGCGCGGCGGGATACCCTGACACCAGAGTCAGCGTGCCGGCCGGAAGGGCGGGCTGCACGCAGACACCCATCAGCCAGTCAAGCCAAAGATTGTGGTCATCACTTAGCGCCGGCGCGGGCACCGGCTGGGCGTGTGCGCAGTCGCGCAGCGTCTGCAGCGAGGCATCGATGGGGTCTACGCCCAGGGTGCGGCAAAACAGGTCGCGGTACTCGACCCTGTGCACCGGATAAAGACGCAGCCGGCCGTCGCCGACGCTTTGCACCAGTGCCACCGTTTCGTCCATCACCTGTTCGAGCGTGGCGCCCCTGCGGTACCACTCGAGCAGCATGAACTCCGGGTTGTGCTGGCGGCCGGCTTCACCGGCGCGGAACACGTGCGCCAGCTGGTAGATATCGCCCAGCCCGGCGGCCAGCAGGCGCTTCATGGCGAACTCCGGCGAGGTGGCGAGAAACCACTCGCGCCCGTGCGCCGGCACCCGGAAGCTGTCCAGGGCCGGGTCCGGGTTTGCCGCCGCGCACAGCTGCGGGGTATCGACCTCCAGCACCCCACGCGCGGCGAAAAACGCGCGGATCCCGGCGAGCAGCGCGGCCCTCTCGGCCAGCGTCCGGTTAGTCGCGCACGGTCGCCAGTCCTGCACCTCAGTCTTTGACGCGCGAAACGTACTCACCCGAGCGCGTGTCGACGCGAATCACCTCACCCGGCTCGATGAACAGCGGGACCTTGACGACCGCGCCGGTGTCCAGCGTCGCCGGTTTGGTGCCCCCCTGCGCGGTATCGCCGCGCAGCCCCGGGTCGGTCTCGGTGATGCGGAGCTCGACGAAGTTCGGCGGTACGACCTGGATCGGCTCGCCGTTCCACAGCGTGAGCTCGCACTGGTCCTCCTCCTTCAACCACAGGGCCGCGTCGCCGACGACCTTCTTGTCGGCGGCGAGCTGCTCGTAGGACTGCGGGTCCATGAAATGCCAGTGATCGCCGTCGTTGTAGAGGTACTGCATCTGGGTGTCGACCACGTCGGCACCCTCGACCGACTCGCCGGACTTGAAGGTGCGTTCCACCACGCGCCCGGTCAGCAGATTGCGCACTTTCACGCGGTTGAAAGCCTGCCCCTTGCCGGGTTTCACGAACTCGTTTTCAACGATCGCGAAGGGGTCGCCATCGAGCATGATTTTCAGACCGCCGCGGAATTCGTTGGTGCTGTAACTGGCCATTCAACCTTCCTGTGATAAAGCTAGGGTATTCAATGAGATCCGATGCTGGTGCACGCGCGTGTGCGCGATCGCGGGCACGCGGCTAATAATACCGGGAAGCGCGCCGGGCGAGAACGGCCGCGGGGCACACGCCGGCCTGCCCGCACTCCCGGGCCGGGCGTGACGCGTATCGTGGCAAACGCAAACAAAATCCGGTATTTTGAGGAACTTATGCTGCGAAGCTAAGGACGCCTCTCGGCTTGGGCCAGCAAGCACACGGAACAGACCTTGACGCAAGATACACATCTCAGGCTGATCATTGTCGACGACTCGCTGGACGACGCGGAACGCTGCGTCAGCAACCTGCGCCCGCTGGGCTACGCGATTCGCTCCACCCGGGTCGAGAACGCCGATGACTTCATCGAGGCGCTGGAGGCCGGCGACTACGACCTGGTGCTGTGCTCGCTGGATGCGAGTTCGCTGCCACTGAGCGAAATCGTGACCCAACTGAGCGAGCTCGACCCGCCGCCGCCGATCATCGCGCTCGCCGACGAAGGCGACGCCACCACGCCGGAAAGCGTCATGACGGTCGGTGCCTGCCATCTGGTCAACAAGGCATCTGCCGTGCATTTACGCATGGTCGTGGGGCGCGAGCTGGAGAACGTGCGCCGCTCGCGCCTGCTCGCGGCGCTGCAAACGAGCTACCTGGACAGCGAGAAACGCTGTCAGGTGCTGATGGAAAGTTCGCGCGACGCAATCGCCTACGTGCACGATGGCATGCACGTGTACGCCAATGTGGCCTACCTCGATCTGTTCGGCTTCGAAAGCTTCGACGAGATCGAGGGTACACCGCTGATGGACATGGCGGCCACCGCCGATCAGAGCAAGCTCAAAGAGTTTCTGCGCAAACAGATCCGCAACAGCGGCAACGAAAAGCTCGAGCTCAAGCTGCGCCATGCCGACCAGAGCAGCTTCAGCGGCGAAATGGAGTTCTCGCGCGCCACCATCGACGGCGAGGCGTGCACGCAGATCGTGATCCGCGATCAGACCAACAGCAAGGAGCTGGAGCGTCAGATCACGCTGCTCAGCCAGACCGACCAGCTGACCGGGCTGTTCAACCGCCAGCACCTGATCACGGTGCTGCAGCAGCAGTTCAGCGACGAAGGCAAGGCCAAGCCCGCGACGTTGTGCCTGCTGCAGCTCGACAATTTCGACGCCCTGCGCGACGAAGTCGGGGTGCTGGGCGCAGACCAGGTCATCAAGGGCGTCGGCGAGCTGCTCGGCGAAGCCTCGCCCGACGAGGCGGTGTCGGCGCGTTTCGAGGGCGCTACCTTCGCCATCCTGATTCCGCGCACCGAGAAAGCGGACACGCAGAATTTCGCCCAGTCGATGGTAAAGGCGGTGTCAAAATTCAGCGCCAAGGTCGGCGGTACGACGGTGAACACGACCTGCCACATCGGCATGTGCCAGCTCGACGACGGCGTCGGAGACGCCAACGAAGCCCTGTCGCGCGCCGAGCGTGCGCTGGTAGCCAGCCGGGACGGCAAGGAAAGCGTCGCTACCTACGCACCCAAAGCCGGCGAGAAGAGCCAGAAGCAGCTCGACACGGAATGGACGAAGCGCTTTGACCAGGCACTGCAGAAAAACGAGATGCGCCTGCTGTTTCAGCCCATCGTCAGTCTTGGTGGCGACGAGACCGAGCGCTTCGAGGTGCTGGTGCGCATGACGGTGGACGGCAAGGAGATGACCGAGATCGAGTTTCTGCCGATCGCAGAGCGCACCAACATGCTGAATGCGGTCGACCGGTGGGTCATCTTGAACACCCTCAAAAAGCTGGTAGTGAAGCTCAAAGAGAACGAGAACACGGTGTTTTTCGTGCGCCTGACCCGCGGCGCGCTGGAGGACGGCGAACTGTTTCGCTGGATTCACGACCGGGTCAAGGCGCTCAAGCTGCCGCACGGCAGCCTGGTGTTTCAGTTCGACGAGCAGGATGCGCTGTCGCACCTGAAGCAGGCGCGCGCCTTCTCGTTCGCGCTGCACAAGATCAACTGCAAGATTTCGCTGGATAACTTCGGCACCGGCCCGAACCCGTTTCAGCTGCTCAAGCACGTGCCCGCCGACTTCCTCAAGATCAATACGGCGTTCATGGACGGGCTGCTGTCCAACCAGAAGAACCAGGAAGCGATTCAGAAGATCGCCGCCAAGGCCAAGGAGCTCGGTAAGCCGACCATCGCGCCGAGCGTGGAAGACGCCGGCAGCCTGTCAGTCCTGTGGAGCCTCGGCACCGACCTGATCCAGGGCAACTTCCTGCAGAAACCCATCGATACCCCCAGCTACGACTTCTCCGCCATGATGGCGTAACGGGCGCCGCTCGCGTCTTTCGCGCACCGGGGCCGGGCTTCGACCGCGCCCCCGGAGGCCGGATCGCCTGCACCTATGCCGTCCCGTTGAACCGCTCGTCACGACCGCCCGGTCTGCCGGGCCGCGGCGCCGGGGCCACGAAACCGGCGGCATGCCTTGCAAAACACCGGTGAACCGCTACTATCGGTCGGACAAGCGCCGCTGCGGTCTCATCAGAGCCGCTCGCGGCAAACACGAACGGCACTAAGAAGATCCCGTGATGGGGGCTGGTGGGACAGCCGCAGACAGCGCTCAGCGGCGTGTCGCGGGCTAGCATGGCCCGACCTCGAGTCCGACGTACACGGGAAGATGGAGTTACCAAGTGGGTGTTTGGATTACTGTGGTTCTAGTGATCGCGCTGCTTCTGATCGTAAAGTACATGCCTGCAATCACCAAGCCTGCGAAGTCGCGCCCCGAAAACGGCAAATACCACGGCGTCGAAGTCAAATACGACGAGCGGCACTGCTGTAAGTGGGTCAAAAAGCTGGACGGGGCGCGCCTGCTGCCTCACCAGGCACGCCTGTTCCCCCTGCCGCTGCCCGAATGTGACGCCGCGAACTGCACCTGCCGCTATGTTCACTTCGAGGACCGCCGGCACGACGACCGGCGCATACCCTTCAGCCCGCTGTACACTGCGTTCGGCAGGACCATGGCCCAGGAGCGGCGCGCCGGGCGGGAACGCCGCCGCGGGTACGTGTCCGAAGAAGTGCGCATCATCAGCGAAGCGCACCTCGATAACGAAGTAGGCTACGATTCGGGCGGACGCCCCAGCCTCTAACGCTTCTGACTCATTCGACGCCCTGGCGCAGCGCGGCGATACGCACTTCGAGCGGCGGGTGCGTGCGCAGCAACGCCTGCAGCCCGCGGCCCGCGGCTCCGCTGATGCCGAACGCCGCCAGCTGACCCGGAAGGTCCCTGGGCTGGCCGCGTTGCAGCGCCTGCAATGCACCGATCATGCTGTTGCGGCCGGCCAGCGCGGCACCGCCGGCGTCGGCGCGAAACTCGCGGCGCCGTGAGAACCACGCCGCGATGATCGCCGCGAGAATACCGAGCACCAGCTCGGCGACGATGCTGGCGATGAAGTAGCCGGGACCGATTCCGCGCTCCGTGCGAAACACCACCCGGTCGACCAGCATGCCGATGACCCGCGAGAAGAACACCACGAAGGTATTCAACACGCCCTGCAGCAACGCCATCGTCACCATGTCGCCGTTGGCGACGTGGCTCACCTCGTGCGCCAGCACGGCTTCCACCTCGGCGGCATCCATGCTCTGCATCAGCCCGGTGCTGACCGCCACCAGGGAGGCATTCTTGCGCATGCCGGTCGCGAACGCGTTGGGCTGCTCGGAGTCGAACACGCCGACGTCGGGCATGCCGATACCGGCCTGCCCGGCCTGGCGGCGCACGGTTTCGACCAGCCAGCGCTCCGTGGAGCTGCCGGGTGTTTCGATCACGCGCACGCCCATCCCGCGTATCGCCATGGATTTGGACATGGCGAGCGAGACGAGCGAACCACCGAAGCCGATTGCGAGCGCCATGATCAGCAGCCCGTTGAGCTGCATCGGCATGCCCTGCTCGGCCAGCCAGGTATCCACGCCCAGCACACGCATCGAGACGCTGAGCACGGCGACGATCGAAAAGTTAGCCA
>JAHELT010000025.1 GCA_024644045.1 Chromatiales bacterium | reverse complement strand
AAAGATCCGGGGCCGGGTCCGATTCGAGCAGGGCACCGCAACCGTAAAGCCACAGGGCGCTGAACGCCAGCGCTCCACGCAACACGCGAGCCATCACTGCGCTACACCGCCGCTTCATTGTCTACCCACTTTGTATTCCGACTGCTTGCTGCCGATCAGGAACCGCGCACCCTCGGTCTCCAGGCGCTCGGTCAGGCGAGTCATGCTGGAGACCAGATAGCTGGCCTCGTTGAGGAACTTCGTGAACTGAGTCAGGCCGTCACCGGCAAACGCGGTCAACGGCTCACTGTTCTCCTTGACGAAGGCGTTGGCATTGCTGGCCACCGAGCGAAATTCCCGGTTCATCTCACGCAGCTCCGTGACCAGCCCCTGCACGTCATCCCGTACGACGCTATTGGCCCCATCGACCATTGACCGAACGGAGCGCAGCGTTCGGTTCGCCTCATCGGTCGTTTTGTCCATTTTATCGACGATCGAACGCACTGACTCGGCGGTAGCGGCAAAGTCTGCGCTTACGGCCTCGATCGAATCGAGCACGCGGCCGAACTGATTCTCGCGGGCCGCCAGCGCGCCGGTCAGCGTTTTGGCGTCGACCAGGATGCCGCCGATAGCCTCGCGGTTCTCCGCATTCAGCAGGGCGGAGAACCGTTGCATGACCTCGAGCGCATGGGCGATCAACTCAGGCGCGCCGACCAGCAGTTTGCCGATGGCCGACGGCCGCGACGGAATGACCGCACGAGGCTCGCCTTCGCGTGCAACCAGCCGGGGGCTCTGCGGACCCGCGCCTTCTATGTTCACGAACGACACGCCGGTGATTCCCTGCAGCTGCAGGAACGCCTCATCCCCTTCGCGGATCGGCGGTTCCGTCGACAACCGCACGGTGATGCGAACGCGGCCGGGATTTTTCTCATCGATACCGATGGCGGTTACGGTACCCACCCGAATCCCGCGGTAACGCACGTCGCCGCCCAGCCCGAGGCCGGCGACGGAATCCTCGAAGTAGATGTCGTAAAAGGCAAACTCACGGTCGATCTCCACTTTCGCCAGCCACACGATGAAGCCGAACAGCCCGGCGACTACGAGCAGCACGAAAGTGCCGATCAGAAGATAACTGGCACGGTTCTCCATTCGTCAACTCACCTCTAGTTTATGCATGCCGTGAAACCCGGCCACGGCGCTGGTCGACTCAAGCATGTGCTTCAGGCCCCGCGGTCTCTGCGGCGAGCGCGGCGCGCGCCCGCGGGCCGTGAAAGTACTCACGCACCCAGGGGTGATCGTGAGCCAGCATCTCGTGCATGGTTCCGGTCAGCAACACCTGCTTTTCGGCCAGTACCGCGATGCGGTCACAGCTGGTGTCCAGACTGTCCAGGTCGTGCGTGACCATGAACACGGTCAGGCCCAGACGCCGCTGCAGCGCATTGATAAGCTCGTCGAAGGCCGCAGCACCGATCGGATCGAGCCCGGCAGTCGGCTCATCCAGAAACACGATCTCCGGGTCGAGCGCCAGCGCGCGCGCAAGCCCCGCGCGTTTGCGCATGCCGCCGGACAGCTCGCTCGGGAACTTCGCCCCGGAGCTGGCCGGCAATCCGACCATGCTGATCTTCAAGGCGGCGATCTCATCCATCAGACGCTGAGGTAGACGCAGGTGCTCACGCAACGGCACCTCGACGTTCTGCGCCACGGTCAGCGAACTGAACAGCGCACCGTCCTGGAACAGCACCCCCCAGCGCGTCTCGCAGGCCCGGCGTTCGCCGTCCTTGAGGGTGGCCATATCCTCGCCGAACACCTCTACCGTGCCACCGGCCGGCCTGATCAGACCGACGATCGTTCTGAGCAGCACCGACTTGCCGGTGCCCGAGCCGCCGACCACTCCGAGCACCTCGCCACGGCGCACCTCCAGATCCAGGTCCTGGTGAATCGTATGCCCGCCGAGCACGGTACGCAGACCCTGCACGCGGATGATCGGCTGCTGCGGGCGTGAATCGACCACACTCATACGCCGATCGTGCTGAAAAAAATCGAGAACAATGCGTCCATCACGATCACCAGAAAAATCGCCTCCACCACCGCGCGGGTGGTGCGGATGCCGACCGACTCCGCGCTGCCGGTGACCTGCAGACCCTCGTAGCATCCCACCAGCGCAATCAGCGCGGCGAAGAACGGCGCCTTGATGATGCCGATCAGAAAACTCCAAAGCGACACCGCCTGGCGCAGGCGCTCGATGAACATTACCGGCGAGATGTCGAGCGCGATCCACGCCATCAACCCGCCCCCGAGCAGCCCCAGAATATCGGCAAAAAACGCGAGCATCGGCAGGGTGAGCACCAGCGCCAGCACGCGCGGCAGCACCAGTACCTCGAGCGGGTCCATGCCCAGGGTGCGCATGGCGTCCACCTCCTCGTTGGCCTTCATGGAGCCGATCTGCGCCGTGAAGGCGCTTCCCGAACGCCCCGCCACCACGATAGCCGTGAGCAGAATACCGATCTCGCGCAGCACCGAGACCGCGATCAGGTCGACCACGAACACCTCGGCACCCAGGCGCTGCAGCTGCACCGCACCCTGGTAGGCGAGCACCACGCCGATCAGAAACGCAATCAGTCCGACAATCGGCAGCGCGTTGAAGCCTACCTGCTCCATCTGGAACACCAGCGCGGTCCAGCGCAGACGCCGCGGTCGCCATACGCAGCGCATCAATGTGACCGTCACAGCCCCGAAAAACGCGATGAAGTCACGCGCCGCCTTCATCACGTCGACCGTGGCACGCCCCACCCTGTCCAGGATGCGCAGCAGCGTAGGCACGTACGGCGGATCGACCTCGCACGGGTGATCGTTCGCCGCGACCTCGCGCAGCATTGCCTGATGCTCATCGCGCGCTCCGCGCAACGCGACTTCCTTGCGCTGCGTCCGGAACAGCTTCAGGGTGCGGTAGAGCAGCCACGCGCCGGCGGTATCCAGCGCCTCGAGCGCGGCCATGTCCACGATCACCCGGTCACCGGGAACCGCCAGACGCATCAGCTCGCGGTCGAGTTGACGGGCGTTGGCGATGCGCCAGCTGCCGCCGGCGTGCAACTCCGGCGTGCTGTCACCGCGCGCAGGGGCGCGCAGCTCGATCCACGCTGGCGGCATCGTCTTAGCGTGCATGCAGCCGAAACCCTGGTAAGGCGCGCCGGGCACGCGAGCGCGCGAGGCCGCGGCCGCGTCTACCACGAACCATAGCGCCCATCGATGCATCTCCTTCGGTGGTGGCAGTTGCCATTCACGGTCTTATTGTCGGTCGCCGCACCAGCCTGGGCGCATACCCGCACGAGCGCCGCTCAGCGACGCGTCTCCAGGGCTTCGCAGGCTTGCGCAAACGGGGTCAGGGGCGGCCGGTAGAGCCCGGCGCCGAGGCCGCCATCCACGCCGGACTTGTCGACTATGCCGAGCTCCACGACGGGGCTGACACCGGTCTCGACCACGGCGTGCGCCGACAGGCCGACCCTGGCTTTCGAGCGGTGCAGGCGCGGGTGCCCGCTGACCAGCAGCTTACGCGGCAGACTCAGGATATCGGCGTCCACGAAGTCTTTGTGAAACGCCTGCATATCCGGGCAGTAGGAATGCGCCATGGCACCGAGGCCGAAGCCTTCGACCAGCGCGCTGTCGCCGTAGGCGCCCACGCAGCTCTCCGGAGTATGCGGCTCGCGCAGGTGGCCTCGCGGCGGCGTGGCGGCGACGCTGAACCAGCGCCCCGGCAGACCGCTCACCTGCAGCCCGAAATGCTCGCCGTTGCCCCCCATCGCGGTGATGATCCCGCTGCCCGCGCAGCCCGCTGCGCCGGCGAGGATACAGCGTACCGCCGCCATCCAGAAATTCAGGTGAAAAATGGGCCACTCCGCGATGAACGCCTCGCTGGCAGAACCCGCGAACGCGGCGCCCAGGCGCTTGCGCAGCACACCCAGCAGCAGGGCGTGCGCCTCGACGTGGCGCAGGTGCACATCGTCGCCTTTGACCAGCGCCTCGTCGATGATCGCGAGCCAGTCGAGCGGCTCGGCGCACGCCGGCGCGATGGCCGGGGCGACCTCGTGGTTCAGGAACTTCAGCAGATCCAGCGCCGCCTGCGTTTTGCGCCCATAGCGCGGTGCCGGGCCGCCGCCGGTGCCGCCGCCGTTCAGCGGCGCGCAGGCGCGGCGCTGCGGATCGTTGCTGTCGACCAGCTCCAGCATCTGCATGGAGGGCGACACGACCGCGGCCATCGGGGTCGCGACCCCGCGATCCTGGGCCGGGGCGAACATGATCTCACCGGCCGCGATCATCGCCGTCGCCTGCGCCAGGTCGTCCGCCCAGCCCTCGAACACGCATGCCACGGCGGCCGAGTTGAGCGTTGGAATCACCAGCGCATTGTGCGGTTCGGCGGGCGGACCGCAGTGCAGCAGCGTGCGCCCTTGCAGCCCGACTGCCTCGGCGGCACTGCGCACGCCGCTCCACGCGGGAGCGACCGCCAGCAACCGCTCGACCGCCGGGCGGTCTTCCGCTCTCAGCGCCATCGTGATCTGTCTCCGTTATTGTTGCTTGTTGTGGTCACTCAGTCCCGCGGCGCAACGTCCACCCAGGTTTCGTTGTAACACGCGCCGTCTTCTATGTCGGCCCGCACGTCCGCGGGAATCAGCGCGTTCACCGTCTGCCCGGTCGGACTGGTGGCCAGCCAGGTGCCCTTCGGGGAGTACAGCACGCCGGGCTTGACCGCCTCGCTCACTTTCGCGCGCAGCACCACCTCACCCCGCTCGTTCCACACGGTTACCTCGGCGCCGTCGCGGATGTTCCGGGCCGCGGCGTCGGCGGCGTTGACCTCCAGCGTTTCCAGGCCCTGCGACTCGGCGCAGCCGCCGAACGTGGCATTCGTGCGCTTCGCCGAGGACGGACTGATGAGCACCAGTGGTTGCGTGGCCGCGGTTTCCACGTAGCGCGGCACGCCGAAACCGAATCGCTGCTCCAGATCTGCCGAGTGCAGCTCTATCCTGCCCGAAGCGGTCGCAGGCATGACCGTGTCGCACATGATCAACTCGGCTCCCGACTCGGTCGTCATGGGGAATGCTTTGGTGAGCGGAATCCCGCTCGGGCGATGACCGCCCAGCCGCGGGTCGTCGTGCGCGAACGCCTCGTCGATCAGCTGTGTGTCGCTGTGCTTGAACAGCGCCTCATCGAAACCGAAACGCGCCGCCAGGCGACGGAAGATCTCGGTGTTGGGTAACGACTCGCCGACGCAGGGGATCACCGGCTCGGCGCGCTGAACATAGTGGTGCCCGTAGGCGCCGTAGATATCCGCGTATTCGAAATGGCTGGCGGCGGGCAGGACGATGTCGGCATAACGCATGCTGTCGGTCATGGTCACGTCGATGCCGGCGACGAACAGATCCTCGCGCGAAAGCGCCTGCACCACGCGTGTCTGATCCGGGTGCGTACACACCGGGTTGTGGTTGTAGATCACGGTGGCGGCGATCGGCGGTGCGAGGCGCTCATCCAGCATCAGGGCCGGCAAATCGACGATGTTGACCGTGCGTGTGCCCGGCGGCACCAGGTCCGGGCGTTGCAGGCGTGCGCTCGTTTTCGGCATCGACGCGCCGGGCTTGGCGATCACGCCGGCGCCGCGCTTACCGAGGTTGCCGGTCAACGCCTGCAGCGCCATCGCTGCGCGCAGGCCGGAGCCACCGCAGCGTCCGCGCTCGATGCCGTTGCCGAGCGAGACCGCCACGCGCTCTGCCTGCGAGTACCAGGAGACGAAGCGGTCGAACTGCTCCGCATCGATGCGGCACAGATCCGCGACGTGCCCGGGCGTGTAGCTGCGCGCACCGGCCATGAACGCGTCGAGCCCGCTCACCCAGCGGGCGATGAAGGCCTCGTCCAGGGTATTGCGGCGCTCGAGCTCGGCCGCGGCTGCGAGCGCGAGCACCACGTCGGTCCCTGGATAGGGTTGCAGGAACAGATCCGCCTGTTCGGCGATGCGTGTGCGTTTCGGGTCGATCACTATCAGGCGCGCGCCGCGCTCGCGGGCCCGCTTGATCGCGCGCGCCAGATGCAGGTTGGATACCGTGACATTGTTGCCCCACACCACGATCAGATCCGCATCCTGGCACTGCTCGGGCGCCATTCCTGGCGCGTTACCGAACAGGCTGGTGTAGGCGCTGCCGCGCACGGCCCCGCACAGCGGACCGCGGTTCACCAGGGTGGCCCCGAGGCGGTGAAAAAACCGCCGGTCCATCGAACCGACGGCCAGCTCACCGTGCGGTCCCGCGTAGTTGAACGGGACGACCGACTGGGGCCCGTGACGCTCGACCGCCTGCGACAAACCGGCATGCACCGCGTCGATCGCTGCCTCCCAGGATATCTGTTCGAACGCAGCACCCCCGCGCGGCCCTACCCGCCGCAGCGGATGGCGCAGCCGCTTGTCGCCATGCACGAACTCCGGGTACGAGCGCGCCACCTTGCGGCACACCGTCGCGTCAGTGTAGGGATTGGCCGCCGACCCGCGCACGGCGATCAGCTGATCGCCCCGCGTGGTCACTTCAAGGCTGCAGGTGTCCGGACAGTCCAGCGGGCAGACACTGGGTTGCGTGATCGGTTGCGCGGCGCTCATGGGCTAAGTCTTCCTGTAAAGTGCATCGCTGCGCGCCGTAGAGGCGGCACCGGAGTATTCACGCAGCCGCGTCATAGCGGGACGCGTCGCGCATCGTACGATCGTGCGCGCTGCAGATATCGAGCTCCGTCTGCCCGGCGAACAGTGCTTTCAGGTGGCGCCAGTGCAGCGACAGGTAGGCATCGCTGGGCAGCGAAAAACCGAGCTTCTGCTCGACCTCCCGGTGCAGTTCGGGCAGGCGGTAGAACGGCACGGACGGGTACGTGTGGTGCACCGTGTGATAGGGCATGTTCCAGTTGCCCCAGCGCATGAACGCGTTGGTTTTGAGCGTGCGCGTGTTGAGCAGCGTATGCGGCGCGTGGGTAAGCCCGGTATGCTCACCGAGCCCCTGCAGCCAGTAGGTCCAGCGCATCAGCAGGAAGGGTCCCAGCCAGTAGTAGACCGGCCACCAGGACTGCAGGGCAATCGCGCTCACCGCAATCAGCAGGTACCCCGCCACGTACCAGCGCGCGACCCGTACCACGGCGATGCGCTGCGCGGGCTTGAGATAGGGTTCGTCTGCGCGGCCCAGCGCATGCCGCATCAGGACCTTGATCCGCCCCGTCCACAGTGCGCGATAACCCAGCAGACCGGAAACGTAATGCCACGGCGTGGTGAAAGGACGCCGGTCCAGAAGTTCCGGGTCGTTGTCCCAGTCCTGCGTATTGCGGTGGTGATGGTAGTGCGCCCAGCGGTGATACTCGTTGGTCAGAAATATCGGAAAGCCGGCGATGCGCGCGACGCACACGTTCAGCCAGCGCGATTTGAACGCGGTGAAGTGGTCGCACTCGTGCTCGGGGGCATACAGAAAGTTGATCAGGTAGCCCTGCAGCAGGAGAAATGGCACGCACCACCAGGTGCCCGCCGTCAGGTACAGCGCCAGCGAAGTAAGCGCGATGGCGCCGAAATGGCTGGCCAGCTGGCGCAGGCCGGGCCCGTCGGAACGCACGGACAGCTCAGCCAGGCGCTGTCTGTCAATCACGCGTTCGGCGCCCAGAAAATCGTCCATAGTGCCGCACAGTATACTCAAATCCCCGCATCTCCGGCGGCTTGCCCTGCCGCGTGCGATCAATTAGCGTTGCGCTTTCGCGCCCGCGGCGGCGCCCGCCAACGCAGGTTTCCATATGGCTCAGCAACTCAGGCACGTGGCCGTTATCGGCGCCGGCGTGGTCGGCGTCAGCTGCGCGCTGTGGCTGCAGAAGAAAGGCCTGCGCGTGACGCTGCTCGACGGCAACCCGCCCGGCTCGGTCACCTCCTTCGGCAACGCCTGCACGATCGCCGACTACGGCTGCGTTCCGGTCAACGACCCCGGCCTCATCCGTCGGCTGCCCGCGCTGCTGCTGCGCCGGGAAAGCCCCCTGTCGCTGGACGCGGGCTATGCGTTGAGCCACCTGCCCTGGCTGCTGCGCTTCCTGAGGCATTGCACGCGCAGCGAAGTCGACCGGATCACACGCGCACTGGGTCGCCTGCTGCGCGCGGTGAACGACGGGCTCGACCCGCTGATCGAAACCACGCGCAGCGGGGATCTGTTCTCCGACCGGGGCATCATGTACGTCTACGAAACCGCGGACGCGTTCGCGCAAGCGCGCGCAAACAACCGCGCGCGCGCCGACAACGGCGCGCGGATGACGGAACTGAACGCCGCAGAGATTCGCGATCTCGAACCGCAGCTGAAACCCCGGTTTGCAAAGGGCTTCCTGTTCGACGGCGCCCGCCAGGTGCTCAATCCGCAGTCGCTGGTAACGCGGTATCTGGACACCTTCACCGCCCAGCAGGGCAGCTACCGCGCCACGCACGTCGACGCTGTCGCCGCGCAGGGCCGTGAGATCACGCTCGCATTGAGAAACGGCAAAACGCTCAGCGCCGACACGGTCGTGATCAGCAGCGGCGCCTTTTCGCGGCGTATCCGGGGTGCCGGCACCGCGCGGTTGCCGCTCGACACCGAGCGCGGCTACCACGTGCAGTTCGCCGACCGGCAGTCGCTGCTTACACGGCCGGTGAGCTGGGCGGAGAAAGCCCTGTATGCCACGCCCATGGACAGCGGACTGCGCGTGGCAGGCACCGTGGAAATCGCCGGGCTGGGCAGCGACAAGAACCCGCGCAACCTGCGCTATCTCACGCGTCATGCGAAGCTGATGCTGGAGCTGCCAGAGGAGCCGGAGAGCGACTGGCTGGGTTACCGGCCCACGATGCCGGACGCCTTGCCGGTAATCGGGCCGAGCCGCCGGTCCCCGCACATCCTGTATGCGTTCGGGCACCAGCATCTGGGGCTGACGCTGGCCGGCATCACCGGCAGGCTGATCGCAGAGCTCGCGAACGGCGAGCCGCCTTCGCTGGACATCTCCGAGTACTCGGCCGCGCGCTTCGGATGACCTGCAGCGCAGGTGGCCCGCTTCAGCGGCGGATGACCATGTTGCGGCCCGGCTAACGGGTATCCCAGCCGATCCCGAGCCTGGGCATCAGCGCCATGAAGGGGTCCGGGTCCAGTTGCTCGGCGTTGACCAGCTCACCGACGTGCCATTCGCCGCCGGCGACCAGCAGCGCCGCGGTCACCAGCGGCACCGCCGTGGTGTAGGAGATCGCCTGCGCCCCGACCTCGCGGTAGCAGGCCTGGTGCTCGCAGGTGCTGTAGATGAACACCTCGCGCGGCTCGCCCTGATGGCGGCCTTCGATCAGGCAGCCGATGCACACGGCGCCGGTGTAGCCGGCAGCCAGCGAGGCCGGATCCGGCAGCACCGCCTTGACAAGCTTCAGCGGAATCACCGGCGTTCCCTCGACGTCGACCGGCTCGCCGGATAGCAGCCCGAGGTTCTGCAGCACCGAGAACACCGTCAGGTAGCGCTCACCGAAGCCCATCCAGAACTCGATTCGCTGCGCGGGAATGTGCGCGGCGAGCGAATGGATCTCATCGTGGCCCATGGAGTACACCCGGTGCTCGCCGAGCAGCGGAAAATCGTACAGGCGGGTGCGTGAATGACAGGGCGCCGTCTGCCATGCGCCGTTCTCCCAGTAAACGACGTCCTCCATGATCTCGCGCAGGTTCGTCTCGGCGTCGAAGTTGGTCGCGAAGTAGCGCCCGTGATCGCCGCCGTTCACATCCATGATATCGATGGTGTCGATGTTCTCGATCAGGTGCTTGTGGACATAGGCGCAGAAAACGTTCACCGCGCCGGGATCGAATCCCATGCCCAGCACGCCGGTGATGCCGCGTTCGGCGAAACGCTCGCGGTATTTCCATTCGTAGTTGGCATACCACGGCGGCGGCATGTTCAATTCGCCCTCGGCCTCATGGACCGCCGTATCGAGGTAGTTTGCGCCGCTCGCGAGGCAGGCTTCGATGATGGCGCGATTACAGTAAGGGCTGGCCACGTTCAGCACGATCGACGCGCCGGACTGCTCGATCAGTGCACGCACCGCGTCGCTGTCTGTCGCCTCAACCGCCGCCGACGTGGTCGCCGCATCCGGGTCTTTCACGTTGCCTTTCTCGCGAATCGCTTCGCGTATGGCCAGGCACTTCGCCGCGTTGCGCGAGGCGATACATATATTACCGAGAACGTCGTTGTGCTGCGCGCACTTGTGCGCCGTTGCCGCGCCCACACCGCCGGCGCCGATGATCAACACGTTGCGCATGTGGCAATCTCCTCGAACCGGCTAGCCCGCCTGTTGCATGAAGGATAACTCCGGGCATCCCTGCCCTGCGCCCTGCGGGCCAGCGACTCGCTGTTCAAATTGTTCCAGACAATTTAGTCGCTTTGCAGGGAAAATGCGGCCAGGTAGATCGGACTATCGCCTGCGCAAGCATAGCCGGACTAGGGTTCAAAGGGGATTGTTCGGCCTGCAACGCCAGATTTTTCCTGAAAGTGAATGGGTACAAAGTCTCACCCGTCTATATCGCTCTAATATATGCATGGCAGTCTGATTTGACTAACACACGCGGACGCTCGGAACCGCCTTCATGCAATAGGCGGGCTCTAACCCAGCCTTGCCCGGTAGTCGTCGTACCCAAACGTCCGCAACACTTCGATATCGCCACCGCGCGTCTCCAGGCAGATGTCCGGCAGATTGACGCCATTGAACATCGTGTTTTTTACCATTGTGTAACAGGCCATGTCTTCAAACACGATGCGCTGACCAACGCTGAGCGGCGCGGCGAACGAATACTGGCCGAGCACGTCGCCGGCCAGGCAGGTCGGCCCGCCGAGGTGATAGGTGTGGGCGAGCTCGCCCGGCAGCCCGGCCCCGGACACCTCCGGACGGTACGGCATTTCGATCACATCGGGCATATGGCAGGTAGCGGAGACATCGAGCACCGCCGTGCCGTTCGGCAGCACGTCGAGCACCTGCCCGACCAGCACGCCGGCATTCATCACCACGGCCTCGCCCGGCTCTAGATACACCTCGACCTGATAGCGTTCGCGGAAATCCCGGACGATCCGGATCAGGGCGTCCACGTCGTAGTCGACCCGCGTGATGTGGTGGCCGCCGCCGAAATTGACCCAGCGCATGGCACCCAGCGCCGCGCCGAACTTCTCCTCGACCACGGCCAGGGTGCGTTCCAGGGCATCGGCGTTCACACCGCAGAGCGTATGAAAATGCAATCCCTCGATCCCCGCCAGCGCGTCGAATTCGAAGTGCTCGCGCGTGACGCCGAGCCGCGACCCGGGCGCGCACGGATCGTACATTCCGGTATCGACCTCGGAGTGCTCGGGGTTGACGCGGATGCCGCAGGACACGGGCCGCTGCATGCCACGAAGCACCTCGTGAAGCCGGCGGTACTGTGAAAATGAATTGAACACGATGTGGCGGCACCACTGCACGAGCTGCGGAAACTCCTCGGCCCGAAACACCGGCGCGCACAGGTGCACGCAATCGCCGAAGTGCTCGAAGCCCAGCCGCGCCTCGTGCAGCGAACTCGCTGCAGTGCCGTACAATACGTCGCGCAGCGCCGGGAACGCACGCGGCAGGGCGAAGGCTTTCAGGGCCAGCAGAATTCTGCAACCGGCCTCGCGCTGCACGCGCTCGAGAATCGCCAGGTTGTGCTGCAGCGCCTTTTCGCTGATCACATAAGCGGGCGTGCGCAGATCGTCATACATCGGAGGTGTCACCGTCGCGGCGGTAGAAGGGAGGCGGAAAAGGCCATGAAGTATATCGTCAAAAGCGCCTGCATGGTGGGTATGCTGCTCGCCGCGGGGCTGGCGCACCGGGCTGATGCGGCGGCCCTGCCCGGCCTCAACGTCGATCTGACGCAGACCTCGGTATCGGGCGTTTCGTCCGGGGGCTACATGGCGGTGCAGTTCGCCGTGGCCTACTCGGAGACGGTCGTCGGCAGCGGAATCTTTGCCGGCGGTCCGTACCGTTGCGCGACGTCGCTGTCGCAGGCGCTCGGCAGCTGCACGCTCGGCACACCCGACGTCGCTCGCGCCGTGGCTGAGACAGAGCGCGCCGCGGCGGCCGGGCAGATCGATGCACCGTCCAACCTCGCACGCCAGCGCGTATGGTTGTTTTCGGGCAGCAACGACGGTGTGGTGAAACGCCCGGTTACGGATGCGTTACAGGCTTACTTCGCGCGTTTCACCCCGGCGTACCTGATTTTCTATCAGGACACCTACGCGGCCGGGCACGCGCTGGTTACGGAGCGGTTCGGCGGCGCGTGCGACGCGACCGGGCAGCCGTTCATCAACGACTGCGACTACGACGCTGCCGGCAAGCTGCTGCAGCATATCTACGGACGCCTCGCGGCCCCGGACGAAGCTTCGCTGAGCGGCGAGATCCTGCCCTTCGACCAGCGTGGCTTTCTACCGGACCGCGCGGTGAGCATGGCATCCGAGGGCTACGTGTACGTGCCGGCCGACTGCTCGACCGGCGCACGGTGCCGGGTACACATTGTCTTTCACGGGTGTCGCCAGAGTGCCGAGACACTCGACCACCGGTTCTACCGTCACGCGGGCTATAACGCATGGGCCGACCACAACCGCATCGTGGTGCTGTACCCGCAGGCCGCTCCCAGCGCAGTGGAGCCCTTCAACCCGAAAGGTTGCTGGGACTGGTGGGGCTACACCGGAGCGGACTTCGCTTTCCGGCAAGGGGCGCAGCCCGCCGCCGTGCGCGCGATGCTGCAGCAACTCGCCGCCGGCACGGGCGCCGAGCCGCGGCCCGACAGCGTCCCGGCACCGCAGCTCGTCGTGACCGACGCGGCCGACGATGCTGCCTCGCTGGCGTGGTTCGAGAGCATCGGCGCGACCGGCTACCATGTGGAACGCGCGACGACCGAAGCGGGTCCTTTCGAGCGGCTGACCGCCACGCCGCTGACCATGACGAGCTACGCAGATACCGGACTGTCACCGAACTCGCGGTATGTCTACCGAGTTACGGCGCTGGCGCCGGCCGGGGGCGGGACGCGCTCCAACCTCGCCCATGCTGAAACGCGCGCACCGCCGCCCCCCTGCGATCCCTATTTCAGCGACAACGCAACCCACGTTGCACACGGGCGCGCGTGGGCGTTCTGGGGACTCACCCTGGCGCGCGGCTCGTGGGACTTCATGGGCTTGTGGAACACGCTTTCGGAAACCGCGCTCTACCGGGAGGGAGACGACTACCACGTCGGCGTCTGCGCGGCGCGCTGACAGCGACGCAGACCGGCGGACCCGGTGCTTGACCTCGAACCCGCCACCGGCGCAAGATCGAGCGGAGTCACGCTGATGTGCCGCGAGCGCAGGATGGTTCCCTTGCCCAGGATAGATTTTCGCACGCTGCTGCAGGAGGAAACGTCCATGCGCTGGAACTTCCTCGACCAGGAGCCGGAAGCGTGCGCCGTGGTCACCCGGCGTATGGAGCTGTTGTATCTGAACCCGTCCTGCCAGTCGCTGGTGCCGATTGACTGGTTTTCCCGCCGCTGCTTCGAGGTGCTTCCGCACGAGGAGGCGCTGTGCGCGCTCGATTGTCCGACCATCCATGCCGTACAGACGGCCGAGGAAATCAGCTACGCCGAGGAAACCCTGCGCCTGGAGGACGGTGCATCGATGACGCTCGGCACGGCGGTGATTCCGCTGCGCGAAACCGGGCTTGCCAGGGCCGTGCTTCTGTTCCGCGAGAAAGCAGCTGACACGGACGCCGATGCATTTACGACCCGGCTGCTCGCCGACGCGCGCGAGCTGCAGGAACGGGTATCGCACTGACGCCGCACGCGACGCAGCACCGCCCGCCCCCGCCGCCGCGCGCCCAGCAGAACTGAACGAGGACCCCCGCCGCCGCGCGCCTTCGGTGCCTGTCAGAAAATCAACAATTTGGGGAATGTCCCCGTGCCTGTCGGAATCTCAACACAACGGCGGCTGATGCCCTACAAGCGGTTGGCGAGGACATCGCTGCTGGTGCTGCTGTCAGCGTTCGCCGCGCATCTCGCTGTGCGCTACGCCTCGCCGGTGCGCGTCGCCGAGAACCGCCTGCTCGATGCACGGCTCGCGCTGCTCAGCCTGCCGCGCCCCCAGTCGATGAACATCGTCGTGGTCACGATCACCGATGAAACGCTCGCGAGCCTGGCGTATCGCTCCCCGCTTGACCGCGCGCTGCTCAGCGATCTGCTGCTGACGCTGCAGGATAAAGGCGTGGCTGCCATCGGCCTCGACGTGCTCATCGATCGGCCGACGGAGCCGCACAAAGACGCGCAGTTGTACCAGACGTTGCGTGCGCTGCGCGTGCCGATCGTGGTTGCGGCCCTGACCGAGGCGGACGGGTTGACGCCGGAACAGGCGGCATACGCGAGGTCATTCACACAAGGGGTGCCGCAAGGGTTGGCCGTGGTGTACCGCGACGCGCTGGACGAAACGGTGCGCGAGCAGCTGCTGCGGCGCCCCACGCAAGACGGCGAAGCGCTGTTCGGTTTTGCCGCGGCGCTGAGCCGGGCGGTGGGGGTGGCGCCGCCCGACGGCGAGCGGCTGCTGATCGATTATCGTGCCGGACCGGATCTGAGCGTGCCCGCGTTCGCCGTTCACCCCGCGCACACCATTGCCCAGCTGCCGGCCGACCGGCTGGCCGGCCGCATTGCCCTGATCGGCTCGGACTTCGGCCTTGCCGGGCGTCATCGCACGCCGTTCACCGCACTCGTGGATCGCGAGCAGCGACGCATGCCGGGGGTGCTGATCGAAGCCCACGCCCTATCGCAGATCCTCGAGGGCCGTTCGCTGCGGATCGCCGCGTCGCCGCTGGCGAAGTTGCTGCTGGTGCTGGCCGCGCTCCTCGGCGTACTGGTTGCCACGCTGCGCATCGGCCTCACCGCAAAGCTGCTGCTTGCGGTGAGTATCGTCCCGCTCGCCTGGATCGGCGCTTTCGCGCTGTACTTCTACGAGGCGTTGCTGGTGCCGCTGATCGCGCCGACCATCGCTTTTCTGCTCGCGGTGGGTGCCAGCTTCACCGGGCAGTGGCGCACCGATAAGCTGCAGCGCGAAGTCATCCACCGGGCTTTCGGCCGGTTTCTCGCGCCGGCCATCGTCGATCGCCTGGTCGCTGAGCCGGAGCGCCTCGAGTTCAGCGGGGAGAGCCGCGAGCTGTCTTTTCTGTTCACGGACATACAGGGGTTCACCGCGTTGACCGAGCGCACTGCGCCCGACGCCCTGGTCACGCTGGTGAACACCTACCTGGACGAAGCCTGCAGCATCGTGGTCGAGCATGGCGGTACCATCGACAAGATCGTCGGCGATGCACTGCACGTGATGTTCAATGCCCCGCTCGAACAGCCGGATCATGCGCAACGCGCGGTCGATTGCGCTCTGGCGCTCGATGCCTGGGCGCAGGCGTTCGGCGCACGCCAGGCACAGCAGGGGCTCGCGCTGGGCGTGACCCGTATCGGCGTCAATACGGGGGTTGCCGTGGTGGGCAACTTCGGGGGAGCGCAGCGCTTCGACTACACCGCGCACGGTGATGCGGTGAACACGGCCGCGCGCCTGGAGGCGATCAACGACCGTCTGGGCACGCGTGTATGTGTCAGCGGCAGCACGGTGCAACGCTGCAACAGCACGTCCTTTCGACCGGTCGCCACCCTGGTGCTGCGCGGCAAAACCGAAGGCATCGAGGCCTTTCTGCCGGTGGCGGAGCACGCGCTTGACGGGGCGCTGATCGACGCCTACCGCACCGCGTACGCGCTGCTCGCAGCGGGTTCGCCGGAAGCGCGAAGCGCGTTCGAGCAGCTGCAAGAGCGCTACCCGGAGGACCCGCTGATCGGCCTGCACGCGCAGCGGCTGGCGGCCGGCGAAATCAACGCGATGATCGTGGTGCGGCGCAAGTGACATGCGCCGCCGCACGACTCGCGCACGCCGGTCACGCCTTCAACCGATAACCACTCCTGAAAATCCACCACACGATCGCCACGCACAGCGTCAGAAACAGCGCGGCCATCGCCAGACTCACGCCCACGCCGACGTCAGCGTTCTCGTAAAAGCTCCAGCGAAAGCCGCTGATCAGATAGACCAGCGGGTTGAACAGGGTCACGGTCTGCCATACAGGTGGCAGCATCGCGATCGAGTAGAAGGTGCCGCCGAGAAACGCCAGCGGCGTGATGACCAGCAGCGGCACGATCTGCAGCTGCTCGAATCCGTCGGCCAGGATGCCGATGATGAAGCCGAACAGACTGAAGGTCACGGTCGTGAGCACCAGGAAAAGAACCATCCAGGCCGGGTGCGCTATCTCGATCGGCACGAACAGACCCGCGGTCGCGAGAATGATCAGGCTCAGGACGATGGACTTGGTGGCGGCCGCGCCCACGTAGCCGATCACGATCTCCAGATACGAGACCGGCGCTGACAGCAGCTCGTAAATCGTGCCGGTGAACTTGGGAAAGTAGATCCCGAACGAGGCGTTGGAAATGCTCTGCGTGAGCAGCGACAGCATGATAAGACCGGGCACGATGAACGCGCCGTACGTGACGCCGTCGATGTCCGTTATCCGCGAACCGATGGCCGCTCCGAAGACAACGAAGTACAGGCAGGTGGAGATCACCGGCGAGACGACGCTCTGGAACAGCGTGCGCCCGGTGCGCGCCATCTCGAAGCGGTAAATGGCGCAGATCGCGTGTAAGTTCATGCCGGCTCCCGCACCAGGCTCACGAAGATATCCTCCAGCGAGGTCTGTGTGGTGTTGAGGTCCTTGAGCCGGATCCCGGCATCGCGCAGCTCGCTCAGCAGCGTGGTTATTCCGGTGCGCTCACCCTGTGTATCGTAGCTGTACACCAGCTCGGCACCGCCGGAGGCGAGCGTGAGGCCGTACTCGGCGAGCCGTGCCGGTATGGCGTCCAGGGGATCGTGCAGCTGCAGCGTCAGCTGTTTCCTGCCCAGCTTGCACATCAGCTCGACCTTGTCCTCGACCAGGATCAGCTCGCCGCGATTGATCACGCCGATGCGGTCGGCCATCTGCTCGGCCTCTTCGATGTAGTGGGTGGTCAGAATGATCGTCACCCCGGATTCACGCAGCTTGCGCACCACCTCCCACATCGCCTGGCGCAGCTCCACATCGACGCCCGCCGTCGGTTCGTCGAGAAACAGGATCTGCGGCTCGTGCGACAGCGCCTTCGCGATCAGCACACGGCGCTTCATGCCGCCGGACAGCGTCATGATCCGGTTGTTCTTCTTGTCCCACAGGGACAGTGAGCGCAGCACGTCTTCGATGTGCCGCGGGTCGGCCGGCTTGCCGAACAGGCCGCGGCTGAAGCTGACGGTGTTCCACACGCTTTCGAACGCGTCGGTGGTGAGCTCCTGCGGCACCAGCCCGATCATGGCGCGTGTGGTGCGGTAGTCACGGCGAATGTCGTGACCGGCGACGGTTACCGTGCCGTCGCTGGCATTGACGATACCGCAGATGATACTGATCAGCGTGGTCTTACCGGCACCGTTGGGGCCGAGCAAAGCGAAGATCTCACCCTTGCGGATCTCGAGATCCACCCGCTTCAGCGCCTGGAAACCGGACGCATAGGTCTTGGTCAGGCCCGAGACGGAAATGATCGATTGCATGGTGCGGATGGTAGCGCAGCATCCTCGATCGGCACAGTAAAACGTGGGTTGCGCCACGGCCGCGGGCCGGCGCTGGATTACAGGTGCGGTGTTTTGCGAACTCGTCGTTGTTATCCGGGCGCGCCTGGTTATCATAGCGGCACTGGCTCGAGCGTCTTCTAAGGAAAGAGACCCATGCGTGTACTACGCTGTATTCCCCTGCTGTTCGCATTTGCCGGTCTGCCGCTGGCCGCGTGGTGCGATGAACTCACCCTCGAGCTCGGCGAGCTCGACGCGGCCCTGCAGGAGGCCAGCAGCGGGGGCGATCCGTTGGACCGCCTGCTGGCAGACAAGATCCAGACCGCGCTGCGTGACGCGGGGCTGCAGCTCGAGGCCGGCCGGCTGTTGTCCAGCCAGCGGATCGAGGAGCGCGTGCTGGACGGCGGCTGCAACGACACGGTCTTGCGCGAGATGGATTTCAGCATCGCACTGAACGCCGGCACCAGTTTCTCCCTGACGCTCGACGCGCTCGACGATCCCATCGTCGTGGGCTCGGACATCGACGCATCCATCGATGCAAGCGGCATTATCCGCCAGCGTTTCGGGATCGACGTCTTCGGCTGCAGCCACTACGCCCAGGATACCTTCAGCTTCACCGTCAGCGGGCCGATCCGCCTGACGCTGGGTGTGACCGCGCGGCTTGACCCGCAGACCGGACCGGCCGGCATCACCATCACGCCCCGGTTCGAGGTGACCGGCGAGCTGGTGTCCTACGATTTCGCAGTCAACGTCGACGACACCATCGTCGCCAGCCTGCTCGAGGACTACATCAGGGACGAGATAAACGCGCAGATGAGCGGCGAGCGGCTGGCGGCCGCGCTGCAGGACGTGGAGGACGATCTGCACCAGGCCATCCTCGATTCATGGGGCGCCCCCAGCCGCACCTACGCGCTGCCGGAGATCGGCGAGGTCCAGGTCGCGCAGCTGCTGGAGATCCTGACCAGCCGTTCCTCGTTCCCGATCGCCCTCGACTACGTGGCCGCCAACAAGCTGCAGATTCTGCTCGCCCTGCTGAGCAAGGACGACGCGCTGCTGAAAGAGGTCATCGCATCGGCGACCGCGTGTGAAGCAAGCAGCATTCTGCTTGCCGATCTGCCGATCGAACCACTGTATACGCGCCAGGGCGACACCTGCGTGAGCGCGGATCTGACCGGGCAAGGCGCCGGCGACTATTACTCGGACCCGCAGTGCAGCGCCGGCATCGACTACCGGCCGACCAGCTACAGCGATTTCTGCGCCGAGGCCATGGATCCGCTGCGGCTCGGCAACGCGGCGCTCTACGAGGGCATGCCCCCCTACTGGACGCTTACGCCGGGCACCCGGTTCGGTATCAGCATCGTGCCGGTGACCGACAACCATCAACCCTTCATGACGCGTGCCCGCTACCGCAGCGAGGGCGAGTGTCAGCTCGAAATGCGCGTCTACAAACGCGCACCGCAGGCCACCGGGCTGGCGCCGCTGCTGGCCCTGCACGGCGGGTCCTGGCAGTACCGCGGCGCAGCCTTCTACGGGCTCGAGGCACAGGTCTCGCACCTCACCGATCGCGGCTTTGTCGTCTTCGTCCCCTTCTACCGGCTGGTCGGCACCGCGGACGGAAACCCGGAATGCCACGGTGTACGCGGCGAGGACCTGCTGGCCGACATCGACGCCGCGCTCGACTGGGTGTTGAACCACGGCGCCGAGTACGGCGCGAGTGATGAACCGGTGACGCTCATGGGCCAGTCGGCGGGGGGGCACCTGGCGGGATGGCTCGCCGTCAACCGCGCCGCCACTATCGAACGCGCCCTGCTGCTGTACCCGCCCACGGATCTGAGCGACGTTCTGCAGCAGGTGGCGGATGGCACTTACACCAACGCCGCCGGCATCGGCAGCGTCGAGGGCTTTCTGGGCATGCCGCTGGACATGGTCGATCCGGCGAGCCTGGTCGTTGCGGACAACAGCTTTCCGGCGCGGGTTGCCGCCAATCCGGCGGCGATACCACCTGCGTTCATGTTACACGGGCGCGCCGACACCCTGGTCCCTTCGCGACAATCGGTACGCTTGTGTAATGCCTACGCCGGGTCACCGGACAGCGGGCCGGCACGCGACGACGGCGGTGATCCGGGCATGGCTGAATTCCGCAACGTGTTTGACTGCGATGGTCGCGGCAGCACTCTGCACCTGCTCGCCGAAGCCGGTCACGGCCTCGATGTGTGCATCGACCGGCTCCTCTGCCCGGCGGGGGGTGCGGACGCGCGGACGGCGGCCGCCGATTCGTTTGCGACGGCGTTGGCCTGGCTGGTGCCGCAGGCCGAGGCGCCGGCTCCCGGGATACCGACCTCACCGGGCGGGGAACAGTCCGCCGCCAGCGCCAGCTCCGGCGCCGGCCCCGCGGCCCTCGCGCTGCTGCTCATGTGCCTTGCGGGCAATCGGCGAAGGGCCTGCGGAGAGACACCACGTTGATCGGCCGGGATTGGCGCCGCCCGCGGCGCAACCCACGTCGGTCGACGGCGGGTTAGACCCCGGGGAACGGAAGCGCGTTGCTTGCGCTCGCCGGGCTCAGTTGCGCAGGCGCTTCCACAGCGCCTTACCCTCGGCCGCATCCCGGTAACTCAGCATCTGCGCGGAGGCACGCGACAGCTGCTCCGGTGCCACCGGTGCGTCCTGCAACCAGGTGACCAGCCCCTCCCATTGATGCTCATCGCGGAACCGGGAAGGCCCCGGTAACTCGTTCACACCGGCACCCATTTCCGCGGCGTGGTTGTACTGCTGGGTATCGCGAAAGGCCGCGACAAAGGGAATGGAAAGCGATTTCAGGAACTGCGTGAGCTTGCGGTACATGATCGTGTTGGTACGCACACGATTGGCGATCACCCCGATACTCACATTGTAGGCGCGCGCCTTGCCGATGATCAGCAGGTCGCCGATGAAACGCGCCGCGACGTGAATGTCGATCGGTGACGGGCACACCGGCACCAGTATCACGTCGGCATTCTGCACGAGCTGTCCCAGATCCTGCTTGTTCATCGCCGCCGGCGTGTCACAGATCACGTGGTCCGTGTTCGGCGGCACCCGAAGCTGAAACACCTCGGTGGCCACTGCATTCATGGATTTGCGGTGCGCGGCGACCGAGTGAATCGGCGGTCGCTTCTCGTCGCGCAGCTTGAGCCAGTGCATGCTGGACCCTTGCGGATCGTAGTCGAACAGGGACACGTTCTTGTCGCGCGCCAGGTGCGCGGCTAGGTTGGTCGCGATGGTGCTTTTCCCCGAGCCGCCTTTCGCGTTGCTGACAATTATGCGTTGCATGGTCGCTCCACTGTCGGCTGGTTGCCTTCAGGTTAAGTCATGAATCTAGTGTGGACTACTCTGAACGTGGTTGAAAGCCATGATTTCGAAGGAAAATATGCACTGGTACACACTTTAACACCTAAAAATGTGGCAAGCACCGGGGGCCGGCGGCGAACGCCGGAATCCTTTACGACGGCAGCTCGCCGTGCCCGCAATCACCGGAAGGCGGCGCCCGCGGCCGCCATCCGGGGCGGAAACGTCGCCCACTGGCGCTCGCCCGGCTGGCCTCCTACACTGGGCTGCACGAATGCATCCGGAGAAATGCCATGCCGCAAAGTTTCACGCCGCTGTCGCACATCGCGCTCCAAGGCGCGGTGGGTTTCGAACGCCCGCCACAGCCACCCTACCTGAGCCACCGCAACGATCCGGCCCTCGAGGCGATGACCGATTTTCGGTTCGTCGATCCGGTGACCGTCGCCCCGGCAACGCCGATGGACGACGCGCTGGACAAAATGAAACGTGCGGGCGTGCGCCTGCTGCTCGTCATCGGCGCCGACCGGCACATCGTGGGGCTGGTGACGGCCAACGACATCCAGGGCGAGAAACCGATCAAGCTGTCGCAACAGAACCGGCTGCCGCGCGCCGAATTCACGGTAGAGATGGTCATGACGCCGCAGCAGGACATCCAGGTACTGAACTACCTGAGCGTGCGCAACGCCCAGATCGGGCACATTCTCGAGACCCTGCACGCGCTGAACCGCCAGCACATCCTGGTGGTGCACGTGGACGAGACGACCGGCGTGCAGCAGGTACGCGGCATGTTCTCGACCAGCCAGATAAACAAGCAGTTACATACCCACGCCGACACCGACGTGGCACCCGCGCATTCACTTGCCGAGATCGTCAAGGAGCGTGGCTGAGGGCAGACTCCGTCCGCCCGGCCCAGGGCACGCTGCCCGGGGGCATTTCCCGGCAGGATCCGCTGCATGTGCTATTGATTGCAGGGGTCGGTGCCCTATCCCGCGCACGGCCCGAACAATCGAGCTCGTCGCAACGGAGAACCCCATGTCTGCACTCACTTCGCAAACGCGTCCCGGCCATAACCATCGACACCCCGGGTGCGCCGGGCGGGCGCCGTCCGGCACCCGGCTCGCACTGGCCGGCTGCCTGCTGCTGGCTGGCTGGTGCATACCCTTCAGCGCACACCCGGACGACGACGATCATCGCAAGCGGCAGCGAACCGTGAACTGCGACAGGGGTAAATCGATCCAGGCCGCCGTCGACCGGGTCAAACGCCCGACCACCCTATTCATCAAGGGTGAATGTCACGAGGACGTGCTGATCAACAAAGACGACATCACGCTGAGCGGCAACAAGTCGGGGCATGCGTGTGACAAGTCCTCTCCCGGAGGCGCGGCGACCGTTTACGGCACTGTCGACATCCAAGGCGTACGTGCCCGGGTCGAGTTCCTGACGATCACCGGACCGGGCGCCGGGGTGAACGTGTTCGATCGCGCGAGCGCCGAGCTAGTGTGCAATCTGATTGACAACAACGATGAGACCGGTGTTGTCGTGGTGCGCTCCTCGTTTGCCCGGTTGCGCAACAACACGCTGTCGCACAACGGCCAACGCCGCTTCGATCCGCCCGACGTATTCTTCGAGTGCGGCCTGTTCGCGGGCGACGCAGCCTCCGTACGCTCCGACGGCAACACTTACAAAGACAACAGTTACTGCGGCATTGCGATCGACCGGCAATCGGCATTCCGTAACGGCGCGTTTCTCCCGCGCGAGCCTGGCCATCCCGCCGACCCCGCGCTCAGAGACCTCGTCATCGAGCGCGGTTGCAATCCCGCTACCGGTGACGGTTGCCTGACCTCCGAGGGCAAGATCATTGCCGTGGAGGCGTTCAACCTCGGACTGGTGGATTTCCGCAACGTCGCGATCTTCGGCGAGGTCAGCGTGTTTGCGCTGTCGTCGTTTCGTGTGGACGGTAACTCGGAGATGCTGGGCAACGTCAGCAACGGTAACTCGTCGAGCGTATCGATACGCGACCGCAGCCGGTTCGGCGATCGAAGCGTGACCTTCACCGGCACGCTGTCCTGCTCCAACAACTCGACCACGTTCGGTACGGTGCAATGCGGTCAGTCCTGCAGCGGCATGATTCCGGGGACCTGCGCTCCCTAGTGGCCTGTAACACCCGATTCGGTAGTGATTGAGTGCGTGATTCGGATTCGAGTGCAAGGCGCACCGAGGAGTAATAGCCCGGTCCATTGCGAGGAGGTGCCGGATGTGTGCGAGCGGCACCACTCGGGAACCACACAGCAATCGGAGTCGAAGCGCGTGCTCAGCACTATCGAATCGGGTGTTACAGGCCATTAGGTCCTGCCCCGGGCAGCTGAGGAGGCCAGGCCGCCTCGCTTGTATGGCGCCGTCACGCCACGCGCACCACGAAGGCCTGTTGTGTTCTCGCCTCGGGATCGAACTGCGAGCGATTCGTGTGATTGATGTGCTTGCCGTAAGTGTGCAGTGAAAGCGTCACGCGGTCGGTCTCGTTGTGCACCGCGTGGATACCGCCGGTCTTCATGCATACCAGCTCGCCCTCTCGCGCCTGGAAGTCCTGTTTGACGTCGAGCTCCGCATAACCCTCGCGGCGCCCGTCATCGCGACGCGCGTAGCGGATGTTGCGCTCGACGCCCTCCACGCCCGCCACCACCGCCCAGGTGCCGTGATCGTGCGCCGGCGTGCCGCGGCCCGGCAACCAGGAAACCACGAACACCGCCAGCGTGTGGTCCGGCTCCTCGTGCAGCAGGTGAACCCCGAAACCCTGCTCGGCATCCGCCTCGTAGTGCTTCGGCTGCAACCAGTCCGTGTGCCGGACCACTTGCTGAGCGAGGGGCCCGAGCTGCGCAATGATCTGCTCCTCGTCGTCGGTTTCCCCGGCGATGCGGCGCAGATCCTCGACGTAGTCCTGCAGCGAGTAGGTCTCTGCCATAGTGCTCTCCTGCGCCCGGTTGAGACGCCTGCAACGATACCCCAACAAGGCGTGATTTGCCCGCCGGCCGCACCACGTCAACTTGTCGCCCGAGTTGCAGACAGGCTTCACCCGCGGCGGTATCCTCGGATTATGTCATCCCCGCGCCGGAACCTACTGCAGCAGCGCTGGCCGCGCGTCGTCGCGCACGCGGACATGGACGCCTTCTACGCGGCCGTGGAGCAGCTCGACGACCCGACGCTGCGCGGCCGCCCGGTGCTGGTCGGCGGGCGCAGCAATCGCGGCGTGGTGCTGACGGCCAGCTATGAGGCCCGTCCGTTCGGGGTGGGCAGCGCCATGCCCATGGCACGCGCGCGCAAGCTCTGCGCGCAGGCGCTCATCGTTCCGCCGCGATTCGAGCGTTACCAGGAGATCTCCGAGTGCGTGATGCGCGTGTTCGAGGATTTCTCGCCGCAGGTCGAAGCCCTGAGCCTGGACGAGGCGTTCCTGGAAATGACCGGCGCCGAACATGTCTTCGGCGAACCGGCCCAGATCGGCCGGCGGTTGAAAGCCGCCGTGTACGAGGCGACCGGGGGCCTGAGCGTTTCAGTCGGGCTTTCTGCAACCAAGTACGTGGCGAAAGTGGCGAGCGCCCACGACAAACCGGACGGGCTGACGGTGGTACCGCCGCAGGATGCGCGGCGCTGGCTGGCACCGCTTCCGGTGGCGCGCCTGTGGGGGGCCGGGCCCAAGACGCAGCAGCGCCTGACGGCGCTCGGCCTGCACACGATCGGCGATATCGCCGCCGCCGGCCTCGACTATCTCCAGCAACACCTGGGCAGCGCGGGCGAACACTTCTTCGAGCTCGCCCACGCACGCGACCCGCGGGCGATATCGCGGCGCAGCGCCCGGAGCATCGGCTGCGAACGCACGCTCGCCGAGGACGTTTCGGCGCGGGCGGCCATTCAGGTCCATCTGCAGCGTTCCGCCGACACGATCGGCCGGCGCCTGCGCCGCAAGGGCTACCGGGCCCGCGGCGTCCGGGTGAAGCTGAAAACCACGCGCTTCGAGTTGCTCACGCGGCAGCGCCGGTTGCCCGAGGCTACGGATGTCGCGGGCGTGCTCTACGCCGCCGGCGCCGGGCTGCTCGACGAGTTCGAGCACCCGGGCCCGTTCCGCCTGGTCGGCCTTGCCGCCTACGAGCTGACGCAAACCACCGAGTTCCAGCAGCTGGCGCTGTTCGATGTGGATACGCGCCAGCGGCAGCGACGCCTGGAATCCGCGCTCGACGACATCTCCGAGCGTTTCGGCCCCGCCCTGGTGCAGCGCGCCAGCACCCTCGCCGATCCGTCCGCACGGGGCATGGCCCCGACGCTGGATTTTCTCGACGTCGATACCGATGACGACTGAGCCGGCGAAAGCGGGCACGGAAACCGCGCTGAGGGTACGCGGTTGCGTGCTGCAGGCGACCTACCGGATCGAGTCCGGATCGCCGGTGGTGCACCTGTATGGACGCCTCGAAGACGGCAAGACCTTTCTGCTGCGCGATCGCCGCCAGCGTCCGCATTTCTACATCGTCTCCGAGGACGCTGCGCGCGCGCTGACGCTCGGGGCATTCTCGGAGCCGGTGGCCAAGCGCACGTTCTCGGGTGCGCCGGTGAATCGTGTCGACGTCGCGCGGCCTGGGGATGCTGCACGGTTGCGCGATCAACTGCACGACGCGGGTATCGGCACGCTCGAAGCGGACGTCCGTTTCGCGATGCGCTTTCTCATCGACCGCGGCATCCACGGCGGCCTCGAGATCGAGGGACCGGCCGCGCGTGGCGACGGCGTGACCTGGGTCTTCGAGGATCCGCGCGTGAGCCCCGCGCACGTTGAAATCACCCCGACAGTGCTGTCGTTCGACATCGAGACCGACGCCAAAGCCGAACGCCTGCTGGCGATTTCACTGTACGGTTGCGGAACCGACGAGGTGCTGATCGTCGAGCCCGACGGCCGGCCCATGCCGGAGAGAGCGGTGGGTCTGGCTGACGAGAGGGCGGTGATCGAGGCGTTCTGTCAGCGCGTGTGCAAACTCGATCCGGACGTGCTGACCGGCTGGAACATCGTCGACTTCGACCTCACGGTGCTCACCCGCATCGCCCGGCGCGTGCGTCTGCCGCTCGAGCTGGGGCGCGATACAGGCGATATCCGCATCCGACCCGCACAGGGGTACTTCGGCAGCGGCAACGCGACCATCCCCGGGCGTCTGGTGCTCGACGGTATCGACCTGCTGCGCGGTGCGTTCGTCAAGTTCGACGAGTATTCGCTCGAAGCGGTCGCCCGGGAGGTCCTCGGTGAGGGCAAGGCGCTGCACGGCGACGTGGCCGACCGCAGCGCTGAGATCATGCACAACTACGAGAACGACCTGCCCCGTTTTGCACAGTATGCGCGCACCGATGCGCGCCTGGCGCTGGATATCGTGGAACGGCTGCACCTGATGAGGCTGGCGTTCGCGCGTTCGCGGCTCACCGGTATGACGCCGGACCGGGTGGCCGCGAGCATTGCCTCGTTCGACTTCGTGTACCTGGCCGCGCTCGCCGGGCGCAACGTCGTTGCGCCGAGCGTGCGCTTCAGCGATTCGCGCGTATCGGCAGCGCAGACCGGCGGCCACGTGCTGGAACCCGTAACCGGCGTGCACGACAACGTGTGGGTGTTCGACTTCAAGAGCCTGTATCCGAGCATCATACGCACCTTCAACGTCGACCCGCTCGGCTTCCGCGACGCCGCCGGCGACGACCTGATCGCAATGCCGGGTGAGGCGTGGTTCGCGCGCGAGCCGGCGATCCTCCCGGGCGTGCTGGACCGGCTGTTCGAACAGCGTGAGGCGGCGAAGCAATCGCGCGACTTCGTCGCCTCCCAGGCCATCAAGATTCTCATGAACTCGTTCTACGGGGTGCTCGGCACGCCCGCGTGCCGCTTTTACAACCCGGCCATCGCCAACGCCATCACCGGCCAGGGCAAGCGTCTGCTGCAATGGTCGCAGGCGTGGTTCCGGCGCGAGGGCTTCGAAGTCCTGTACGGCGATACCGACAGCCTGTTCGTACGCTCCGGCCTGCAGCGGGTGGATGAAGCGCGCAGCCGCGGACCGGCGCTGGCTGCGCAGTTGACGCGGGAGCTCACCGACTACGTGCGCGACCGCTGGCAGGTGACCAGCCACCTGGAGCTGGAGTTCGAAAAGCTTTACCTGAAACTGTTTCTGCCGTCGGTGCGCGGCGGCGCGGGCGGCGCGCGTAAACGCTACGCCGGGCTGGTCGACGGTTCCACGGAGGTGGAGTTCATCGGCATGGAAGTGGTACGCCGGGACTGGACGCAGCTTGCGAAAACCGTGCAGCGCGAATTGTACGCGAGGCTGTTTGCGGAAAGACCGGTGGACGACTACCTCACGGGTGTCGTTCAGCAGGTGCGCAGCGGCGAGCTCGACGATCAGCTGGTGTACCGCAAGGGCCTGCGCAAGCGCCTCAACTCCTACACCGCGACCACGCCCCCGCACGTGGCGGCGGCGCGCAAATCGTCGTCGAAGCCGGGCCGCATCGTCGCCTACCTGATGACCGTCGACGGCCCGGAACCGCTGGACAACCTGCAGCACGCCATCGATATCGAGCACTACATCGACAAGCAGATCAAGCCGGTCGCCGAGCCCGTGCTGAACACCCTGGGGCTGGCCTTCGATGCGGTCATCGGAGACGACCGGCAGATAGGTTTGTTTTGACCCCCCGGGTTCCTGCCCGGGCCTCGGCGTACTCGGCCCGGGCAGGTCCCTCGCCATGCTCGGCACGTCCGAGCGACGCCCCGGCGATACGGGGGCTGCGTTACGAAATCCAGGCAAAACGGCGAGACTTTACTAGGCTCAGTCAACACCAAGTGGTAGCGCCGATCACACGGCTTACATGAGGCGTCGATTATGAGAGACTTCGGCCTCGTCCTGGCAGCCTTTACGGTTCTGGCTGTGAACGCGCCGCGCGGGACCGCAGCCGACTATCCGCTGACACGCATCACGGACAAGGTCTACATCATCAACGGGCCGCTGGACCTTCCGACAAGGGACAACCGCGGCTTCCGCAACAACCCGGGCATCGTCCTCACCAGCGCCGGGGTTGCGATCTTCGATCCGGGGGGCAGCGCCTGGTCCGGTGAGATGGTCGTTGCCAGGGTGCGGAGCATCAGCGACAAACCGATCGTTGCGGTGTTCAACTCGCACGCCCATGGCGATCACTGGCTCGGCAATGAAGGTATCAAAAGACATTTTCCAGCGGCAGTGATCTACGCACATCCTGTCATGAAGAAGAAAGCCGAGGGTGCCGACGGTGCCCGGTGGTTCGAGATCATGGCACAGATGACCGAGGGCACCGATGGCGGCCGGCGCCACGTGCCACCCGACAGTCCGGTGAACGACGGAAATACGATCGAGCTCGGCGACACCCGATTTCGCATCTACCACACCGGCCCGGCGCACACCGACAACGACATCATGGTCGAAGTAATCGGCGAGAGCGTGTTGTTCACGGGCGACATCGTGCGCAACGGCATGATCGGCACCATGCGCGACGACTCGAGCTTCAAGGGCAACCTCGAGGCGATCGACCTGCTGCTGGGCAGGCAGCTGGATCACTACATTCCCGGACACGGGCAATCCGGCGGGAACGACATGGTCGCCAGCTACCGGATGTTCCTGCACACCGTGCTGAGCCTGGTGACGCAACTCTACGAGCAGGATCTGGAGGATTTCGAGATGAAGCCGAATGTCGTCGAGGCGTTGAGCGCCTACCACGAGTGGGCGAACTTCGATGATCTCATCGGCATGAATATCAGCCGCGCCTACCTGGAGGTAGAGGCATCCGTGTTCGAGTGAGCGTTTGACGCCACGGGTCATCGAAACGCAGTAGACTACGCGCTTCTCGAACTCCTCTGGAACAACCTATGTCCCGCTGGTCCGCGCGCCGCGCGCGCTTTCGCGCACTGTTGAACGAAGACGCCTGCTTCCATCCCGCCTCCGTGTTCGATCCGCTGTCGGCACGCATCGCCGAGGAACTCGGGTTCGAAAGCAGCATGCTCGCGGGCTCGGTCGCCTCGCTCGCCGTGCTGGGCGCGCCGGACCTGATCGTGCTGACGCTGACCGAGCTGGCGGAGCAGGCGTTGCGCATCTCACGCGCCGGCGAACTTCCGCTGCTGGTCGATGCCGATCACGGGTTCGGCAACGCACACAACGTGATGCGTACTGTGGAGGAGCTCGAGAATGCCGGCGTGGCGGCGTTGTCGATCGAGGATACGCTGCTGCCCCAGCCCTTCGGCCAGACCAGACCGCAGCTCATCAGCCTCGACGAGGGCGTTGGCAAAATGCGGGCGGCGCTCGCCGCACGGCACGACCCGTCACTGGTCATCGCAGGGCGCACACACCTGGGCGTCACCGATGTCGACGATGCGATCAAGCGCATCACGGCCTACGCCACGGCCGGCGTAGATGCGATTTTTCTGGTCGGGGTAAAAACGCGCGATGACCTCGCCGCACTGTCCGCCAGTGTCGACGTGCCGCTGATCGTCGGCGGCCACGCCGCCGAGCTGCAGGACCGTGACTATCTCGCCGGGCAGCGCGTGCGCATCGCGCTCCAGGGTCACAAGCCGTTCATGGCTGCGGTCCGGGGCGTTTACGATACGTTGCGGGCATTGCGCGAAGGCAAAGCCCCGGCCGATATCCAGAGCACCCTGCCCAACGAGCTGCTCGAGTCGCTGACGCGTGAGGCGGACTATGCACGCGTCACCACGGACTGTCTAACGACACGTACCGGTGACGGCCCAAATCGATCATAGCCAGCCGGACACCTCCCTGTGCCCGGCGCGGTCTCTTTTCAGTCGAGAACCTAAGCGGTGGCGGGCAACACTTCCTCAGCGGCAGCGCAGCTGAATCCGATCAACCAGGTTGCCGCCCCTGCCCTGGTAGCCTACCGCCACCGTCCCGGAGGGGCAGTTGATCGCGAAAGCCACCGAGCCACCGAACACAGAGCCCACCGGTGACGTGGACGCCGCGCCTGCCGTTCCGAAAAGACCGGTGCAGCGCGCAGACAGCTGATCCACGACGCCGGCGCCGCCACTTCCGACCCGTCCCGTAAGCCCGGTAATTGCAAGCGCCCCCGGGCAGGGTCGTGCAAACAAGGTACCGCCGCCGCCGCCGGCGCCGCCCGTCAGAGTCAACGGACCGTACACGGGCGCCAGGCCGCTTACACGCAGTTGCAGGCTTGCCACGGACTGGCAGCGACCTTGAACATTATCGATGTTGGCGCCGGCTCTGATGTTCAGTCCGGTGAGCACGGTATTCGTTGGACAATCCCGCACAAACGCAACGCCACCGGCGCCGCCGGCGAAGGGAGAGAACACCAGGCCGCCGAACGTGACCGCCAGGCCCGGTCCGGCCGGCCCTTGCGGTCCCTGCGGACCTTGTGCGCCTGTCGGTCCCGCTGGACCCGGAGGTCCTTGCGCGCCCTGGGGTCCGCTCGGACCTTCGGGCCCTGTGGCGCCGCGCGGTCCCGGCGGTCCCGTCATGCCAATCGGCCCCTGCGGACCCGGCGCACCGTCCGGCCCCTGCGGACCTGTCGTGCCGATCGGTCCTTCGGGCCCGGGCGGTCCCGGCGGGCCGGGCTCGCCCTGCTCGCCGACGCCGCCCACTGTCAAATCGAACGTGCTTCTCTCACGTTCACCGCGATGCCCCGAAATGACCACCAACCGATAGTCACCGGGCGCCGTTGCCGGCGGCAACCACGCGACGATAAGACTGCGCGAGGCACTTTCTATTGCGAGCTCGTCGCCGGCCAGCTTGACCCGCACGCGACCCGGTTTGAAACGCCGTCCGTGAATGAACAGCTGATTGTTCTCGAAATCGACTTCGACATGTTTGATGTGCGGAGCACGCGCGCCTTCGTCGTTACGTTCATGCTCCTCGTGTCTGCCCTTATCGTTATCGTTGCCGCCCGCATTGACCGGCGCGAGGCAGACAAAAGTCAAAGCGAACACAGACAAGCACTGAGTGACGATTCTACTTCTCAGCATGGTTTTCTCCGCCAGCGTCCCGCGCATCAACAAGCGTCGCGTCGATCGTGAACACACTGTAAATGAGATTGAAGAGTGGAACGCCGTTTTTTTCAGTTAACGACAGGCGACGTATTTTTCAGAGCGCGCTTCTTTATAGACACATTATTCCAGTATTGCAACAACTGACGGTCTGGTCGAAGCGCACACGAGAAGAGATTGCAATGCCACAGAAAACACCAGGCCTGATCTGGCCGACATTCAAATCCGCGACAACCGATCGCTCTTTACTGATTCGAACGAGGCGGCGACGGTCGGCCTTTCGTCGACCCTGCTGATGGAAATTTCGATTGGCGACAACCGGGTTCAGTACGTGGGTGTCCGGGTTCGAACACTGCGCACGGCGAATCACCGGCCCACGGGCGCAGCGCTTATGCGTGGGGCAGTTTCAGATTGTTCAACCAGGACTCGAACGGCACTTTGACTTTGAGTTCGTGCGCGTCGTACGCAAGCGTGCAGCCGTGCAGTTTGCACAGGTGCTGACGCTGGGGCACGGCCACCGGGAAAGTACCGATTCGGGTTTTGACGACCCTCGCGTTTGTGCTGTTCGGCAAGTCGTCGCGGTCGATCACGCTCGCCGTCCAGCCCGGGTCGGACTGTCGCCCGTACATGCCCCACACGAAAACCAGCATGTTCTTGCCCGTATCCAGAGACCTCGACAGGTATTCCCAGGCGCTGCGGCGGACTGTGATCCGAATGTTCGGTGCGACCCGCAGGGGTCGAGTCTGATATGCCACGGCGGTAACCCAAGGAACAGCACTTGCTGCTGCTGTTCGCAAGTACGGTGCCAGCTGCGACGCGCGCTCTGCAGCGCGATTCCCGGAGCCAGGCGCGCATCGGCGTCGAAATTTCGCCACTCGGTGTATGAGGCGCCAACGCGCGGGTGGACGCCCCGGTGGGTTCCCCAGGCAGGTTCGAGGCGAACCGGGGGTTGGAACGACCGACCCGCACACGCGCTTCCCGGGGCTCATCGCGGTCTGGCAACACTCCTGTAAACGATTCAGACGTGCGGCAGAGCCGGGTCGTGCGCGGGCCGTAAAGTCCTGCCGCGCCTGGGCCGATACGGCGAGCATGAAACAGACCGAACGTCGATTCATGCGCCTGCTGGTGCTGGTCACCCTCACTGCAGCTTCCCCGGTATGCGTATCGGAACAACTCTACCTCCAATCCAACGTGCGCTCCTATCACTTCGATGCCGCGCGGCAGTACAACGAGAACCACTCCGGCGTGGGCGTGGAGTACGATCTCGGCGGCTACTACATGGCCGGGGGGTATTACCTCAACAGCCTCTCCCGGGACAGCTACTACTTCGGGCTCGGCACTGAACACCGGTTCGCGGCGCTTCCGTCCGTCGGCGCCGGCGTGATGCTGGGCGCAGTGACCGGCTACAACGCCGAACTGCTTCTCGGCCCCATTCCCTACGCCTTCGTCGGCAACCGGTATTTCACGCTCAGGACCTTCCTGTTCCCGCCGATGGAGCGGGTCACCTCCGGCGCCGTGGGGCTGCAGCTGCGGATCGGATTCACCGGTTCCTGACCGCCTCCCTCACCCCTAACCCCTCTCCCAGAGGGAGAGGGGCATGAAGAAAGCCCTTCTCGGGGAACGCCTCTCCCAGAGGGAGAGGGGAGCACAAAAAGGAAAGCCCTTCTCCCTGGGGAGAAGGGTTGGGATGAGGGGAAGCCCCTCTCCTGGGAGAGGGGCCTTCTGAGTGCCGTCGCCGACTGTCCGCCAGTTACCTAACGGATTCGCCGTCCGTCGAAGCGCCTGCGACGCAGCCACGCCGGCCCGAACAACCCGACCATAAGCACCGGGCCCGGAGCCAGCGTGTCGCTGCTACCACCGCCACCTCGGCGAGGTCGTTCAGGTTCACGGTCACCGTCTGCCCGGACGAGGTATTGACCCCATCCGTCGCCGTGACGGTCAGGCTGAACAGGAGTTGGCCTCAAAGTTCAACGCGTCGGTGTTGTTCACCGTCAGCCTGCCCGCGGCGCTGATCGCAAACGCGTTGTCCGTGTTGCCGGCGGTTATCGCGTAGCCCGTCACACTGAAGATGCCGGCGATCTCCGGATCGCTCGCCGCGACGTCTCCAACCACCGCGCCATTGGGGCTGTTTTCGTCAATCCGGAAACTTTACCCGCCGGTCACTGTGGGTGTCTCGTTCACGTCGACGAGATTGACCGTCACGTTCTGTTCCGCCGACGTATTAATCCCGTCGCTGGCAGTACCTTTCAGCGCGAACGTGGGCGTCGTCTCGAAATCCAGCGCCGCGCTGTTCGCCACGGTAACCTCGCCGCCGGCGTCGATAGCGAAGGCGCTGGCCGGGTCTCCGCTCACGATGCTGAAACCGGTGATCGGCGAGTCGATGTCGACGGCAGTCAAAGCACCCACAATTCTGCCAACAAGCGCGTTCTCGCTCACACTGAACGTCGCGGGCATCACCGTCGGAGCGACGTCATTGACGTTGATCAGGTTGACCGTCACTTGCTCGACATTCGACGTATTGACACCGTCGGACACCTCCACGGCGAGATCGAAGCTTGGTTTGACCTCGACGTTCAACGCCCGAGTATCGTTCACTTCAATCAGCCCTGTGCTGTCGATCCTGAACGCATTGGCGATATTGCCACTGTTGTTACCGCCCACGATCCGGTAGGCCGTAATTGTAGTCGGACCGCCCTGCGGGTCGTTGGGGTCAGCCGCCAGCACATTGCCGACGTCCAACCCATTAGCGCTGTTCTCCGAGCCCGCGCCAAATCAACACGAAATTATCAGAAGATCGGGCCCGTTAAACTGAAAACCTCGCGCACTGCCACCTTTGCGCCGCAAACAGTTGAAATTGCGCGCTGGAACGCACGTCAGAAAGTGTAAAATTCCGGAGTACACCGCCTTCCGGGACCGCTCACTCTATGCACCGTGTGCCCAAACGGATTTCGTACGCCAACTACGAAGCGCGGCGCTCGCCGGTTTCGTCGCCATGATCATCCGCGATATCGTCGAGGAGCATGCTGACGAGATCGCGGCGCTGTGGATGCTGCGCAGCGTGGCGGTAAAAGCGCCGCATTACTCGCTGGCCGACCTGGCGGAGCTCGATGAGCGGGTAAACGCCCATATCAGCGGCCTGCGGTTGGGTGAAAGCATCGCCTGGGAGGCCTCGTTGCAGGCATTGGAAACCCGCGAGCCGGGCGAACTGTTTACCGCCGCGACCCTGGCGTTCAAAGCGGCCAATCCGGCCTGGATCAGCGAAGTGATGTCCGTCGTCAAAGACGCGCCCGACACGCGGCGCGGACTGGTCTCGGCGCTCGGCTGGCTGGAGAAAGCCGAGGTCAAAGCGCTGGTGAAACGATTCCTGAAATCGAAATCGACGCTCCAGCGCTATGCGGGCATCGCGGGCTGTGCGGTGCATCGCGTCAACCCGGGTAACGCGCTGGCTGCGGCGCTGACGGCCGAAGACCCGGCACTGCGTGCCCGTGGCCTGCGTGCGGCGGGCGAACTTGGCCGGGTCGATCTACAGGGGCAGCTCGCTGAGCATTTCGTCTCCGACGAGCCGGCATGCCGTTTCTGGGCCGCCTGGTCAGCCGGCCTGCTCGGCGATCGCGCGCGCGCCGTTCAAGTTCTGCAGAAATTTCTCACCGACGACACGGAGTTCCTGCAACCGGCGCTGCAGCTGCTGGCACGGATCATGGCCCCCGCGGAGGCGCGTAAACTGTTCAACGGCGTCGCCCGACAAAACGGCGAACTGCGCGCGGTCACGATTGCGGCCGGGGCCACCGGCGATCCGGCGTATCTCCCCTGGCTGTTGAAGCAGATGCAGGTGGCGGAACTCGCCCGGGCCGCGGGCGAAGCATTTACCCTGATCAGCGGGCTGGATCTGGCCCGACAGGCGATGGAAGCGGAGGAACCGGAGGCGTTCGCCGCCGGGCCGGAGGAAGACCTGGACGCCGGGGACATCGGTATGGATGACGACGAGGACCTGCCCTGGCCCGATACGGCGAAAGTGCAGGCCTGGTGGAAGAAGAGGCAGTCACGGTTTGCCCCCGGCCAGCGTTTTCTCCTCGGCAGACCGATTGACGCCAGAACCTGCCGTGGGGTGCTCAACCTCGGTCTGCAACGACAGCGCGCCGCGGCTGCACTGGAGTTGGCCCTGCTGCATCCCGAAACGCCGCTGTTCGAGACGCGCGCACCAGGCTTTCGTCAACCGCTTCTGTAAGGACATAGCCCAAGCGCCGGATCAACCGTGCCCGTACCGGGAACCGGTATTGGCCGTGCTCCAGGTGATGTTTGTCACCAGTTTGTGGGGCAATACACCACAACACGGCGGTGAAAACAGGTAACGTACGCTTGCGACCGAAACGGGCATCGTTCTGTGGAACATCAGCAACGACGACCCGCGATCCGCGAGCGGGCCCCGGGGGTTGTTGAAAATCGTCTGACCGCGTTGTTCAATAGCCGGGCAACCGCCGTTTCGGCCTACGAGAAACGCAAGGCTACGGGAGTGCCATGCACAGCGTGCACCAGACGCAGCAACAGCTAACAAGGACGGTCGCCCGGGGTACGGGGAATGATTGATTTCGCTGCCGTCCTCTACCTCTACACCCGTGGCAAAGCCAAATTCGCCCAGGTCGACCAGACCCTCGACAAGCTGCTGTCCACGCACCCCGAAAATGCCGAAGACTACCTCGATGCGCTGCACAAAGTGCATGCCATCCAGCCGCTGCCGGCCAAGGCGTTCAACGCTTTCAACAGTAAGCTTACCGACACGATCCGGCGACGGACCGTGGCCAACGACGCCAGCGCCCAGGCCCCGCTGGATTTCGAGTTTGCCGAAGACGGCACCGTGTACAGCGCTGCGGCGAAGCGGGCACGGCGCACGGCGCCGGCCGATGCCACCGAGGCCACGGTACTCAGGACGCGCAAGCGGCGTAAAAAGCCCACTCCCGCGGCGACGCGCAGCGGCCCCGATGTGCCCGGCGAAGCGCGCCCTGCCCCGCCCCAGCCGGCTACCACCACCCAGTCGGTTGCGCCCGGCACCGTCATAAAAGACCGCTTCGAGCTGGTCGAACTGTTGGGACAGGGTGGCATGGGCCTGGTCTACAAGGCCAAGGACCGGCTCAAAGTCGAGGCACAGGACCGCAACCCGTTCGTGGCGGTCAAGCTGCTGACCGAAGACTTCCGACAGTACGCGGAGTCCTTCATCGCCCTGCAGCGCGAGGCCAGCAAGGCGCAGCGGCTCGCCCATCCGAACATCGGCACGGTGTTCGATTTCGACCGCGACGGTGACCTGATCTACATGACCATGGAACTGCTCGAAGGTCAGGAACTCAAGGAGTTCATCAACGAGCTGCCGTTCGGCGGCCTGTCGGTCGAAGACGCCTTGCCCATCATCGAGGGGCTTGGGAATGCGCTGAGCTATGCGCACGAGAACGGCCTGATCCACTCCGACTTCAAGCCGGGCAACGCGTTCGTGACCAGCGGCGGCGGCATCAAAGTCATCGACTTCGGCATCGCGCGTGCCTCGAAAGCCCGCGCCGTCCACGGCGACACAACCGTTTTCGATCCGGGTTCGCTCGGTGGCATCACGCCCGCCTACGCCACCCCTGAGATGTTCGAGGGCCTGGACCCACACCCCAGCGACGATATTTACGCACTCGCCTGCATCTCCTATGAACTGCTGACCGGCAAGCACCCCTACAACCGGGTGGCGGCACCGAAAGCCAAGGAGCAGGGGCTGCAGCCCGCGCCGATCAAGAAGCTCAACGGCCGCCAGCAGAAAGGGCTGTTCAAGGCGCTGGCGTTCGACCGCAAAGATCGCACGCACGATATCGGCGAGTTCCTCAACGATATCCGCCCGCACAAAAGCTACGCGATACCGATCGCCATCGGCACGCTTGCGGCGTCCGTGTTGCTCGGCGTGTTACTTTACAATCCGATTCAGAATTATTTCCTGGAACAGGAATATCAACTCATCATCGCCAACATCCGCGAGGGCTCACCGAATACCATTGCCCTGTCCCTCGCGCAGATCCGTGGACTGGAGCCCAAGGCGCAACAGGCTATCACCAACGCCACGCGCGATGAGCTGCTCAAATACTACGAAGACAAGATCGGCGCAGCATTGTCGGAAACCGACGGCTTCTACGATTTCGCTCGCGCCGACGTGCTGCTGGCGCAAGCCGGTGAGTACTACAAGGACTCGGCGCGGCTATCCGAGATCGCCAGCAGCGTCAAACAGCGTGAGCAGAAACTCCTGAACGACCTGAAAACGCGTATAGCCGCGCATATCAAGAGCGGCGCGCTACTCCCGGACAAAAACCGTGACGACGTTACCGATGTACTGACGACACTCGAGAAGACTTTTCCCTCAGATCCGTTGAGAACCGATCCCGAACTGATACAAGCCTATAAAACACAAATCAACCGCGCGGTCGGCAAGCAGGACTACGAGACGGCTGCGCAGCTGCTCGCGGTGAGCGCGACTTTCAAGCTCACCGACACCCGCTTGCAGCAGCTCGAAGATCGTGTCACGGCGACGCTCCAGGCGCGCCGGCGCGATCAACAGGCCCAGCTGGCGGAGCAACGGTTGCGCACCGCGCTCCCCTCGTTTCGCTTGCTGAAGGCCTATGAGCAGTACCTGCCCGACATTGCGGCGTTGCGCGCGAATGCGCCCGAGACGAAGTTGCTGCGCGATATCGACGACGGTCTGGAGAAACGCTTCCTGGCCGCGCACCAGCGATACATCACCAAACGCGACTGGTCGAATGCTGAAATACTCCTGCAGAATTACGCGCTGGCATTGCGCTTCGATTTCCTGCAAGCGCAGCGTGCCGCATTGTCGGCGGCCGAGCGCAGCGCCGGCACACTACCGCAGCCGCGCGCTGCCTTTGTGGCGCAGCTGCAGGCGCTCGAAGACCTGGGCACCACGGGCGCGTTAGACGCAGCGTGGCACACGTCTGTACAAGAAGCCTACCGCAAGGCCGTAGCGCTCGCTCCGGAAGACAGCTCCGCACTCGCCGCCGTGACGGCACGTCTGGTAAACATCTACCTCGAGGGTACGGCGAGCGCTCTCGGGCAGAACCGGCACGCACGTGCCGATTCGATCCTGGCAGAGGGCCTGCGGGCATTCCCCCAGCAGACCGCGTTAGTCGCCGAGCAACAGCGTCTGCTCGAGCAACAGCGCGTGGCTGAAATAGACGAATACAAGCAGACACTGCTGGACCATGCACAAGCCGATGACGTGGATGCGGCGAGACAGGCACTGGCGGCGCTCAAGCAGCGGCTCCCCGCCGACGATGTGCTTATCACGACGACAGGACCGCAAGCGATCGGTGATGCCTATGTGCGGCTCGCCGCCGGTAAACAACACCAGCAAGCGGTGAGCCTGCTGCAGGCGGGGCTCGCAATCGCGCCGAATTACACACCGCTTCGCGAGGCGCTGGGGAGCTATACGCTGGCCCAGGATACGCAGGAGGTGCGCAACCTGATCGTGCAGGCGCAATTGCTCGACGTCGCGAACCTCAGGCAGCGCCTCAATGGCCTGCGCAACAACAGCCCGGACGACTACGGCGCCATCGAGGACGAGCTCGCGATGTTGCTGGCAAAACGCATCAGGGGACTGGAGCGCACCAACCTGCGCCAGGCGCACGCGCTGCTGGATCAGGGCCGTGCGCTGTTTCCCGGAAACGGCCGGATCGCCCAGGTGAACTTGAAAGAGCTGCCCAAGCCGTCAGTACTTGCGAGCAGAGGACTGGCCGAGGCCGAAGCGGGTCGGTTGACCGCGGCGAGCGCAATCTACGAACAGGCTCAGACCCGCGAGCCCGATCACGTCGACACGCAGCAGCTGGCGACGCAGCTGCAGTCGAAGAAAGCCCAGGCCGATCAGCTCTACCGACAGGCCACATCGGCAATCAACAGCGCACGTTACAACGAGGCGCAATCCCTGCTGGATCAGGCGATTGCCGGCTGGAACGACAACCCGCAGTACCAGGACCAGCGCGACAAGCTGCAGGCGCTGGCCAGCAAGCGCGCCGCTGGCGCCCGGCCGTGTCAGCAGAGCTTCGCCGGCCTCGGCCGCAATGCCCGAGCCACGTGTCAGGACGTCGTGGGCAAGCGGCAGAAAGGCCCGCAGCTGGTGGTGATTCCAGCCGGCGGCGCGGTCGGGCAATCGTTCGCCATCAGCAAGTACGAGGTTACCGAAAGCGAGTTCAACGCGTACTGCAAGAGCACCGGTAAATGCACGCCGGGCGGGCGCAACGGGCGCTCCCCGAAAGTGCTGGTGGACGTCGCGGCGGCGGAAGCCTACGCCAGCTGGCTGAGCGCGGAGAGCGGGTTCGAGTACCGGCTGCCGACCCACGCCGAGTGGCTGCACGCGGCCAAGGCCGGCGACCGCGAAGGCAACAGCGAGTACAACTGCCAGCTGAAGCTCAGCGGCAAGCTGGTGAAGGGACTCACGATCCTAAACGCTACTTCCGGAAAACCGAATGCTTGGGGGCTGGTGAACTACGTCGGCAACGTGCAGGAGTTCGTCAGGACGGCACCCGGCAACGTCAGTGTCGCCGGCGGCTCCTACAAGGACGCCATGTCCAAGTGCTCGACCGGACTCAACAGAAGTCACCCCGGTAACGCCGACCCGGTGACCGGTTTCCGCGTCGTGCGATCGCTGGGCTAGGGCAACATTGGTGAGCGGCCCGAATCAACTCCAACCGAAAAGGAACAACCCCTGCGAGCGTGCTTTTCGTTCGGGTCTGCTCCGTCACTCGCCTCGAATCGTCTTCTGCACGGATCCGAAGCTGCGCGGAAACGGCTGATTTGCCTTGATCGGTGCGGGCAACTCGGCGACTGCCCGCTTGGCCGCGCCGAGAGTCCGGAAGCTGCCGTACAGCAACACGTACCAGTCCGTCCCAGAGCGGTCAGTCACGTAGTAGGCAACGTCTTTCTGCACATCGTTGCGCCTGATGAAGTCTCGC
>JAHELT010000278.1 GCA_024644045.1 Chromatiales bacterium | reverse complement strand
TCCAGGACGAGATCCGAAAACGGTTCGTCAACGCCCTGCAGGCGGATGCCGAGCCCAATGGCGGCGGGTCGCACGTAGTCGTCAGCCACAGTATGGGCACCGTTATCGCCTACGACTGCCTGAAGCGGGTGCGGGACTGTCCGAAAGTTGACGCCTTGATGACTATCGGCTCGCCGCTGGGGATCGACGAGATCCAGGACAGGCTGAAGCCTGAGTGGACGCGCGACGATGGGTTTCCGGACAGCAAGGTGGCGGGTAACTGGGTCAATGTCGCCGATCGGCTCGATCCAGTCTGCATAGACACGGACCTTTCCAACGATTTCAAGCGCAGTGGAGAGGGCGCCGTCATCGACCAGCGCCAGTCGAACCGCGGGCGATGGCGTCACAGCATTGACAAGTATCTGGTCAAGGATGAGCTGCGGCTACACCTCGCACAACAACTGGGGATCAACTGGCCATGAGCTTCAACAAACACGATTTCAACAAGAATCTCACCCAGGCGGTCAGCAGTTTTGATCGAGAGTTGGCGGGCGAACTGTGCGATCAGCTGATCCGGCATCTGCGTGAACGTGACGATCCGTATCCTCTGGACGACGCCAAGACGGCCCTGACCCAGTTGCGCGGACCACGTTACTTCGACCTCATGCAGTCGGTCGCCGATGCGCTCATTCAGAACGAGCAGAACGATCCGCACGTACGTCGGCAATATGCGCAGTCGCAGCTCGACAATGCCAATCTCACCGCGGCGATCATCACGCTGCGCCAGCTCGAGCAGGACACTGCCCCGCGTGCTGCCGCGGAAAATCCCACAGAGTACGCAGAAGCGCGCGGTCTGCTGGGGCGCGCATACAAGGACCTGTACGTCCTCGCCGACAACCCCAACCGCAGCCGTGCACGAGGATTCCTGGAGAAAGCCATCGAGTACTACCGGAGCATTTACCTCGGTGACACCAGCAAGATCTGGCAGGGGATCAACAGCGTCGCGCTGATACGTCGAGCTCACGTTGATTGCGTGGAGCTTGACAAGATCGCCAGCCTCTCGACCATGGCAGACGCCATGGCAGCGGAGATCCTGGCGGAAGTCGAGTCCAGGTACCACCGGAAGAAGGCAGACACCTGGGATTTTGCCACCGGTGTAGAGGCCTGTATTGGTCTCGGCAGGCATGATCAGGCGCTCGAGTGGCTGCCACGGTACCTGGGTAGTAGTTACACGAGCGCGTTCGAGCTGGGCTCGACCTACCGTCAGCTGACCGAAGTGTGGAAACTCGACGCTGGCCAGCCACCAGGTGACAGGATCCTGCCGGTGCTGAAGGGCGCGCTGCTGAAGCATCGCGGTAGCGAAATCGATATTCCCACCGCAGAGGTTGCGCGAGAGAAGCTGGGGCAGCTCGCCGACGACGAAGGGTATGAAAAGATCCTGGGCACCGAGAGCTTCACGTCGTTCAAATGGTTCCAGAAATGTATGCTCCGCGCGGCCGCAGTGGCGCAGGTGGAAAGCTCGATGGGTGATCCCGTTGGTACGGCTTTTGTCGTCCGTGGTGGCGATCTCAAACCCGGGTTGGGGGACGAGCTGTTGTTGCTCACCAACGCGCACGTGATCAGCGGTGACGCGTCCGTTAGCCGGGCGCTGCGCCCGAGTAAGGCTGCGGTGCATTTCGAAGTCCAGAAGAACACCGAGGTGTCCGAACTCAAAGTAGAGGAACTGTGGTCTTCTCCGCCGGATAAGCTGGATGCGACGTTACTGCGGCCGAGCCGGAAAATCGAGAATATCGTGCCCGTGCCCATCACGGACGCGCGGCCGGCAAAAGACGGCCAGCAGCGGGCCTACATCATTGGACATCCACAGGGGCGTAAGTTGTCGTTCTCTATTCACGACAACTACCTGCTCGACTACAACGACCGGCTTTTACACTACCGTTCTCCCACCGAACCGGGGAGCTCGGGCAGTCCCGTGTTCAACGACGACTGGGAGTTGATCGGGCTGCACCACGCGGGTCATCGGCAGATGCCCAAGCTACATGGTGACGGTACCTATCCCGCGAACGAGGGCATCTGGATCACGGCGATCAAGCACGGGCTCGAAGGAGTTGATATCGCTTAGTACGGGGCGTTGGTGCACGGACCGGCTTGGCCCTTGTGGGTCCCAAACAACCGAGTTTGTTGATTCCATTGGCCGTAAGGCGTGGGTGGCGCTCAATCGGGGCGAGCGCATCGTGGCGACTGCCTGACCTGCACCAGTATTGCGTGATTACATTGTGAAGATGGCGACACGGGGTTGTTTCGGAACCTGGTATGCAACACGGCGGAAAAGGCCGAGGCGTTGATGAGGCGAGTCCATCAGCAGGAACAGTTCCGGAGCAGGGATAATGACTGACCAGTGCTTTTATCTAGGCTTTTCAGGTACATAAAACTTTGTGAATTCGGATGGCGTTGTTGCACAACACCCTTGGGCTGGGGCCGGTACGCCGTAGAATAGCCGGATGCGTCAATCCGATTTCGTCTTCAGATACCGTGTCCGCAACTGGCCCGAATACAACCGAGCGCTGGTGCGCCGAGGCAGCCTGACCCTTTGGGTCGATGAGCAGGCGGTGTCGGGCTGGTGTGATGCGAGCGGCTCCAGTGCCCGTGGAGGGTGGCCGCGGACCTATACGGACACCGCCATAGAATGCGCGCTGGTGGTGAAGGCAGTATTCCATCTCAGCCTGCGTGCAACGCATCTCGGTGTCGACGAAACGACGAAGGAAATCGTGGCGGTGGATCTGACCACGAGCCAGATCCACGACAGCCACCAGCTTCCTGACCTGTTGAACCAGACACCAGATAACGTGGCCCAG
>JAHELT010000164.1 GCA_024644045.1 Chromatiales bacterium | reverse complement strand
GCGGTGGCCTGCTCCACGGTCAATTCCTACAACGGCCTGGTGCCGCGCGTCGGCGGGTTCGAGGGGGGCACCGTGACCTGGGCACCCACGCACATGACGTACGGATTCAACAACCGCTTGGCAATGCTGCGCCTCCCGCAGAGTCGCTACTGCATCGAGAACCGGGCCGCGGACATGTGCATGAACCCCTACCTGGGGCTCGGTATCTCCGCCGCGGCGATGGTGGAAGGCATCGTCAATGAATACGACGCCGGGCAGCCGCTGAACGAGGACCTGTACGCGATGAGCGAGGAGGCTATCCGGCAGTCGGGCGCGCAGCGCCTGCCTCGGAACCTGCTCGAGGCGATCGAGATCCTGCACAACGACGATCTGGCGAAACAGGTGATGGGCGAAACCATGCTGAATTCCTACCTCGCCTACAAGACAGACGAGTGGGAACGTTATCACCAGACCGTCACGGACTGGGAGGTGCAGGAGTATCTGCGGCTCTACTGAGCCGCTCCGCGGCAGGCGCACCGCGCTGGTTCACTCCTGTTTCGGATACTCGGTCTCGAGCGGTCCCCGCGACAGGTGACTCAGTGAGTCCATCTCCGTCAGCGCGCGCCGCATCTCGTCCGGAATACGCGCCGAAGTAAGCGTTCCGTCTTCGTTGATTCGCGCGTAAACCCGCGTCGCCCGGCCCTCGGTCACCAGTGCGCCGGTAGTAGCGTTCTTGGCGCGGCAGTTCCACTTCAGGGTCCGCTCACCGAGATCGGTCAGCATGACGGTCGTGGTCACTCTGTCGCCGTAGGCAGCGGGGCCGATGAAGCGGAAATGGATTTCGCCCATCACGAAGGTGGTGCGCGTATTGCGGATCATCTCGTCGATCGGGTACCCGATGGTGCGGAACAGGTCATGCTCGGTGTCGTTGAACCAGGCCACGATCCGCGGGTAGTAGACGAGGCCGAACGGGTCCGACTCGCCCCAGGGGACACTGATTTCTCTCCAGTACATGGCCATGTCGCTTCCTCTACGGTTTCAGTTTCGAATCAGTGCATCATGCCGGGCAGCAGCAGGGCGAGGTCCGGCACGGCGATGATCAGGGCCACGACCAGCAGTGCCATTGCGATGAACGGCCAGACCGAGCGTATCACTTCCGCCATGCTGGTCCCCGGCGGCGCCGCCCCCTTGGCCACGAACAGCAGCAGGCCGAAAGGCGGCGTCGCCAGTCCGATCTCGAGCATCATCAGGGTCAGTACGCCGAACCAGACGACGTCGTAACCGAGCAACTCGATGACCGGCATGTACAACGGCATGGTGATCATCATCATGCTCACCTGGTCCATGAAGCAGCCCAGGAACATCAGCACCAGCAGCATGCCGACGACCACGGTTAGCGGGGCAAAGCCGGCATCGAGAATCACCGCAGAGAGTCCGGCCGAGGCCTCGGAGAAGGCAAGAATCTGCGAGAACGTGATCGAACCACAGATGATGAACAGGGTCATCACGGTGAAACGCAGGGTTTCGCGCACGCTGACCAGAAAGCTCGCCCAGCGCAGCCGCCGGTAGGCCGCGGCCGCGCCGATCGTCGCCACCGCACCGAGGGCGGCCGATTCCGTTGGTGTGGCGACGCCGGCCACGATACTGCCCACCACGACCAGAAAGATGCTCATCAGCGGCAGCACGTAGATCACGCTCGGCATCAGCCGCTCGCGCCAGCTCAGCTCGGCGACCTCGTAAGGCGGTGCCAGCGCCGGATTCAACCGGCAGCGAACGATCACGTAGCCGAAGAACAGCGCCGCGAGCACCAGCGCCGGCAGAATCGAGGCGATCAGGAGCGCGCCAATCGGGATCTGTGCGATGCTGCCCAGCAGCACAGCCAGCGCCGAAGGCGGTATGAGCATCGCGAGCCCGCCGACCGCGACGATCGGCCCGATGGAAATCGACGGGCTGTAGCCGCGCTTGTACATCTCGGGCAACAGCGTGCTGCCGAGCATCGCAGTGTTGGCGATGGTCGAACCCGACAGCGAAGAGAACACCGTGCCGCCAGCGATCGCCACCAGCGAGATACGTCCGGGCAAGCGTGCGATGAGCTTATCGATCGCATCGATGGCACGTGCTGCCACCCCGGAATGGAACAATACCTCGCCCATGAAGATGAACAGCGGAATGGGCAGCAGGGCGAAGTTCTGCACGGAGTCGACGGCGTTGCGCACCAGCTGCGCCACCCCGATTTCGCCGCCCATGTACACGTAGGCGCCGATCACGTTGACGGCGAAGAACGCGAACACGACCGGCAGGCCGAGCAGCATGAACAGCACCAGCCCGCCGATCAGGAAGGCGAGAACGCTGTACCACTCCATGACCGGTACCGCGCCTCAGCGGAGAACGCGAGCGCGAGGCGCCACGAGATCGCGCAGGAAAATCACCAGCATCAGCAGGAACACGGGAGGCGCCGGCGTAAACAGCAGCCATTCAGGGAACACGAACGTCTCGTACACCATGGTGCCGTCAACGTAGGACGCATACCCGACTCGCACCGAGAAGCCGAGCAGCACCAGGCACACGAGGGCTCCGAGCGCACTGGCGCAGCGTTCGACGGCCCGCCGCGCGGCGGGCTGCAGGTACTGGCTGAGCAGATCGACGCGGATATGGCCGCCGGTGAGCAATACCCACGGCGCGCCGAGAAAGGTGATCGCGTACAGCAGATACTCGGCGACGTCGAGTGACCAGGGCATGGGGAAGAGCCGCAGCGAGCGGGCCGCGACATCCACGCAGATCAGCAGGGTCAGTGCACACAACAGCACACCAGCCACGCCGGCGAGCAGCGCAACCAGCCGGTCGAACCAGCCTCGAGGCTCAGCCGCGGGCGCGGGCGCCTGCTCGGAAGCCGACATGCCGTGTCTGCCCGCCAGCGGCGCGCAGGCTCATTCGACCAGCAGCGGCTTCAGCTTGCGGATGACTGCCGCGTTGGCAGCCTCGAGCTCTGCCCAGTGCAGATCGTGGGCCTGCTGCGCGAATCCCGCACCCAGGTCGACATACCGGATACCGGCCGCATCCTGCCCGGCAACCTGCTCCGTGTCAGTGGCTGCGCGCAGCGAGGGCCAGTCGGCCTCCAGCTTGACGGCCATGTCGGTCAGGCACTGGCGCTGCCCGTCGTCGAGCGACTTCCACTTGTCGAGATTGACAATGATGTTCACCACGGCGCTCATGAACCCCGGTCCGTGGCGGTACTTGGTGTACTTGTCCCAGCCGAAATCGACCACGCCCCACAGCGGCCACCCATAACCGTCGACCGTGCTGCGCTCGAGCGCCGTGTACACCGCGGGCGGCGGCATGCGCACAGGCTGCGCTCCCAGCGCCTTGAAGAACTTGTCGTAGATCGGCGTCGAACGCAGCCGGAACCCGTCAAAGCGGCCGTCCTTGTGCGGCTTGCTGGTGTAGAGATAGAACGGCACGCCGTTGGTGATGTGCGTCAGGTACCAGGCGTTCATCTTCTCGTTGTGCATTTCGTTGATGATCGCCCAGGCGCCGTTGGTGCGCTGCGTCGCCGATGGCACGTTGGCCAAACTGGTGACATCCGCCTCGATCATGGTGCCCTTGTAGTAGTTCGGCGGTCCGAAATGCATGTCGATCACGCCGCTTTTCAGAGCACTCCACTGTTCCAGCGACTTGACCGCGGCCGGCCCCACCACGCTGATGTTGACCTTCCCGGCGCACTGCTGGTTGACGTCGTTGACCCAGCGGTAGAAATGCTTGGCGAAAATCACCCGCTCGGGCAGGAAACTCGCCGCCTTGAGCTTCACCTCGGCGGCCTGAGCAGCGCTTGACAGTGCGGTGGTAACGACGGCGGTGGTCACGATCGCGATGATTGTTTTCATCTTTCTCTCCCCCATTGGTAGCTGACCCGGCACACGCGGCGCCGGGCCGACTGGCATGGCAATATATCAGGGTGGGCCGGCGTTGCGTAGTGAGCGGCAGAGCGTTTCAGAGTATTCTTGCGCTCAGTGCTGACCGTTTGTGTAACCGCGCGCCCGCCCGCGCGCACCGCCGAGACACCTGATGGCCGAACGCTCGTTCAAACGTGAAGTAGAGAAGCTGCGCCTCGGCGCCGGCGAGGAGTTCCGCGGCGAGGGCATTCTCGCTATCACCAAGGCGCTGCTGCAGTGCGGCGTCGGCTACATCGGCGGCTACCAGGGCGCGCCCATCTCACACCTCATGGACGTGCTGGCCGATGCGAAACCGGTGCTCGACGAGCTTGGCGTGCACTTCGAGTCGAGTGCCAGCGAAGCCGCCGCCGCGGCCATGCTGGCGGCGTCCGTTCACTATCCGATCCGCGGCGCGGCCACCTGGAAGTCCACGGTCGGCACCAACGTCGCCTCCGACGCGCTCGCCAACCTTGCCTCCGGCGGCGTAACCGGCGGCGCGCTGATCATCATCGGTGAAGACTACGGCGAAGGCTCCTCGATCATGCAGGAACGCAGCCACGCGTTCGCCATGAAATCGCAGATCTGGCTGCTCGATCCCAGGCCCAACCTGCCCAGCATCGTCGCCGCCGTGGAGAACGGCTTTAGCCTGTCGGAGGCCACTAACACCCCGGTCATGCTAGAAGTGCGTATCCGTGCCTGTCACGTGCACGGCAGATTCATCACCCGGGACAACCGGCCACCCCCGATGACCGTGGCGCAGGCGCTGGAGCAGCCGAGACGCGACCCCAATCGCGTGGTCCTGCCGCCCGCGTCGTATGTGCAAGAGCAGGAAAAGGTCAACCAGCGCTGGCCCGCGGCCCTCGCGTTTATCCGCGAGCACCGGCTGAACGAAACCTTCGACGGCGACCTGAACGATATCGGGATCATCCTGCAGGGCGGCATGTACAACGGCGTCGTGCGCGCTTTGCAGAGTCTCGACCTCGCCAGCGTGTTCGGCGATTCGCGCGTGCCGCTGCACGTGCTCAACGTCACCTACCCCCTGGTCGACCAGGACCTGGCCGGATTCTGCAGCGGCAAGCGCGCCGTGCTCTTGGTCGAGGAAGGGCAGCCGGATTATCTGGAACAGGCCCTGAACGCCATCCTGCGCAAGCACGGTGTCGATACCGAAGTGTATGGTAAGAACATACTGCCCAAAGCCGGCGAGTACACGGCGGCCGCGCTGCATAAAGGTGTCTCGGCGTTCATTCAATCCGTGCAGCCCGGCGCAGCCGGCACGGCGCAGACGGCGGACAAGCGCAACGCCGGCGTCCAGGCCGTGCAGTTGCTGAAAGACGTGGTGCCACAGCGTCCCGTGGGCTTCTGCACCGGGTGCCCGGAACGTCCGATTTTTTCCGCCTTGAAGCTCTCGCAGCAGGCCCTAGGCGAACACCACGTGGCTTGCGACATCGGCTGCCACCTGTTCTCCATCCTGCCGCCGTTCAACATCGGCGCCACGACCATGGGGTACGGGCTGGGTCCGGCGTCCGCGTCCGCCCTGAACGTCAAAGCCGGCAAGCGCGCCATCTCGGTGATGGGCGACGGCGGCTTCTGGCACAACGGGCTCACCAGCGGCATCGGCAATGCCGTATTCAACGAGAGCGACGACGTCATCCTGATCGTCGACAACTACTACTCCGCTGCAACGGGTGGACAGGACCTGCTATCGTCACGCGCGGCCAATGCGCAGCGCAGCACGCGGCACCCGATCGAAAGCGCGGTGCGCGGTGTCGGCGTGAAGTGGGTGAGGCACATCGACCACACCTACAACGTCGGCAAGATGCGCGACACGCTGAGCGAGGCACTGACCACCAGAGCCAGCGGGCCGAAAGTGATCATCGCGTCTTCGGAGTGCATGCTCAACCGGCAGCGGCGCGAAAAGCCGCTGATGCGCCAGGCCATCGACCAGGGCCGGCGCACGGTACGCCAGAAGTTCGGCGTCGATGAGGACGTATGCACAGGGGATCATGCCTGCATTCGCCTGTCGGGCTGCCCGTCGCTCACGGTCAAGCACCTGAACGATCCGCTGCGCGACGACCCGGTTGCACACGTCGATCAAAGCTGCGTGGCGTGCGGAAACTGCGGGGAAGTCGCCGAAGCCGCGGTGCTTTGCCCGAGCTTCTACCGCGCTGACGTGGTGCACAACCCCGGGCGCTGGGAGTCGGCTGTTGCCCGGTGGCGCGCGCGCCTGATCAGCGCCCTGCAGCGGCGCCGCGCGCAGCGCTGGCTGCACATCGAGCCGGGGCTCGAAGCCGGTGGCTGAAGCAGTCGTCAAACCGCTGACCATTGCGGTCCTCGCCGTCGGCGGCCAGGGCGGCGGCGTGCTGTCGAACTGGCTCGTGACGCTGGCCGAAGCCAACGGCTGGCGCGCACAGAACACCTCGGTGCCCGGGGTGGCGCAGCGCACCGGAGCGACCGTGTATTACATCGAGATGCTGCCGGAAACGGAACGCGAGCCGGTACTGGCACTGATGCCCGCACCAGGCGAGGTCGATGTGTGTGTCGCCGCAGAACTGATGGAGGCGGGGCGCGCCATCCAGCGTGGCCTGGTGTCCCCGGACCGCACGCTGCTGATCGCCTCCAGCCATCGCGCTTACTCGCTGAGCGAGAAAGCCGCGCCCGGCGACGGTCGGGCCGACGCCGGTGCCGTGCTCGCCGCAGGCGAATCGGCGGCGCAGCGCTTCGTGCACGCCGACATGGCCGCCATTGCCGAAACAACCGGCAGCGTGATTTCCGCCGCCCTGTTCGGCGCAATTGCCGGCGCCGGCGCCCTGCCGTTCCCCCGCGCCGCGTTCGAGGCCACGATTGAGCGCGGCGGTGTCGGCGTCGCGCCGAGTCTCGCCGCGTTCGCCGCCGGGTTCGACGCAGTCACCGGGCGCCCCGAAGCCGCCAAGCCGCCCGAGAGTCCACCACGACGGCTGCAGGGCGGCAGTGAAGAAGAGCGGCGCCGCTACGCGGCGGCCTGTGAGCGCCTGCGCAGCCGTTTCCCCGCGCCCGCGCACGCGATGCTGCAGGCCGGCCTGGATGCGGTGGTCGATTTCCAGGACGCGGCGTACGGCGACGAGTACCTCGACCGGGTGGGCACACTGGCCGCTGCCGACCCCGGCACGAACGACTGCGAGCTGACCACGACCGCCGCCAAGTACGTGTCGCGGGCCATGGCATACGACGACGTTATCCGTGTAGCGGAACTGAAAACCCGCGGTACGCGCAGCGCTCGGGTGCGTGAGGATGTCGGCGCCGCCGTGAATCAACCGCTGCGCGTCACCGAGTTCATGCACCCGCGGCTCGAGGAAATGTGTGCCACCCTCCCCGCCCGCCTCGGCCAGGCGATCGAGGGCAGCCAGTGGCTCGCGCGCCCCCTGCGCCGTGTGATCGACCGGGGCCGCCGCGTCCGTACCGACTCACTGTCCGGGTTCGTACTGATGAACGCGCTCGCCGGACTGCGCCGCTGGCGGCGCGGCTCGTTGCGACACCGGCGCGAACTTCAGCGCATGGAAAGCTGGCTCGACCTGGTCATAGCCCGCGCCGAGCATGACCGCGAAGCGGCGGTCGAGATCCTCAAGTGCCAGCGGCTGATCAAGGGCTACTCGGGCACACACACGCGCGGGACCGGCAAGTACGCAAAAGTGCTGTCGGCGTTGAGCCGGCTCGACGGGCGCGCCGACACCGCGGTCTTGATTCGCGAGCTGCGTGAGGCTGCGTTGCGGGACGAAGCCGGGGATGCGCTTGACGCCGTGCTGGCCACGCTCGATCGGGCACCCCCCCCCGACGGCAGTGCAACCGGCCTAGGGCTCGGCGTCGAAAGCATCGGCCCACGCCGACGTGTGAGCAATATGCGTGGACCTTACACGACGTAAGCGCTATTCATGCAGGGCTGCTTTCGCGGCGGTGGCGCCGGCACCCATGGCGCCGCTGAAACCGCCGGCACCTGCGTAGGCCGAGGCGAGCCACAGTCCCCGGATCGAAGTCCTCGGTGTCCGCGGCGGTCCGGTAAAAGGCAGCCGGTCCGGCACCTCGGGGGCAAATCCGTACAAGGCGCCGCCCGGCGTATTCAGGTAATGGTGCATGGTGCGTGCCGTGGCCATGTCCTTCTGCACAACGGCGTCGGCAAATCCCGGCCACTCCTTGTCCAGACGTTCGATCACCGCGTCGAGCCAGGCGTTTTTCCGGGCGTTGTATTGGGTGTCACTCAGCCCCTCCCAGTTCTCGAGCCGGTCCAGCCCCACGATGCTCACCGGGAAAAGTGCGCCATCGACCAGGCCGCTGTCAATGCGACTGTAGTCGACGATTCCCAACGCCGGGAACCGGCCGCCTGGCAAGCCGGCGAGAAGCGCCGCGCAACGCTTGAAATCGGTGAGTCGCTCCATCCAGGGTGGAATGATCATCGTCGAATAGGCGCGCGTGCCCAGCTCCGCGGGACGCTTGCTCAGTCCGAGAGTAATCGAGAACAAGGTAATCGATAGTGGCTTATCGCGATACGGCGCCATGAACTGGTCGCGCTGCACGCGTGGTAGCATGTTCTCGATCACATGTGGCGCGGCGTTGGCGAACACCAGAGGCGCGTGGGCAACCGTGCTGTCGCCGCCCGCGCGCGGTCGGTACCTGACGCCCGAAACCGCGCCTTGCTCGCCGAGGAGTATCTCGACGGCGGTCTGTCCTGCGAGTGCTTCGCCCCCGCCCCCGCGAATGCGATCCACGAGTCGATCGCTGAGCACCTGCGATCCGCCCTTGAGGTAGTTTCCGCCGCCGTGAAAAAACCCGCCCTGGGCAACGGCATACATGAGCCACCACATCCGGTCGGGATCGTCCGAGTAATAGGTGAGGTTGGCGGCCAGTGCGAACTTGATGGCTTCGTTGTCACCAAAGTAACGTTCCAGCACCTGGGACAAACTCGAACGCATATCACGCAGAACGGACCACAGCCGCAGCGGCAACTCGGCGCCATGCGCCAGCCACCACATGCCATCATGCTTTTCCATGATGATCCGCAGAGCCCGTTCGATCGCGGCGACCTTTTTCAGAAAGCGGTGGATGGAATCCGCCTCGTGCGGAAAACGCTCCGTGAGGCACCTGCCCAGCGCTTCGGTACCGTGCGGAAGGCTCAGCGGCGCGCCGATGAGCGGGCAGCGGACCTCGTAGAAATCACCGACCGGGACAAACTCGACATCCTGGTACAGATCCAGCGCCTCGAAGATCTCTCCCTTGGGATCAGCCGTCGTTCGCGGATCGGTCGTCTCATGAAGCGAAGCCTCCACGGTCATCGCGCCACGATGATAGGTGGTCGCCGCCCCGCCGAAGGCATCGTTCTGCTCGAGTACCAGCACCCGATGCCCGGCGTCGGTGATCAGCGCGCCAGCGGTCAGCCCGCCGAGCCCCGAACCGATAACGATTGCCTCGTAGTGGTTATCCATCGCGACGCTCCGCTCACCGTGTTGCCACTACAGCACATCGCGTTCGAGTTACACTTGATCTCGGTCACCGCCGTCGCGGGCCCTTCGCAGTCGCCGTCGAGTAGCTCCGCGCCAACTCACCGTCTCAGTCACCCGAACGCGGCTTCGCGCGATTTGACGATTGCCGTGACCACCTCGTTGTACGGCGCCCGCAGCCCGGCTTTTGCGGCAGCGACCGGCACCATGCCGTTGATGGCGTCGATCTCCGAAGGTCGTCCGGCCAGGTGGTCGAGCAGCATCGACGGGCGCGCATTCGGCATCTTGCTGCCGAATGCGCGAACATAAGCCCCGGCGTCCTCGAAAGACAGCGCGATGCTGCTTGCGCGGGCGACCGCATCGGCTTCAAGTCCGCAGGTCAAGGCGATCTTCCAGGCGTGGGGATCCGCCATCACTTCACCGATGGTGCCACCGAACACCGTGCATGGCGCGCTGAACGTGACGTTGCAGATGAACTTCTCCCAGATAAGCTGCTCGATGTCCGCGTAGCTCTGCACGTTGAAGCCGGCGTCGCGCCACACGGCGGCAATGCGCTCCACGCGCTCGCTGAGGCCGCCCTGCATCTCACCGATACGAATCAACTCCATTCCGTTATGGTGTACGTGGCCGGGTGCCTTGACCGAGGCGCCGAAGCCGCCTGCCACGCCGAGCAGCGCGTTGGCCGCGGCCAGGTGCTCGCAGATGCGCTCGCCGGCGCCCAGCCCGTTCTGAATCGTCAGCACCAGCGTGTCATCCCGCAGCAGCGGCCGGGCGGCTCGCGCAGCGGCCGCCACGCCCGAAGCTTTGGTGGCGATGATCACCAGGTCGCAGGGGTCGAGCCGCGCCGTATCGGTCACCGCGTCGAGGTTTTTCACCACCCGATCGCCGCTCGCCCCGGCGATATGCAGACCCTGCTCGCTGATTGCGCGGATGTGCGCCTCCCAGAGATCCACCACCGCCACGTCATTGCCGGCATCGGCGAGCAGACCCGCGTAAACGGACCCCATCGCGCCCGCACCGATCACCGTGATCTTCATCATCTCACGCGGCGTTGCTCAAGCGCCGCGAGCGTCCCCGCCCGTCTCGCGATCGAGTGTTGCGAGAATCTGCTCGTACAACCCGAGTGCCCGGTCGGGACTCTCGGCCACGCACACCATGCCGAGCTTGCCGAACTCGGACAACGCACCGATCATGTGAAACACCACGCCCTGTTGCGTGGCTCCGTGGAAATGCAGATCGTTCAATGCCGCGATGTCGATCAGATCGTCGGGCGACAGGCCGCGGTACTGCGGCGACTGGATATTGTCCGAGGCGTAGTAGCAGCAGGTCTGCCCGCCCGCTGCGAAGTAGCTGCCGCTGTCGGGATCGTAGCCGCCGTCGGTCAGAAACTGCAGCATCAGGTACGGATGCGTGGTGCCGCCTTTGCGCAGGTTGACTTCGATGGCGTAGTGCTGCCAGCGTCGCCCTCGCTTCACGGACACGAAATCGATGCCGAACCGGCCTACCACGCCGCGATCGCGCAAACTGTGGGCAGCGTTCAGTCCCGCAGCCTGGATGTCGAGCCGGTACTGGGCATCGGCGGGAAAACGGCAACCGAGGAAGATCTGCTCGGCGGCGCCACCCAGCACCTGGTCGTGCGTGGAGACGATCTCGAGGTTTCCGAGCGGATCAATACGGTACTGCGCCGACGGCGAGCGCTTCACCTCGCCTTCGATGAAGGTTTCCGCAATCGCACCCATTTCATCGATCTTTTCTTTATAGACCTCCCAGGTCATGCCCTGCGCCTCGAATGCCATGCCGGGCAGCCGTTCGCCGACCCAACGGCCGAGCCCGCCTTTGCGCGGGGCGCCGGCAAAGCTGAAAACGGCATTACCCTCGCCCGAGAAACC
>JAHELT010000163.1 GCA_024644045.1 Chromatiales bacterium | reverse complement strand
TGATCGGCGCCGTCACGGCATTGTTCATGGGGCTGGTCGGTATCGTGCAGAACGACATCAAGCGCGTGGTCGCCTACTCGACGCTGTCGCAGCTCGGTTACATGACCGTTGCGCTCGGTGCATCAGCCTACTCGGTTGCGATTTTCCACCTGATGACACACGCTTTTTTCAAGGCGTTGCTGTTCCTCGCCGCAGGCTCCGTGATCATCGCCATGCACCACGAGCAGGACATCCGCGCCATGGGCGGGCTTCGCCGCAAGATGCCTGTCACCTATGTCACGTCCCTGATCGGCTCGCTGGCGCTCATCGGAACGCCGTTCTTTTCAGGCTATTACTCCAAGGACGCGATCATTGTGGCGGTGTCGAACGCCGAGCTCGCCGGTGCCGGTTTCGCGTACTTCGCGGTCACGATCGGCGTGTTCATCACTGCGTTCTACAGCTTTCGAATGTTCTTTCTGGTGTTCCATGGCGAGTCGCGGGTGGATCCGCAAACCGCGGAGCATCTGCACGAGACCAAGGCGGTGGTCACCGTGCCGCTGATCGCGCTCGCGATTCCGTCGCTGATCATCGGCGGCATGACCATCGAACCGGTGCTCTTTGGCGGGTTCTTCGGCGATGCGATCAAGGTGCTCCCCGAGCACGCGACTGTGGCGAAGGTCGCCGAAGGGTTTCACGGAGCGGTGTCGTTCGCCCTGCACGCGTTCGTCAGCGCGCCGTTCTATCTGGCGCTCGCCGGGGTGGCCGCCGCCTGGTACCTGTACCTGCTTCGCCCGGAGCTTGCCAGGCGCCTGCGCGAACGGTTCTCCGCGCTGCACCTGGTGCTGACGCGCAAGTACTGGTTCGACGAGTTCAACTCGATAGTGTTCGCTGGCGGCGGACGCCTGGTGGGCAGGCTGCTGTGGCGCATCGGCGACGAGTCGATCATCGACGGCATCCTCGTCAACGGAACCGCAAACACGGTGGGCAGGGTCGCGCGGGTCGTGCGCCGTCTGCAGTCGGGGTTTCTATACCACTATGCGTTTGCCATGATCATCGGGCTGCTGCTGCTGCTCAGCCTGTTCGTAATGCTCGTTTACTACTAGACCGATAACAACAATGCTCGATTGGCCGATTCTGAGTCTGCTCGTATGGCTGCCGATTGCCGGCGGCATTATCGTGCTGCTCGCGGGTGAGGAGGGCGCACGCCGCACCGCGCTGACCGTCTCGGGGACGACGCTGGCGCTGTGCGTGCCGCTGTGGTCGGCGTTCTCCACGACCACGGCCGATATGCAGTTCACCGAGTATTTCTCGTGGATCCCCGGGATCAACGCCTACTACTCGCTCGGTATCGACGGTTTTTCCCTGCCGCTGATCGTGCTCACGGCCTCTATCACGCCGCTGGTGGTGATCGCCGGCTGGCGGGTCATCGAGCACAAACGCGCGCAGTACATGGCCGCGTTCCTGATCATGGAAGGCTTGATGATCGGCGTGTTCACGGCGCTGGATGCGATCCTGTTCTACGTGTTCTGGGAGGCGATGCTGATACCGATGTTCCTGGTGATCGGCATCTGGGGCGGGCCGAACCGGGTTTACGCGACGATCAAGTTCTTCCTCTACACTTTTCTCGGCTCGGTGCTCATGCTGGTGGCCCTGGTGTACATGTACTTCCAGTCGGGGAACAGCTTCGCGATCCTGGATTTTCACGCGCTGGCATTGACCCGCACCGAGCAGATCCTGATCTTTCTCGCGTTTTTCGCCGCGTTTGCCGTCAAGATTCCCATGTGGCCGGTGCATACCTGGCTGCCGGACGCGCATGTCGAAGCGCCCACGGGCGGATCTGCCGTGCTGGCGGCGATCATGTTGAAGATGGGCGGTTACGGGTTCATTCGCCTGAGCCTCCCGATCGCACCGGATGCCAGCCGGGAGCTTGACTGGCTGATCATTACACTGTCGCTCATCGCCGTGGTCTACATCGGCTTCGTGGCACTGGTGCAGCAGGACATGAAGAAATTGATCGCCTACTCGTCGATCTCGCACATGGGATTCGTGACCCTGGGGCTGTTCATCGCGTTCACGATCTTCGCACGGTCCGGCGGCGACATCGACGGTGCCGCCATGGGCGTGGAAGGCGCCATGGTGCAGATGGTGTCGCATGGCTTTGTCTCGGCCGCGCTGTTTCTGTGCGTCGGGGTCATGTACGACCGGCTGCATTCGCGCATGATCAAGGACTACGGTGGCGTGGTGAACAGCATGCCGATTTTCGCGAGCTTCATGGTGCTGTTCGCGCTGAGCAACGCCGGGCTCCCCGGAACCTCGGGCTTCGTCGGTGAGTTCATGGTGATCCTGGCCAGCTTCCGCGCTAACTTCTGGTATGCGTTTCTCGCCGGCACCACCCTGGTGCTGGGTGCCGCCTATACGCTGTGGATGGTGAAGCGGGTCGTATTCGGCGAGGTGACCAGCGATGCGGTGGCGGCGCTGCGCGACATCGACGGCCGCGAGTTCCTGGTGCTCGGCTCGCTGACGGTGGCCGTGCTGGCGATCGGCATCTGGCCGGCGCCCCTGGTCGACGTGCTGCACGTGTCCGTCGAGAATCTGCTGCGCCACATCGTGCTTACCAAGCTTCCCTGAGTCGTATCGCCATGTACACCTCGGCACTCGAGTATTTACCGGCCATTCCCGAGATCTTTCTGCTTTGCGCGATCTGCGGCCTGCTGATCATCGACCTGTTCCTGGACCAGGAGCGCCGCGACGTCACCTTCCTGCTCTCGCAGCTCACGCTGCTGACGACGCTGGTGCTGGTCGTCTACACTCACGGCGATGCGCCGCGCGTGGTGTTCGCCGACTCGTTTGTCGCCGACACCATGGCCACGGTCCTGAAGGCGTTCATCTGCCTGATCGTGCTGGCGGTGTTCGCCTATTCGCGCCGCTACCTCATCGTGCGCGGGCTCTACCGCGGCGAGTTTTACGTGCTCGGCCTGTTCGGTGTACTGGGCATGATGATTCTGGTGTCGGGGCACAATCTGCTCAGCCTGTACCTGGGCCTGGAGCTGCTGTCGCTGTCGCTGTACGCGATGGTGGCCTTCGACCGCGATTCCGCGCGCGCCAGCGAGGCGGCGATGAAGTACTTCGTGCTCGGTGCGCTGGCCTCGGGCATCCTGCTCTACGGCGTGTCCATCCTGTACGGCCTGAGCGGCACGCTGGACCTCGTTCAGCTGAGTGAATTCCTCCGGCGGGAGGGGACCGGCAACATCGGTGCCGCGCTGGCGCTCGCGTTCGTCGTGGTGGCGCTGGCGTTCAAGCTGGGGGCAGTGCCGTTTCACATGTGGGTGCCCGATGTGTATCACGGCTCGCCGACGCCGGTCACCGTGTACATTGCGAGCGCTTCGAAGGTGGCCGGGTTCGCGTTCGTGATGCGGTTCCTGGTCGACGGCCTGGGTCCGCTGCACGGCGACTGGCAGGACATGCTCATTGTCCTGGTGCTGCTGTCACTGGCTATCGGCAACGTGGTGGCGATCGCACAGACCAACCTGAAGCGCATGCTGGCCTATTCGACCATCGCGCATGTCGGGTTTCTGCTGCTGGGCATCCTCGCAGGGACCCGCCAGGGCTACTCGGCGTCGATGTTCTACACGATCGTCTATGCGATCACCACGCTGGGCGCATTCGGGGTGGTGATCCTGTTGAGCCGCGCCGGTTTCGAGGCGGACCAGCTCGATGATCTGAAGGGGTTAAACGACCGCAACCCCTGGTTCGCGTTCATGATGCTGATCATCCTGTTCTCGATGGCCGGGGTGCCCCCGACCGTCGGGTTCTTCGCCAAGCTGTACGTGCTGCGGGCCATCATCGACGTCGACCTGTGGTGGCTGGCGGCGATAGCCGTGGGGTTCTCCGTGATCGGTGCTTTCTATTACCTGCGCGCGGTGAAGCTGATGTACTTCGACGCGCCCCTGGACGACAGCGCGCTGGAGGAGACCCGCGGCATGCGCGTGGTGCTGAGCACCAACGGGCTCGCGCTGCTGGCGCTGGGCATCTATCCGAGCGCCTTGCTGACCCTGTGCACCCAGTCACTGATGTGGTGAGCGGGGCCCGTCCTGCCGGGGCCGCAGGGCACGGCCGAGGAGGCGCCCCTGTGACCTTGAAAATGCGCGAATGAGTGAGTAGAATGCGCTGCCTGCTGCGGGGTGGAGCAGTCTGGCAGCTCGTCGGGCTCATAACCCGAAGGTCGCAGGTTCAAATCCTGCCCCCGCTACCAAGAATGTGAGTCGTAAAGGCCCCTCGAGCAGGGGCCTTTTCGTTCCTGCAATAAAGCAGGTTGAGGGTCAGCGATGCGGCGGGCGCCAACGCCTGTGTGGGATTGTGTCGAAGCGGTGGTGTCCGGTTTGGGATACCAGTTTGTCGGCGCCCAGTACGGGCGGAGCGGCCGCGGTGGCCTGCTGCGCGTGTACATAGACGCCGAGGACGGCATCGATGTGGAGGACTGCGCCCGCGCCAGTCAGCAGCTGAGCACGGTGCTCGATGTCGAGGACCCGATACGCGAGGCGTACGTGCTGGAGGTTTCCTCCCCCGGACTCGACCGGCCGCTGTTCCGCCAGCGCGATTTCCTCGCGCACAGCGGGTCGCTGGTGCGCGTGCGTGTACACACCCCGGTGGACGGGCGACGGAACTTCAAGGGGCGCATGAGCGTCTCGCCCGATTCACGGGTCCTGATCGAGGGTGAGGGCCAGCGCTGGGAGCTGGATTACGCGGATATCGACGAAGCGCGCCTGGTGCCGGAGTTCGGCTAAGGCGTGACGTTTGAGTAGAGAGACAGACTAGCCATGAACAAAGACATCCTGATGGTCGTCGATGCCGTATCGAACGAGAAGGGCGTCGACAAGGAGGTCATCTTCGAAGCGCTCGAGGCAGCGCTCGCCTCGGCGTCGCGCAAGAAACACGGCGGCGACATCGAAGTACGCGTGGCCATCGACCGCGAGAGCGGCGACTACGATACGTTCAGGCGCTGGGAAATCATCAGCGACGACGAGGAGCAGGAGTTTCCCATGCGCCAGATGACCCTGGCCGCGGGTAAGGAGCTGGACCCCGGCACGGAAATCGGCGATTTCACGGAGGAGCCGATGGAGTCGGTGGATTTCGGCCGCATCGCGGCACAGACCGCCAAGCAGGTCATTGTGCAGAAGGTGCGCGAGGCCGAGCGCCTGCGCGTGGTCGAAGCGTTTGAGGATCGCGTCGGCGAACTCATCATGGGTATCGTCAAACGCGTGGAGCGCAGCGGCGTTTACATGGATCTGGGCGGCAACGCGGAAGCGTTCGTGCCGCGCGAGGAGATGATCCCGCGCGAGGCCGTGCGCCCGGGCGACCGGTTGCGCGGTTACCTGCGCGAGGTTCGCTCCGAGCCGCGCGGTCCGCAGCTGTTCGTCACGCGCACCGCCCCGGAGTTCTTGGCGGAACTGTTCAAGCTCGAGGTGCCGGAAGTCGGTCAGGGATTGATCGACATAAAGGGCGCGGCGCGCGATCCGGGGGTGCGCGCTAAGATCGCGGTGCGCTCGAACGACCCGCGCCTGGATCCGGTCGGCGCCTGCGTCGGCATGCGCGGATCGCGCGTGCAGACGGTCTCGAACGAGCTGGCCGGCGAGCGGGTCGACATCATTCTGTGGGACGAAAACCCGGCCCAGTTCGTCATCAATGCCATGTCGCCGGCAGAAGTCGTGTCGATCGTCGTCGATGAGGACGCCAACAGTATGGATATCGCCGTCGAGGAGGAAAAGCTGTCGCTGGCGATCGGACGCAACGGGCAGAACGTGCGCCTGGCGAGTGAGCTGACGGGCTGGGAGCTCAACGTGATGGACGCCCAGGCAGCGGAGGAGAAGAGCGAGCAGGAGGCGAAGCAGTTCCAGCAGATGTTCGCCGAGCAGCTGGACGTGGATGACGAGGTCGCCAACATCCTGGTCCAGGAGGGCTTCACCAGCATCGAGGAAGTCGCCTACGTGCCCGAGCAGGAGCTGATCGAGGTCGAGGAGTTCGACGAAGGCATCGTCAAGGAGCTGCGCAACCGCGCGCGCGACGCCTTGCTGACCAAGGCGATCGCCACGGAGGAGAAAATCGGCGACGCCCGTCCTTCCGAGGAGCTGCTGAACATGGATGAGCTGGACGAGGAGCTGGCCTACGAGTTCGCCGCCAAGGGCATAGTCACGCTCGAAGACCTCGCCGACCAGGCCGTGGACGACCTGATGGAGTTCGAGAACATGAATGAGGAACTCGCCGCGCAACTGATAATGAAAGCCCGTGCGCCCTGGTTCGAGGCCGCGGAAGAAAACGCCGAAGGTGACCCGACAGTGGGGTGAACGAATGAGCGACGTAACCGTTAGACAACTCGCGGAAGTCGTCGGCACGCCCGTCGACCGACTGCTGGAGCAGCTTCGCGACGCCGGCCTTAGCAAGGGCAGCGCCGACGATGCGGTCACCGACAACGAGAAGATGGAGTTGCTGGAGTTTCTGCGCCGTTCCCACGGACGCAACGACGGGACGCCGTTGGCTTCACGCAAGATTACCCTGCGCCGCAAGCGGGTGAGTGAGCTGAAAGTGCCGGCGGGCCCGCCGGGGCGTAAGACGGTCAACGTCGAAGTGCGCGGCAAGCGAACTTACGTGAAGCGCAGCACCGCCCTGCAGGAGGAGGTCCAGAAAACCCAGGCGCTGGAAGAGGAGCGCGCTCGCCAGGAGGCCGAGGCGGCCGAGCAGGAGCGCAAGCGCCAGGAAGCCGAGCAGACCAAACGCCGCGAGGAAGAGGAAAAACGCAAGGCCCAGGAAGAGGAGGCCAAGCGCAAGGTCGCCGAGGAAGAGGCGCGGCGCAAGGCCGAAGAGGAAGAGGCGCGGCGCAAAGCCGAGGAGGAGGCGCGCGCCAAAGCTGCGGCAGGCGAGAAGAGCAGCGCGGCGGACCGCAAGTCGCGCAAAGAGAAAGAAACCCGCTACGGCCGCGACGAGATTCACGTCGCCAAGGGCAAGGCCGGCCGCCGCTCGAAGAAGCGTGCCGTACGTACGCCGGTAAAAAACGTCGAAACCAAGCACGCGTTCGAGAAACCGACCGCTCCGGTGGTGCGCGAGGTGAACGTCCCCGACACCATCACGGTCGCCGAACTGGCCAACGCGATGGCGGTGAAGGCCGCCGAAGTGATAAAGGCCATGATGAACATGGGCGAAATGGCGACCATCAACCAGGTGATCGACCAGGATACCGCCGTGCTCGTGGTCGAGGAGATGGGCCACAAGGCGCTGACGCAGTCGGAGAGCGACGTAGAGAAGTCGCTGACCGAGGTTCTGCAGGTCGAGACAGAAGACGAGGAACGTTTGCCGCGGCCGCCCGTGGTCACGGTCATGGGCCACGTGGACCACGGCAAGACTTCGCTGCTCGATCATATCCGCCGCACGCGGGTGGCGGCCGGCGAGGCCGGAGGCATCACCCAGCACATCGGCGCGTACCATGTAGAAACCAAGCGCGGGATGATCACGTTCCTGGATACGCCCGGCCACGCGGCATTCACGGCGATGCGCGCACGCGGCGCTCAGTCCACCGACATCGTGGTGCTCGTGGTGGCGGCAGACGACGGCGTGAAACCGCAGACTGTCGAGGCGATACAGCACGCGCGTGCCGCGGGAGTGCCGCTGGTGGTCGCAGTGAACAAAATGGACAAGCCCGAGGCGGACCCGGAACGTGTGCGCAACGAGGTCGCGCAGCATGACGTGATTCCCGACGCCTGGGGCGGCGATACGCAGTTCATCAACGTGTCCGCGCAGACCGGCGACGGCATCGACGATCTGCTCGACGCGATCCTGCTGCAGGCCGAACTGCTCGAGCTGCGGGCGTCGCGCGACGGCTATGCCGCCGGCATCGTCGTGGAGGCGACCCTCGACAAAGGGCGCGGTCCGATCGCCACGGTGCTGGTGCAAAGCGGCACGCTCAAGAAAGGCGATATTGTCGTCACGGGCACCGAGTTCGGGCGCGTTCGCGCGCTGTTCGACGAGAGCGGCAACAGCATCGAAAGCGCCGGGCCGTCGATTCCGGCGGTGGTGCTGGGCCTGTCGGGCACGCCCAAAGCGGGCGATGAGCTGCTCGCTACGGCGGACGAGCGTAAGGCGAAAGAGCTCGCTCAGTACCGCCAGGGCAAGACCCGCGACATCCGCCTTGCCAGCCAACGTCCGGCCAAGCTGGAGGACGTGTTCTCGCAGATCCGCGAGGGCGAGGTGCAGCCGCTCAACCTGATGATCAAGACCGATGTTCAGGGCAGCTTCGAAGCGCTGAAGGAAGCGCTGGAGAAACTTTCCAACGACGAGGTCGAGGTCAAGATCGTCGGTGGCGGCGTCGGCGGCATCACCGAGTCGGACGTCAACCTCGCCGCCGCCTCGCAGGCGATAATGCTCGGGTTCAACGTGCGGGCCGACGGGGCCGCGCGGCGTACCGTGAACGAGCAGGACGTGGACCTGCGTTATTTCAGCGTGATCTACGAAGCCATCGACCACGTCAAGGCCGCGATCGGCGGTATGCTGCGCCCGGAGATCCAGGAGCGCATCATCGGGCTGGCCGAGGTCAAGGAAGTGTTCAAGTCGCCGAAGATGGGCGCGGTGGCGGGTAGCATCGTCGTCGACGGGGTGGTGCGCCGAAGCGAGCCGATACGCGTCCTGCGCGACAACGTAGTGATCTACGAAGGCGAGCTGGAATCCCTGCGACGGTTCAAGGACGACGTGGAGGAAGTGCGTATGGGCACCGAGTGCGGCATCGCTGTGCGCAACTACAATGATGTGCGCGTGGGCGACCAGATCGAGGTTTACGAGCGCACCGAAGTCGCGCGCACGGTTGCCTGAGGGGATATCGTGCAGCGGTGAAGGCGGCGGATCCAGCGTCCGGCCCGGTGCCGCCAGCGAGCACACATGGCGAAAGACTATCCGCGCAGCGACCGGGTGGCGGACCAGATCCAACGGGAGCTGGCGGGGATCATCCGTGCCGAGCTCAAGGATCCCGGCATCGGCACCTTCTTCACCATTTCCGAGGTGGAAGTGACCCGCGACCTGTCCATTGCCGACGTGCATTTCACGGTGCTGGAACCGGAATCGGTCGATGATACGCTGGCCGCGCTGGCGCGGGCGCGCGGGTTCATGCGCAAACGCCTGGCGGGCAAGCTGCGCCTGCGCAACACGCCGCAACTGCGCTTTCATTACGACCGGTCCGTCGAAGAGGGCGTTCGTATGGATCAGCTGATCGACGCGGCGCGCCGGCGCGATGCGAAGGACTAGCGGCTCACTGGCCAGTCGAAAGCAGGTCAGAGCGATGGCACCTGCCGGCCGCGACCACATCGGCGCAGGCGCCCCGAGACCGGGGCCGGCGCAAGATGCAGCGTAATGGCAGGTAGGACGTTGTCCTGCCCCTCTGAGGGGGAAAACATGCGGGCCAAGCGCGTGGCGGTAGACGGCATAGTGCTGCTGGACAAGCCCAGCGGGCGGACCTCGAACGATGCATTGCAGGAGGTCAAACGAGTGTTCCGGGCCCGTAAAGCCGGGCATACCGGCAGCCTCGACCCGCTGGCCAACGGATTGCTGCCCATCTGCCTGGGCGAGGCCACGAAAGTGTCCTCGTTCCTGCTGGATGCGGATAAACGCTACTCGCTGCGCGCCCGTTTCGGGGAGCGGACGACCACCGCCGACGCGGAGGGCGAGGTGGTTGCGACACGCAGCACGGCCGGCATCGACGAACAGAGCGTGCGCGAGCTGCTGCCCGCGTTCTGCGGGCACCAGCACCAGATACCGCCGATGTACTCGGCCATCAAACGCCACGGCAAGCCGCTGTACAAGCTGGCCCGCAAGGGCATCGAGGTCGAGCGCGAACCGCGTGCGATCGACGTGTTCGAGTTCGTTCTCACCGGCCGTGACGGCGACGAGTACAGCTTTGATCTGCACTGCTCCAAAGGCACCTATGTGCGTACCCTGGTGGAGGATATCGGCGAGCGGCTGGGGTGCGGGGCGCACGTGTGCGCACTGCGGCGCACGGGGGTCGGCGTGTTTCAGGCGCCCGAGCATGCCGGCGTCACCCTGGACGCGCTGCACGCCGCCGCACGCGAAGGCCCGGCCGCGCTCGATGCCTACCGGTTGCCGCTCGACACCGCGCTGGCCAGCTGGCCCGGCGTGACCTTGAGCCCGGATATGGTCTTCTACGTGCGCCAGGGACAGGCCGTACAGGTGCCGAACGCGCCGGCCAGCGGTTACCTGCGCCTGTACGCGCGGGACGGCACGTTCGTCGGCATGGGGCGCGTGCAGGACGACGGCAAGGTTGCCCCGAAGCGGCTGCTGGCGCGATGAGCCGCGCCGGAGGGTGGGGGCGGTGCGTTTTGGCTGTTGTATCGCACACATCAGGTGCTAAAATTCGCGCTTTTCATTTGGCCCAGACCCAGCGGAGCCTCGATGCCCTCCCTTAATACCGAAACCAAGACGGCAATCGTCACCGAGTATCAGCGTGAGCCCGGGGACACCGGGTCGCCCGAGGTGCAGGTAGCGTTGCTGTCGGCGCGCATCGGTCATCTGACCGAGCACTTCAGTCTCCATAAGCACGATCATCATTCTCGGCGCGGCCTGCTACGCATGGTCAACCGGCGCCGCAAACTGCTCGACTATCTCAGACAAGTCGATGTCAGCCGTTACCAGGACCTAATTCAGCGCCTGGGATTACGGCGCTAACAACCTCCAAGGTGCGCATGTGACCAAACTAACCAAGCGGTTTCAGTACGGAAGCCACGAAATCTGTATGGAAACCGGCGAGATCGCCCGCCAGGCCGACGCGGCCGTGCTGGTGAGCATGTCCGACACGGTGGTACTGGTGACCGCCGTCGGTGCGAAGAAAGCCGACCCCGGAAAGGACTTTTTTCCGCTGACCATCAACTATCAGGAACGCACGTACGCCGCCGGAAAAATACCCGGCGGTTTTTTTAAGCGCGAAGGCCGGCCCACGGAAAAGGAGACGCTGACTTCGCGCTTGATCGACCGGCCGCTGCGACCGCTGTTTCCCAAGGGCTTCAAGAACGAAACGCAGGTGATTGCAACGGTGCTGTCGGTGGACGCCGAGGTTGACCCGGACATTCCGGCGATGCTCGGTGCCTCGGCCGCGCTGGCATTGTCCGGGATGCCGTTCAACGGACCGATCGGTGCGGCTCGCATCGGCTATCGCGACGGTGAGTACCTTCTCAATCCGACCATGACCGACCTGCAGGGCTCGGCGCTCAATCTGGTCGTGGCCGGCACCGAGAACGCCGTGCTGATGGTCGAGTCCGAGGCGCAGGTGCTCAGCGAAGATGTGATGCTGGAAGCGGTCATGTTCGGTCACCGCGAGA